>CADCCI010000128.1 GCA_902799895.1 uncultured Bacteroidia bacterium | reverse complement strand
GGATATCGGGGGCGCTGAGCAGCAATTCTTCTTTCACGGGAACGGCTCCGCCCGCGATGATGCGGTCGAACATGGAATAGACCATGTTGATCTCGTCCGGAACCATCACGTTCTCTACGAGATATTCTTTCCGGAGACGTTCCGTATCATAGTGTTTGGCATCCACGTTGCTCGATGCCTGTCGTACCTGACAATTCAGTTTCATGATCCGTTACACCATTAAGGTTGTTTTCCAATATATGCCAGGATGCCGCCGTCCACATACAGGATGTGGCCATTTACGGCATCGGAGGCCTTCGAGGCCAGGAAGACCGCCGGACCGGCCAGCTCTTCGGGAGCCAGCCAGCGGCCCGCAGGGGTCTTGGCCACGATAAAGGCGTCGAAAGGATGACGGCTGCCATCGCTTTGGCGCTCGCGCAGGGGCGCGGTCTGCGAGGTGGCGATATAGCCCGGTCCCAGACCGTTGCACTGGATATTGTAGGCTCCGTATTCCGAGCAGATGTTCCGGGTGAGCATCTTCAGGCCCCCCTTTGCGGCGGCGTAGGCCGATACGGTCTCGCGTCCCAGTTCGGACATCATGGAGCATACATTGATGATCTTTCCTTCGCGGCGTTCCATCATTTCGGGAACCACGGCGGCAGCGCAAATATACGGCGCCACCAGGTCCACATCGATCACCTGCTGGAACTCGGCGCGTTTCATCTCGTGCATCGGGATACGTTTGATGATGCCGGCATTGTTTACCAGGATGTGGATGGGGCCCACCTCGGCATGAATCTGCTCCACGAGGGCGTGGACGGCCTTTTCATCGGTCACGTCACAGACATAGCCGCGCACGTTCTCGATTCCGGCCGCGTGATAGGCATCCAAACCTTTCTGGCGCGAAGCTTCGTTGGAACAGTTGAACACAATCCAGTCTGCGCCGGCGGCCGCATAGGCACAGGCGATACTGAAGCCGATGCCGTGGGCGCCGCCCGTAATCCACGCGTTCTTACCCTTCAGGGAAAACAGGTCACCACTCATCATATCTCAACGGCTTTATATTTCGGAACCAGGGTCTTCATGAGGGTCCAGGCCAGCAGATAGGCCACACCGCAGCAGCAGAAGACAATGAAATAACCGGCCGGCTTGCCTTCGAAGCCCATGAAATGGAAGGCGCTGCCTGCCTCTTCGGCATAGGTAAACAGGTTACCGGCCACCTTCTGGATGATCATCGAACCCAGACCGCCCGCCATGGCACCGATACCGGTGATGGTGGCGATGGTGCTCTTCGGGAACATATCGCCAACGGTAGAGAAGAGGTTCGCGGACCAGGCCTGGTGTCCCGCGGCGGCCACACCGATGAGGATGGCCGGCCACCAGGGCGAGTTGAAATGGACGCCCAGCGGCTGGGCAAAGAGGGCCGCAATCGGGAAGAAGGCAAAGATGAGCATGGCCAACATCCGACCGGCATAGGGATTCATGCCTTTCTTATCCACAAAGATCTTGGGCAGGTAGCCACCGATAATGGACACTGCCGTCACAATGGCGTAGAGCGTAAAAATCAGGGCCTGGCCCAGACCGGAAGTGGCAGGGGCGTTGAACTGGTTGCTGAAATAGGAAGGAGCCCAGAACAGGAAGAACCACCAGACACCGTCCGTAAAGAACTTGCCCACCACGAAGGACCAGGTCTGCCGGTAGCGGAAGCACTGGAGCATCGGGATGGTTTTCTGCGCGGCGATGGCGGCCTTTTCGGCAGCCTCGGCGGCATCGTCCTGGTGGACATATTCGAGTTCGGCCTCGTTTACGTGTTTGCTTTCTTCGGGCTTATCGTACATGAACTGCCAGAAGAACATCCACAGGAAGCCCAGTCCACCGATGATGATAAAGGCCCATTCCCAGCCGAAGGCCTGGGCCAGCGGCGGGATGGTAAGGGGTGCGGCCAGGGCGCCGACGGAGGCTCCCGCGTTGAAGATCGACGTCGCGAAGGCGCGGTCTTTCTTGGGGAAGTACTCCGCCGTCACCTTGATCGCAGCCGGGAAGTTTCCGGCCTCACCGAGGGCCAGGATACCCCGGCACAGGAGGAAGAGATACACAGAAGTCGTAGAAATGGCCAGGGCCAGTTCAGAGCCCTTTTCAACGGCACGCAGGGCGCCTACGGAATCAATCCCATCAATCAGATAAGCCGAGACCCAGCCGCAGGCGGCATGGAGGCAGGCGCCGCCGGACCAAACGCCGATGGCAATCAGATAACCCTTCTTGGTGCCCATCCAGTCCACAAACTTGCCCGCAAACAGGCAGGCGATGGCATAGAAGATGGAGAAGAAGGAGGTAATGGTGCCATAATGGGCATCCGTCCAGTGGAATTCCGGTTTGATGAATTCCTCATATGTCAGCGAAAGGACCTGGCGGTCGAGGTAGTTCACCGTGGTCGCCACGAAAAGCAGCGAGCACAGCCACCAGCGCCAGTTGGTCATCAGTTGTTTCTGTGTACTCATGTTCGGTTCTTTATAAAATAGATTCTACGGCAGCGCGCATTCCTTTTGCCTGGATGAGCGCAAGGTCTTTTTCCAACAGGTCGGTCAGGCCGGGAACGGCGTTGAGGTCTTCACCCCAGATAAAGGTGTCTGCCAGGACACCTTGGGCCACTTTCCGGACATCTCCGGTAGCCCAGAGGTCCTTCAGGAGCTGCATGATCTTCGGATCGTCGTTCGGGACGATTTCGTCCTCACCCCGCTTGCCACCTTTATAATAGGTGCAGATGGCGGCCAGGCCCAGGACAACGCCCTGCGGCAGGCTGCCTTTGCGCTCCAGGAAGGTCTTCAGACCGGGCAGGTCACGCGTCTTGAATTTCGGGAAGGAGTTCAGCATGATGCTGGTTACGAAGTGCTTGACAAAAGGATTGCGGAAGCGCTCCATGACATCCTTGCCGAATTTCTCCAGTTCCTCTTTCGGGAGGTTCAGCGTAGGAAGCAGCTCGTCGAACATCACCTTCTTGACGAAGGGGCCTACGACGGCGTCCTCGCAGCATTCCTTCACCGTATTCAGGCCGCTCAGGTAGCCTACCGGGCTCAGCACGGTGTGCGGGCCGTTCAGCAAGGTCACCTTGCGCTCGTGGTACGGGGCCTCGGACGGGACGAAGAGCACGTTCAGACCGGCTTTGTCGGCCGGGAACTCGGCAGCGACTTCCTTCGGAGCCTCAATCACCCACAGGTGGAAGATTTCAGCCTTGTCCAGCAGGTTGTCCTGATAGCCCACGCGCTCGCACAGCTGGGCGGCATTGTCGCGCGGATAACCCGGGACGATGCGGTCTACCAGCGTGCTGTACACGCCGCAGGCGGTCTCGAACCACTTGGAGAAACCTTCTCCCAGCTTCCACAGGTCGATGTACTGGCGGATGCATTCCTTCAGGTGCTTGCCGTTTTCGAAAATCAGCTCGCACGGGAAGAGGATCATACCCTTGGCCGGATCGCCCTGGAAGAACTCGTACCGATGGTACAGGAGCTGGGTCAGTTTGCCGGGATAGGAGGACGCGGGGGCATCCTCGAACTTGCAGGCAGGGTCGAAGGCGATGCCCGCCTCGGTGGTGTTGGAGATGATGAAACGCATCTCCGGCTGTTCGGCCAGTTTCATATATGCCTGGAAATCGGCATAGGGGTTGACACCCCGGCTGATGACATCGATCAGGTCCACGCTGTCCACCGGTTCGCCATTCAGGAGACCCTGGAGGTTCAGGTGATACAGGCAGTCCTGCTCGTTCAGCATATCGACCATACCGCGGTCGATGGGCTGGACCACCACGACGGAGGCGTTAAAGTCCGTCTTCTGGTTGGTTTTCCAGATAATCCACTCGATGAAAGCGCGCAGGAAGTTGCCTTCGCCGAACTGGATGATTTTCTCGGTATATTGTTTCGCCTGCGGTGCAGTCGAACGATTCAATCTTTCCATATTGGATGTAAATATACGTTAATTTTCGTAATAAAACTATAAGGTTACGCCGGTTTTGAAGATAGCGATTTCCCGCCAGCCGTTGCGCTCACTGCACACGGGTTCGCCCGAAGCGGCCGCCAGCACGGTGTCGATAAAGCGGTAGGCCACCTGCTGCATCGGATCCCCTTCGGCCAAGGTACCGGCGTTAAAGTCTATCCACCCGTGCTTCATCTGAGCCAGGGCGGAATTCGTAGAGATCTTCATCGTCGGGACGAAGGTTCCGAACGGGGTGCCGCGACCGGTGGTGAACAGCACGATCTGGCAACCGGAAGCCGCCAGGGCGGTCGAGGCCACCAGGTCGTTGCCCGGGGCGCTCAACAGGTTCAAGCCGCTCTGCGACAGGCGTTCGCCATAGCGCAGGACACCGCGGACCGCACTTTTCCCGCTCTTCTGCGTGCAGCCGAGCGATTTTTCCTCCAGGGTGGAGATGCCGCCCGCCTTGTTGCCCGGCGAGGGATTCTCGTACACGGGCATGCCGCTGCGGATGAAATACTCCTTGAAGTCGTTGATCAGGCTTACGGTCTGGTCGAACAGCTCACGGGTGGCGCAACGGTTCATCAGCAGGGTCTCG
>CADCCI010000127.1 GCA_902799895.1 uncultured Bacteroidia bacterium | reverse complement strand
CATCCTTGCGGCCGCCGTCGTTCTTGGCGCCGCTTCCTGCGAGAAGTTCCTGGACCGTCCGTCCGAGGATTCCTACACCACCGGCGACTTCTACAAGAATGACGCGCAGGTCGAGCAGGGTATCAACTATCTCTACAATTCCCCGTGGTACGACATCATCCGTTTCTACATCTACGGTTCCGAGACGATGTGCGGCAATGTCTACCAGGGCCAGAACGCCTATTCCACCCTGACCGTGAACGGTACGGACCAGGACCTGAAGAACATGGCTTATTCCCTGTGGGCCGTGAATGCACAGTGCAATACGGTGATCAACAACATCCGGAACGCGGAAACCACCGCATCCGAGGCTGTCAAGAACCGTTGCATCGGTGAAGCGCTCGCCTGGAAGGCGATGACCTACTTTTTCCTGGTGCGCACGTTCGGTGATGTCCCGATCATCCATGACAATACCGAGACGATCAAGGACGCCAGCTACAACGAAGTGTACAAGGTCAAGAAGGCCGATGTCTACGAGTATATCATCATGACCCTCGAGAAGGCGATGGAACTCCTTCCGAAGAATGCGTATATCGGCAAACTCAACCGCATCGATTATTACGCCGCCGAAGCGCTGCTCGCCAAGGTCTATCTGACCAAGGCCGGCGTGGAAGGTTCCCTGAGCACGGGCGACCTCGCCGCCGCCGCGCGCTATGCCAAGGATGTCATCGACAATTCAGGCCGCACCCTGACCCCGAAGTATTCCGACATCTTCCGGATGAAGCCGGACCAGTTCCAGCAGACCGGTGAGGAACTCTTCACCTGGCACTGGCAGTGCCAGCAGGAAGTCTGGACTTCCCAGAACTCCATCCAGTGCGACGTGGGCCTGGTCGGCTTCGACGAGAACGGCAACCTGTGGGGTGACTGGAAAGGCCCTTCCGTGGACCTGCAGGACGCTTTCGGCGTTTCCGCCATCGAGGAGCCCAGCCGCCGCGTGAACAACGACGACCGCCGCAGCGCCACGATGATGATGTTCGGCGACCAGTACGACTATTTCTGGACCGACATGGGCGGTTTCGATTTCTACCGTTTCTTCTATGACGACAGCTATGCCCCCGGCGGCCTGGAGTCCAACGCTTCCAGCAAGTCCTTCGGCTGCGGCAGCGGCGCCAACTACTGCAAGCACCTGTACGGTGACAAGGCGGACCACATCGCCGCTTTCGGTTATCCGTCCTTCGGCATGTACAACCAGCTTCCGACGCATATCCTGCGTCTGGGCGACATCTACCTGGTGTATGCCGAGGCCGCTTTCCTGACCGGCAATACTACCGACGCCCTCACCTATGTGAACAAGATCCGCGAGCGCGCCCATGCCGCGCCCCTGACCTCCGTCACCTATGATGACATCTGGAAGGAGCGCCGCCTGGAGCTCGCCCTCGAGGGCGACCGCTGGTACGACTATGTCCGCCGTTCCTATTACGATGTGGACGCCTGCATCGCCGACCTGAAGGCGCAGCGCCGTTCCACCTGGGCCGGTCTCGATGCCGTGTACAAGCGCTACGTCACCGACGAGCAGGGCAATTACGTCGGCCCGGGCGCCCACGAATGGGATGCCAGCGCCGTGACCTACGATCCTTCCCAGGAGCTGACGGACGTGAAACCGTCCATGTTCACGATTCCTTTCCCGACGGAAGACGTCGTGATGAACCCGAATGTGGCCTCCACCGCCGAGGCGGTCCATGTGGACGTCCGCGAGGCTTATTCCTATGACTTTTAATCTCCTGATCCGATGAAGACATTATTCAAACATACCTGTTTTCTCCTGGGTCTGGCGCTCGCAGCCTCCGCTTGCGACTCCATCGACTACCCCGACCGTTTCAAGGAAACCACCGGGGTCCCTACCGTCCACTTCATCCGCTATGCGGACCGGGACATCGCCATCACCCAGGCCAATATGGAAGAGCTCGTGTGTGTGGTCGGTGACAACCTGACCAGCGTCCACGATATCTACTTCAACGACCAGGCCGCCGTCCTGAACTCGAGCTACATGACCCCGCATACCATCGTAGTGGCAGTACCCAAGAACATGCCCAAAGAGCAGACGGACAAGATGTACCTGATCACCCGCGACAGTTCCGTCGTGGCCTACGACTTCAAGGTTCTCCCTCCGGCGCCGAAGATTTCCGGCATGTCCAACGAGTGG
Organism: uncultured Bacteroidia bacterium; assembly: GCA_902799895.1. Taxonomy (GTDB): domain Bacteria; phylum Bacteroidota; class Bacteroidia; order Bacteroidales; family UBA932; genus Cryptobacteroides. The sequence continues at coordinate 4,791 of CADCCI010000127.1, read as the reverse complement.
GCGAAGGCGGGCGAGACCGTCAGCATCTACGGCTCCTACCTCTTCCCGCCGATCTCCGTCGAATTCCCGGGCGCTGATCCGGTCGAGGTGACTTCCGGAGACGGGGATGCCGTGAGCCTCGTGGTCCCTGCCGGCGCACAGCCGGGCAAGATCAAGGTCTACAACGATTCCGGCACCGCCCAGTCCGTGTTCATGTACAAGGATTATGCTGTTCGACTTCGACGGCCTGACCGGCCTGGACAACCACGGCTGGAACGGCCACAGTTCCCAGGACGATGACGGCACGGGCGTGAGCGGCCGCTTCTTCCAGTTTGGCGACGGCACTACGCCGCTCACCGGTGACTGGGAGGAAGCCCATTTCTCCTTCGTCTACTGGCCGGGTTCCTGGAACGATCCCGAGAACTATCAGGACGGCCCGAATGGAATCCGTCTGACCGACCTCGCCGACTTTACCGACTGGCAGAACATGGCGCTCAAGTTCGAGATCTGCGTTCCCGCCTCCAATCCCTGGACTGGTACGCCGATGCAGATTATCATGGCCGGCGTCGACAAAGTCACCTTCGGCGGTGCCGTGATGGATATTTACGGAAACCAGTGCGCCGGAGCGAACAACACCTACATGTCCTCGAACGAGACGCCTCGCGGGCTGTATCGTCCCTGGGCTGCGACCGGCAGCTTCGATACGGGTGGCAAATGGGTGACCGCAACCATTCCGCTGGCTGAATTCACCTACGGTTGGGAGGGTACTCCTTCATCCGGTACCCTGAACGCCGACAGCTTCTCCAGCCTGTGGCTCTTCATCTGCGCTGCCGGTGAAAAACCGGCGGACTCCTGCACGCCGATCATCAAGATCGACAACATCCGCGCTGTCCCTTACAAATAATGAGAGGAGATCGAGATTATGAAAAATGTATTGAAATATGCTGCCATCGCGGCTCTCTGCCTCTCGGCGGTCTCCCTGACCGGCTGTAAGCACGAAGAGTACGATACCGACCAGTATGCCGGTGCCGTTGCACTGAGCGCCGTCGCTCCGAACCCCGTGATGCGTGGCGGCGAACTCCGCATCCTGGGTACGAATCTGGAGAATGTCTCCGAGGTGCGTTTTGCGGGCGGTGTCACGGTAACCGACTTCACCGTCACCAAATCCGGTGACCATGGGGAAATGAGGGTCATGGTCCCGCTCGAAGGTCCCATTGTGGGCAAGGTGGCCATCGTCACCAAGGATGGTACCGTGCTGGAGTCCTTCGCGGACCTGGAGTTCACGGAACCCATCGAAGTGGATTCATTCGCTCCGGCGGAGGTCCTCTCCGGCGACGTTGTCACGGTCAGGGGTGAATACCTGAACAACGTGCAGGAAGTGATCCTGGGCGGTGTGTACGTGACCGAATTCCTGAGCAAGGACCGTCATGAGCTTAAGTTCGTCGTCCCCTCCAACGCCGTCACCGGCTATATTATCGTGGGGGACGTGAACGAAATGGTCGATCCGAACACGATTCCGAACCAGATCTATTCCGCGACCGAACTCATCGTAGGGGATCCCACCGTGAACGAGGCCGCGAAAGCGACCTATAAGAGCGGCGAGGTCATCACCGTCACCGGTGCCCACTTGGACATGATTGAGAAGGTGGACCTGGCCGGTGCGGCAAATGTGGACTTCAGCGTGGCTGAGGGCGGGAAAAGCCTGTCCTTCACCCTTCCGGCTTCTGCTTCGGACGGACCGATTACCCTGACTTCCTTTGCCGGCAAGGCCTTCTCCGCGGGTGAGATCGAGACCGTCACGGTTGCAGATCTTGCCATCAAGTCCCTCGCCGAAGATGGCCGTTACAAGGCCGATTGCGAGGTGGAGATTACCGGTTCCGACCTGGATCTCGTGTCGAAAGTGGATTTCGTCAATGCCCAGGCTGCCTTCCATATAGAAGGTGGCAAGATCATTGCAACGGTGCCTACCGCCGCCAAGGATGGCAGCGTGACCGTGACATTGGAGTCCGGTAAGCAGGCCTTTACGCCAGAGATCGAGGTGGTGAAGCCGGTCGTATCCGGTGTGGACAAGTCCGAGGCTGTTGCAGGAAAGGATGAGGTGGTCGTTTCCGGTGCCGACCTGGACCTGGTGACCAGTGTCACGATCGGTGACAAGGACCATACTTTGGTTCCTTGCGAATTCTCCGTGCAGAGCCCGGAGACCGTGATCGTCACCATTCCTTCCGCAGCTTATACAGGGGTCATCACCCTGACGGCGGAAAGCGGCTATGCGGCCGTGACGGAGCCCATCGGCATCGAATATGACGAGGCTGTTTCCATCTCTTTCGACAAACCTTCCTATGCGCTCGGCAAGAAGATAACTCTGGTGGGATCGAACCTCCTCAAGATCGAGCAGATCTTCATCAAGGGGAAGAAGGTGACGGATTATCAACTCCGGGAGGACGGTGCCATGTCCTTCAGCCTGCCGGACGAACTGACCAGTCCCGGCATCTACCGGCTGGACCTGGTCCTGACCGATGGGTCCAACCTCACCTGGCCCGCTCCGTTCGAGGTGACCGCTCCGTTCACGGAGACCTTCATCTGGGAAGGCATCCGCGAGACGGGTGACTATGCCAACAACCTGGAGCTTGGCGGCGAGGATGACTGGGTGAATGCCGGTCTGGCTGTCGGTGACATCGTGCATGTTTACTTCCAGGCCGCCGATCCGGCCGATTGGTCCATGCAGTTGTTCACGGGTCACTGGGCGGGGATGAGCATGCTCTTCCCGGGCATGGACAATCCGAACCAGTTCAACCAGGACCGCACCCCGGATGCCGTCTCGAACGGGTATATCGCTTTCGAAGTGACGGAAGAGATTTACAATCTTTTCACCGAGAAGCAGTGGTGGGGTTCCGCCCTCATCGTCCAGGGCAAGTTCCTGACCGTGACGGGTCTCTCCTTCCTCCACTTCGGTCTTACGGAAACAGTGGTCTGGGAAGGTCCCAGCGCCCATACGGGTGACTATGACTTGAACCAGGAACTGGGCGGCGAAGACGACTGGGTAAACGCCGGCCTGTACGAAGGCGCCGAGGTCCGCATCTATTTCACCCCGGACGACTGGAGTGACTGGTCCATCCAGATCTTCGACGGCCACTGGAACGGTATGGGCTATGTCACACCGAACGGTTCCCAGTGGAATATGGACAACGCAGCGGATGCCGCCAGCAAGGGCTATGTGTCCTTTATCGCGGAAGGCAACGCCTACAAGGCGCTGACGACCAAGGCTTGGTGGGGCTACGCGCTGATCCTGCAGGGTAAGAACCTGGTCTTCGACAAGATCGTCTACCTGTAGCGGATAGCTTTCAATCCGGAGGGGGCTGACCCTCCCTCCGGGTTCCATTTACCGATTATGATGAGACACACAAGGATACTCGTCCTGACGATGGCCGTTCTGGCCCTGTCGGCCTGCAAGAAAGACCCGGTGACGCCGGAGCCGGTGGACAATACCCCCAAGGATATTGCCCTGGATGTTGACGCTTTCGATGTTCCGGTGGAAGGGAAGGCCCTGACCTTGACGGTCACGGCTCCTTCCCGTCCGACAGTTACCGGACTTCCGGACTGGATCACCCTCAAGGACGGCACGTACAACAATTACAAGATTACCTTTGGCCTGACCGTCGTGGCCAATCCGGCCTATGAAGAGCGAACGGCTACCCTCACGGTGACGTCGGGATCCTTGAGTAAGTCTGTCTCGATCAAGCAGGCTGCCGCTGAAAAGCCGCTACCCCCCGACCCGGTATCCGTCGACACCGATCTTACCAACCCCAAAGTCAGTTCTGCTGCAAAGAATGTCTATGCCTTCCTCCGGGAGCAAGCCGGATCGAAGATCCTCAGCGGGGTCCAGTCCGGCGGAACGGCCAACAACAACGATCGGGTGAATGAAATATACAAGAAGACCGGAAAGCACCCTGCCCTGGCCGGCTATGACTACATTTTCCTGCAGTATTCGCCGACCCCGGCCGGCTGGGACTGGGTGGTGGATTACGGCGATATTTCCGCGGCGAAGGAACAGTGGAAGGCAAACGGATTGGTATCGTTCATGTGGCATTGGAATGTCCCCAATTCAGAGGCAGACTGGGCAAAGGGCAAGGCGGGTGATTTCTCCGGCTACAACTTCTACTCTGACAAGACTTCCTTCAGTATCGGCCGGGCCCTGCAGTCCGGAACCTGGGAGAACGATTTCATCCTTCAAGATATCGAGAAAGTGGCCGGCTATTTGAAACTCCTTCAACAGGAAGGAATTCCGGTCCTGTGGCGTCCGCTGCATGAAGCGGCAGGCAATTATACCCTGTATGGCTCCAACGGCGCATGGTTCTGGTGGGGCCGTGGCGGGGCCGAGTCCTGCAAGAAACTTTGGAAACTCCTGCGTGACAAACTGGAAGGGGAGTACGGCCTGGACAATCTGATCTGGGTATGGACCCTGGATGCGACCCCGGGCGCGGAGAAAGACTATGCTTCCTGGTATCCCGGAAATGACCAGGTGGACATCGTGGGCGTGGATATCTATGCCGACGACACGAATGCGAAGACCCGCCAGTATCAGGCGGCAGTGAATCTTTCCGGCGGTCATAAACTGGTGACAGTCAGTGAATGCGGCAATATCCCCGATCCTTCCAAGTGTTTTGCGGGCGGAGAAACCTGGAACTGGTTTCTGGCCTGGGATTTGGAGAGTTACAACCTGAATACGGACGCGTATTGGAGGAGTCTGATGTCCTCCAGCCGTGTCCTGACCCGTGAACAAATGCCTTCCTTGAAATGATGAAAAGATACATC
>CADCCI010000126.1 GCA_902799895.1 uncultured Bacteroidia bacterium | reverse complement strand
GCGAGCATCCCGAGCTGACGGTGAAAGTGGCCTTAAGCGCAACCGGAACGGAGGGGGCGCTGAAGAACCTGGAAGCCGAAGCCTCCGGTAAGAGTTTCGAGGTGGCCAGGGCCCAGGCGGCCGCTGCCTGGGACCAGGCGCTTTCCCTCATCGAAATGGATGGAACGCCCGACCAGAAGACCATGTTCTATACCTCTCTGTACCACACGATGATCAACCCGTCCCTGTACATGGACGTGGATGGCCGTTACCGCGGATTGGATCACAACGTGCATGTGGCACAGGGCTTTACGAATTATACGGTATTCTCCCTCTGGGATACTTATCGGGCCGAACATCCTTTCCTGACCTGGCTGATGCCGGAACTTTCCCGCAACCTGGTGGAGTCGATGCTGGCCCACTGGCAGGAGAGTCCTCATCACATGCTGCCTATCTGGAGCCACATGGCTAACGAAAACTGGTGCATGACTGGTTACCACGCCGTTTCGGTGCTGGCCGACGCCATGGCGAAGGGGCTGGATATTGACCGGAAAGCGGCGCTGGAGGCGATGGCTTCTACGTCCAACGTGCCGTGGTACGGCGGTTTGGGAGAGTATATCAAACGAGGCTATGTGCCCATTGAGTCCTCTTCTACAAGCGCCAGCAATACGCTGGAGTACTCTTACGATGACTGGACCATCTGGCAGGCCGCCCGTCTGTGCGGAGATGCAAAGATGGAGAAAGACTATCGTGCGCGCGCGTTATATTATAGGAATGTATTCGACCCTTCCATCGGATTCTGCCGGCCGCGTCACAGCGGGGGCGGTTTCCGCGAGGTGTTCGATGTGAAGCAGACCGTGGGACAGGGTTTCATCGAGGGCAACTCGCTGAATTTCTCGTTCCACGCTCCTCAGGACGTTTATGGCATGATGGCCTGCATGGGTGGCGAGAAACGCTTCACCTCCAATCTGGACGAGCTCTTTGGCATGGAACTTCCGCTTTATTGCTATGAAGATAATGAGGATGTAGATGCGGCGGGCCTGATTGGCGGCTATGTGCACGGCAACGAGCCCAGCCACCATATCCCGTACCTGTATGCCTGGACCACGCAGCCCTGGAAGACCCAGTATTGGCTGCGTGAGATTATGAATCGGCAGTATAAGGCCGACATGCACGGCCTGGGCGGTAACGATGACTGCGGCCAGATGAGCGCCTGGTATATTTTCTCGGCGCTGGGCTTCTATCCGGTCTGCCCGGGTACCGATCAGTATGTCTTGGGCGCCCCGTACATCCCGTATGCCAAGGTGAACCTTCCGAATGGTAAGGTATTGGAAGTCAAGGCTCCCGGCGTGAGCGACACCAACCGTTACGTACGCCGCGTGCTGTTGAACGGCAAGCCTTATACCAAGCTCTATCTTACCCACGCCGACCTGATGGCCGGCGGAACGCTGGAGTTCGTGATGGCTGCCAAGCCCGATAAGAAACGCGGGCAGGCGGCCGATGACAAACCGTATTCCATGACCGATATAAACGGAAACTGATATGCGCAAATCCCTTCTTTTCCTGGCAGGAATCTGCCTTTGCCTGGGTCTCGGCGCCCAGGGCCGTCTGATAGACGACGTGAATCCTTTTGTGGGAACCGACGGCTTCGGGAATCTCTATCCCGGTGCCCAGGTGCCCTTTGGCGGTATCCAGATAAGCCCGGATACCCATGACAAGGATTATGATACGGCAGCCGGATACAAGTATTCCCAGCCTACCATCCAGGGCTTCAGCCTGACGCACCTGAGCGGAACGGGCATCCCGGACCTGGGCGATTTCCTGTTCCTTCCGGGAGTGGGGGAGAACACGGCTCCGTCGCGGTTCGTACACGACCAGGAATGGGCGCACCCTGGTTATTATGGCGTGATGCTGCAGGACAGCGGGATCAAGGCCGAAATGACGGCGGCCGACCGCAGCGGTATCTTCCGTTTTACCTATCCCGCCAGCGAAGATGCTTTTGTGATGGTGGATCTGAACCATACGCTCTATTGGAAGTGCGCCTGGTCCAGTGTGCGCCAGTGGGATGAATATACCATTGTGGGCAGCAAAATCGTGAGCGGATGGAGTCCGGAACGATATGTTTTCTTCGCCGCCCGTTTCGATCGTCCGGTGTCCGATTTCCGGATCCTCCAGGATGGTAAACCCGTCATTTACAATACGAAACGATTCCGCAGCCATTTGGAAGCCTGGGGGACCGGCTTGCAGGCTTTCGTGCGTTTTGCCACGAAGGAAGGGGAGAGCGTGCAGGTAAAAGTGGCGGTGTCGGCTACCGGGATCGACGGTGCCCTGAAGAATCTTTCCGAGGTCGCGGAGGGCGATTTTGCCAGCGTGCTGGCATCGGCCGAAAACCGTTGGGAGAAAGAACTGGGAAAATACGAACTGGACAGCGACGACGTGCGCCTGCGGCAGACCTTCTATACGAGCGTCTATCATACCGCCCTGCATCCTTTCCTGTTCCAGGACGTGGACGGCCGGTATCGGGGGCACGACAAAAACATTGCCTGTGCAGAGGGCTGGCATAACATGACGGTTTTCTCGCTCTGGGATACCTACAGGGCCTTCCATCCACTGCTGAACCTGGTCAATCGTCCTTTGCAGGGGGATATCGCGAATTCCATGCTGGCACATTTTGACAAGAGTGCCGAGCACATGCTTCCCATCTGGTCATTTTATGGCGGGGAGACCTGGTGTATGATTGGTTATCACGCGTGCAGCGTGCTGTCGGACATGATTATGAAGGATGTGCCGGGCTTCGATTACGAGCGGGCATTCCAGGCCATGAAGACCACGGCAACCAATCCGCACTACGACTGTATTCCGGAATATACTACGCTGGGTTACGTGCCTTTCGACAAAGAGAAGGAGAGCGTTTCGAAGACGCTGGAATACGCCTATGACGACTGGTGTATTGCCCAGGTGGCCAAGAAATTAGGACACGAAGAGGATTATGCGTTCTTCCTGAATCGCTCCCAAAACTGGCGCAACCTGTACGACCCGGAAACCAAGTATATGCGCGGCCGGGATTCGAAAGGGGAGTGGCGGACGCCGTTCGCTCCCATCGCCTACCAGGGACCGGGTTCCGTGAATGGCTGGGGCGATATCACCGAGGGCTTTACCATGCAGTATACGTGGACGGTTCCGCACGATTTCGATACCTATGTGTCCATGGCGGGCCGTGAATTCCTGCTGAAGCGGCTGGAGGATATGTTTACCATGGAGATGGATGAGAACATTCCGGGAGCGCACGATATCTGGGGCCGGATTGGCGGCTATTGGCACGGGAACGAGCCTTGCCACCATGTCCTGTATTGGTTCAATAAGCTCGGGAAGCCGAAGGATTGCCAGAAGTGGGTCCGTTACGTGGCCGACCATTTCTACGGGAACGAGCCGGCTTCGTTGAGCGGAAACGATGACTGTGGCCAGATGAGTGCCTGGTATCTCTTCAATTGCATGGGCTTCTATCCTGTTTGCCCCGGCAGTGATGAATATGAACTGGGTTCTCCCTGTGTTCCGGGCATGAAGCTGCATCTTTCCGACGGTGGCACGCTCACCATCCGTACCAAGAACTGGAGCCCTGAAAATGTCTATGTAAAAGCCGTTTACCTGAACTGCGAAAAGCTTTCGGGCACCACCCTTCGCTACGATTCCCTTCGCTCCGGCGCCGATATCCTCTTTGTCATGAGCCGGAAATAGGCGTCAGTTTATAGCGCCAGCACAATCGCTGGATCAATATGTAAACGGGAAGAAATGATTCTTGCTTGTTCAAAGGTTGGATTGGCCTTTCCGTTTAAGATTGCACATAGGCGCGGGGCCGTAATCCCTAATATTGCAGCCAACTCTTTTTGACTCCAGTTATTTTCCACTAATCGAGAATTAATGGTGTCGGAAAGAGTTGGTGCTGCGATAGGGCAGTGCTCTTTTTCATATTCTTCTACAAGAGCAGAAAGCATATCTAATTCTTGAAGGCGAGGATCCTCTGCAGGGGTTCTCTCGTCTGTCTCAAAAAAGAGCTCGTCTATGCGAGTCATGATGGCTTTGTATTGCTTTTCATCTTTTATCTGTGCCATGATCTTTCCTCCTATATGCATGAAGCTTCGATTCTTTCGTATTCTTGATGTGTACCGATAAAACGGATATACACAAGTTTGGGAGTGAATTTCACCGCTGCGACCAATCTGTAGTTATTGCCTTTAATGTTGAACACATAACGTTGATTCTTCACATAATCCACGGAATTAGAGTCTTTACGCATGTCGTTAAAAGATTCCCATTGAGCCCTCTCTGTCTTGATGTACCATTCTTTCAGGGCTTGCTCGCTATCCGGATGCTTTTCCCAAAATTCTTTTAAAGTGGATATGGCTATCACTCTCATGTTGCAAAGATATTAATTATTTTTTTAATAACATAATTCATATTAGAATAATTTCGGTCTTTGCAAAAATAATTGTCTACAATCAATAATCCAAGCCTTGTAGGCAGTCCCAGAGGTAGAATTATTTGTTTTTTAAAGAAATGAAAGAATTCTAAAAAAAAAGAGGTCGACTAAAAAGGGTCGGCCTCTTTTTTTGTTGTGCCAGAGCTCCGCTGCTGC
>CADCCI010000125.1 GCA_902799895.1 uncultured Bacteroidia bacterium | reverse complement strand
GGAGTTATCTCCGGCATCGGCTCGCAGCTAGCTTACGAGCCGCAAAGGTAATTGTTTTTTAGGAAACAAACACCCTATCTGTCAGTAATTCAAGACGCTTTCTTCTTTTCCCCCAGCACCGCCCAGCGGACGAAAGGAATCCGGCGGATGATTTCGTAAAGGAGGGGCGAGAGGGTGAAGACCGCGACCGTCAGGATGACGTACATGGCCCACGGCGGGAGCTGGGTGTACGTTTTCATCATGTAGCCCAGGGCGGCGATGACCAGGTAGTGGACGATGTAAAGGCCGAAGCTGCACTTCGTCATATAAGCCGCGAACGGGCTCGTGCAGTCGAAGCGGGCCTTGAACCAGGCCATCATGGCCAGGCACATCAGCCAGCCGTAGATGACGTTCAGGGGGCTGCTCAGGTACTGCGGCGAGGTGTTGTCCTGACCGAAGGTGGTGCCGATGAGAATGCCGCCGGAAATGACCGCGCAGGCAAGCAGCGGAATCCAGGCCTTGCCCAGCGTCTCCTGCACCTCGTCATGCGAGAACACGAAGTAACCCATCAGGAACGGAATCAGGTAAAAGAGCGGCTTATAGAGATTGAGGAGACCGTCCATCGAGTCCGGACGCGGATTCCTGACCAGTGTCAATGTGCCCACCCAGAACAGGACGCCCATCAGGATGATCCAGACGATGTTCGCCTTGCCGCACCAGTTCCAGAAGCGGTCCTTCTTATCCAGCTTGCGCACCAGCAGGAGCACGAGGCACAGCAGCCACAGCACTTGGATGAACCAGAGCGGACCGGTGCCGCTGACGGCCATCAACATATACTTCGCCACGGCCGGGATTCCGTCAAACACGCCCTCCCGAGATGCCACGACGGTATTGAAATAGCCCACCATCCAATGGAACACGAACAGGCCGATAGTCGATGGAACCAGCAACTTCCGCGTGCGGGCCTTGAACCACTCCTTGGCGGGATACTTCACCAGCGCATACCGAGCGCTGATGCCGGCCAGCAGGAACAGCAGCGGCATAAAGAAGGGATACAGGATGTACATAATCACATCCTGGTACTGCTTGCACTCCGGCCATTCGCCGAAACCGCCGATGCCACCGAAAACGCCCTTATTGTTGTAGAAATAGATGACGTGGTACAGGAGCACCAGGAGCACGGTCACCCAGCGCAGGTTGTCAATCCAATGCTTTCTCATTTTGTAAGGCCCTCCATGGCCTGGTCGATAATGCCTTGGAAGATATCCGTCTTCAACAGGGCGATGCCTTTCTCGTCTCCCAGCATCATCAGGGTATCCCCCGGCTTAATGTCGTAAACTTTGCGGGCGTCGCGGGGAATCACGATCTGTCCTTTGTCCCCTACCTTCACGACGCCGAAGATGTATTTACCGTTTTCCTCTTGCATTTGTAGGAAAAGTTAGAAATTTCCCACAAATCTAACGCAATTTTCCCAAACGCGCAAATAAATCACTCTGAAAGCCGAGATTGCAGGCTACATCCAGCCCGCCAGATACTCCCCGATTCGGTCCAACCAACTATAGCTTCCCGTACCCGGAGAGGCCGTCCGCTGGAAACCATGCTCTCGCAGCGCAAGGGTATGGAGTTCAGCAGGTACGCCCATCGCGCGAAGCTTTTCCCAAGTCTTGACAGATGCCATCGCCGAGTAAGGGTCCGCGTCGCCGTGGATGAACAGCATCGGCGCCGTATCCAGGTCGAAAGAGAACTCCGAAGCGAGGATGTCGCCGTCCTCGTTGCCATGGTGCTCATTGTATCCATCCAAACCGTCGGTCAGGGCATAGGCGGGATAGATGCCGATACCCCACTGAACCTTACAGGAGACCTTGTCGATCTCATCGACAGCCAGATACGAGCGGTGCCGGGCGGAAGTCACGCCCATGAGGGTCAGGTGGCCGCCGGCGGATGAGCCCATGATGCCGATGCGATTCGGGTCCAGGCCATAGGCCTCCGCCTCGCTCCGGACCTTGCGGATGGCCCGCTGAAGGTCCTGCCAGGCCGTCGTGTGCTTCGAAAGGCCTTCCGGGCGCGGGGTGCGGTACCGCATCGTCACGACCGTAATGCCCAGATCGTTGAGATACCGCCGCGCGGGCGTCACCTCGAAGCTGTCCGGCCCGTTACCGTAATAAGCGCCGCCGGAATAGATGATCTGGCTGGCCTTGGTCTTCTGTTCTTTCGGGAAATGCCATTCGATATACGGTGTACCCTGGGCCTCCTGGGCGTCCGGCATCTTTCCTTCCGGCCAGAGATCCTCCCGCACATAACGCGCACGTCCTTCGTCCGAAGCGAAGCGGTCCTGCAGGTCGACCTCCGGCTGCACGGGTCCCAGAAATCCCATCTGGGTCATGAACTCCACGCCCCGCTCGAAACCGAAGGCCCCGTGCCCCTTGCCCGGATACAGATGCAGTTCGGCAGGAACGCCCCGCTTCCGGAGTTCCCGGTAAACCAGGGTGGAGCCCATGGGGGTATAAGGCTCGAGCTGTCCCTGATGAAGGCTCATCGGGCAGGTCTTCTCGTCGAACTTGAACACGTCGCTGATCTTCACGTCCGTGCCGTATCCCTCCCGCATCGCGCGAGTACCGGTCTCGCCATCCGTGGTCGCATAGGCCGGCGCGTTGACGATGGCCCAGTTGATATGGCAAGGGATGTCATCGACCTTGTCAATGCGCTCGTAGGCCGGCGTCTGGGAGCTAGTCGCCAGCAGCAGGGCCAGGTGCGAGCCCGCGGACATCGATATGACCCCGATCTTTTCCGGATCGAAACCGCGCTTTTCAGCATCCCTCCGGACCATCCGCACTGCGCGCTGGCCGTCTTCCCAGGCCGTCTGGTAGATGGGCAGTCCCTCGGGACGCGGTGTCCGGTACACGAAATTGACGCACTGAACGCCCAGCGCGGTGAGTTTCTTGTGCCACTCCTCGATCAGATTCACGTCGCAGCAGTTCATGTAGCTGCCGCCGGAGATAAGGATCATGCAGGTCCCGTTGGGGTTGTCGGGCTTCTCGAACCATTCCAGATAGGGAATGCGATACTTGTCGGGGTTGAAGTCCTCCCGGCCGGCCTCGTTCGTCATCGCGGCGATCTGATGGGCCTGGGCATCGGGCATCTTGCCAGTGGGCCAGACGGGGACACGATCCTGCGCCGTCAGGGAAATGGACAGCAGGAAAACAAGAAGGGAGAGTGCTTTTTTCATGAATTAACGGGCCAAAGCGGTGAATGTAGCAATGACGGTCTGCAGGGCGCGGGCGTCGTCGATACGCCCTTCCTCCTGTTCGCCGGCGTTCTTCACGGCGTTGAAACGCCGCAGGAAATGGTCGGCGCCGGACCAGATGGTGTGGATATACCCCTGCAGCCGTTCGGCCGTCTCAGGGGCGGATTGCTTGCGGAAACGGACCATGTCGCGGATCTGCTGCTCGCAGAGCGACGGATCCCGGTAGCCGCAGGAGGCCACGGGAAGGCCCTTGGTGGCAAAATAGACGCCCGTCAGGTCAGCCCGCTCATAATGCCAGTCGCAGATGAAAACGTCCTTCGGAATCATGTCGATGGCCCGCCAAGTGTAGTTGTAGCTGGCCTCCCACTCGCCCAGGCCGGTGGTACGCCCGTCCAGCAGGCGGTCGCCCCAGATCATCAGCTGACGGTCCTTCTCGGCCAAATGGTTGCGGATGAGCGTCACCTCTCCGGCGAACAGTTCGGCCTTGTCCTTGCCGTTGCAGCGGGGGCATTCCTTCTCGCCGATGTAGAACACCTCGTCCATGCCGGCATGGAAAGCATCGGTCTCGAAAACGTCGCAGAGCTCATCGACCACATCGAACACCACCTTGTGGACGTCGGGATGCAGCGGGCAGTAGCTCTTGCAGTACAGGCCGTAGGGATTGGGCCATTCCGTATAGAATTCCGTCTTGACGGACGGGTTCTCGTCGAATTCGGGGTATTCCCGCAGCAGGGCGTGGGTCTGCTTGGCCCAGGACTGATGACCCAGCAGGTTGATCTGCGGAACCAGCCGGATGCCCCGGTTCTTGCACACCGCGACGATGCGCTTCACATCCTCCTTCGTCAGCGGGTGCTCGTCCCGCAGTTCCGGATGCGTCTCGTAGGCGTAATTCCAGTCCACCCGCAAAATCAGCAGGTTGAAATGGGCCGGTACCAGGTCGCCCTCGATGAACTTCAGGAAGTCGTTCAGCCCCCGCTGCGACGGTGCCTCGATCGCGAGGCCCCGGACGGGAATCAGTTCGTCGATGGGATCGGCTTTGGCGGTAAGGAAGGCGGCGAAAAGCGCCGTAAAAGTAAGGAGAAGGATGCGTCTCATCGGTTCATGGTACTATCTATTACAAAATTAATGATAATTCCGGAATTCCGACCCACCCGCGCGAAAGGAATGGTATTTGCACTCAAGTCGTCTGTCCCCAACATAGATAAACATGAAAAGAATTCTCCTGATACTCCTTTCCCTCACCCTGTTCCTTCCTACCATGGCCGGACAGGGGGTCTCTATTCGTAAGAAAGATTCCTCTTTTTCGAGCGATATCCTCTGCACCGTTCTGGACGGAAAGGTCTATAGGGGCAGTTCCACCTCCTTTGATTCCAACATCCTGCTTCGGATTGACAAGAATGTCATCTACCGCGGCAACTCCACCTACCAGTCCGATATCCTCCTGAACATCAAGGACAAGACGGTCTACAAAGGCCGCACCAACTACCAAAGGGACATCCTTTG
>CADCCI010000124.1 GCA_902799895.1 uncultured Bacteroidia bacterium | reverse complement strand
TTGTATGGTATGCCCTGATGGGCTCCAAACCCGCTAAAACGGAATAAACCGTGGAAAAAGATCTTGTAATTGGTATCGATGTAGGTGGACAGACCACCAAATGCGGCGTGGTTGACGCCCGCGGAAATGTGATTGCCCAGACGGTCATCCGGTCAGATACGCACACCGATGTGGCACCGTTCATCGACGAACTGGCTGCTGCGCTGAAGCGGATCATCGCCGATGCGAATGCCGAAGGCCGCATCCGCGGCATCGGCGCCGGTGCTCCGAACGGTAACTTCTACAAGGGTGAGATTGAGAATGCGCCGAACCTTACCTGGGGCGGCACCAAGAAGATTCCGTTTGCCAAGATGCTGTCCGAGGCCATGGACGGCATCCCCGTTTCGCTGACCAATGACGCCAATGCGGCAGCCATGGGCGAAATGACGTATGGCGCGGCCCGCGGTATGAAGAATTTCATTATGATTACCCTGGGTACCGGTGTGGGCAGCGGTATCGTCATCAACGGCGAGATTGTTTACGGCCACGACGGCTTTGCCGGCGAGCTCGGCCACACTTGCGCCGTCCGCAACAACGGCCGCCACTGCAACTGCGGAAAGAGCGGCTGCCTGGAGGCGTATGCTTCCGCGATGGGCGTTGCCCGTACCGCCCGCGAGTGGCTGGAAATGAGCGACGAGCCTTCGGCACTGCGCAGCCTGGACAAAATTACGTCCAAGGATGTCTATGATGCCGCCAAAGAAGGAGATAAGCTGGCCATCCGGATTTTCGAATATACCGGAAAGATTCTCGGCCAGAGTTTCGCGGACTTTATCGAATTCTCGGCACCGGAGGCAATCGTCCTCTTCGGCGGCCTGGCCCGTAGCAAAGAGTTCCTTACCGAGCCCATCCTCAAGGCCATGAACGAGAATGTCCTGCCCCTGTGGCGCAACAAGGTGAAACTTGTCTATTCTTCCCTCAAGGAATCCGATGCCGCCATCCTCGGCGCCTCCGCCCTCGCCTGGGAACTGTAAATCTCAGGCGAGTTTGTGAATCGCTAAGCCGCTCCGGAGCTTGGGTTCGAACCAAGTCGTCTTGGGCGGCATGATGGCGCCGCTGTCGGCGATGTCGATGAGCTGCTGCATCGAAACGGGGTAGAGGGCAAAGGCGACGGCCATTTCGCCGCTGTCCACGCGGCGGGCCAGTTCGCCCAGGCCGCGGATACCGCCTACGAAATCGATGCGTTTATCTGTGCGCAGATCCTTGATACCCAGGATTTTGTCAAGTACCAGGTTGCTCAGCACGGTCACGTCCAGAACCCCGATAGGGTCGGCGTCGTCGTACCGGCCGGCCTTGGCCGTAAGCTTATACCAGTTGCCACCCAGATAGACCGAGAACTCGTGCAGGGCGGCGGGCGCGTAAGGCTTGGCGGGACGGCCGCAGCGCGGCTTGCTGGCCAAGGAGACCTCGAAGTCCTCCTCCAGGGCCTTCAGGAAGGCGTCCGGAGTAAGGCCGTTCAGGTCACGCACCACGCGGTTATAGTCGATAATCTGCAGCTGGCTCTGGGGGAAGCACACGGCCATGAACCAGTTGTACTCCTCCTCGCCGGTATGGTTGGGATTGGCGGCTTTTTTCTCGGCGCCCACGCGGGCGGCGGCAGCGGTCCGATGGTGGCCGTCGGCCACATAGAACGCTTCTACCGTCGTGGTGAAAAGCTCCGTAATGCGGGCGTTGACGGCCGGGTCGGCAATCACCCAGAAGGTGTGGCCGAAGCCGTTTTCATCCACGAAATCGTATTCCGGCTTGCCGGAGGCGGCTTTGGCGACGATGGCATTCAGTTCCGCGTTGTCCTTGTAGGCGAAGAAGACCGGTTCGATGTTCGCATTCTGGATGCGGACGTGGATCATCCGGTCATCCTCCTTATCCTTGCGGGTAAGCTCGTGCTTCTTGATCTTGCCGGTGGCGTAGTCGTCCGTATGGGCGCAGAGAACCAGTCCGTATTGGGTCCGCTTGCCCATGCGCTGGGCATAGACATAGTACTGTTCGGCGCTGTCCTGCACCAGCCAGCCTTTCTCCTGCCAGGCCTTGAAATTGGCTACTGCCTTGTCATAGACCGGCTGTGAGTGCTCATCGGCAATGGGATCAAAATCTATCTCCGGCTTGGTGATGTGCAGGAGCGATTTTTCACCGGCCATCTGCTTGGCCTCCTGGGAGTTGAGGACATCGTACGGGGGAGCGGCCACTTCGGTGACCAGCTCCCGGGGCGGACGGACCGCCGCGAACGGTTTAACGCGCACCATAATTATTTGTTAACTTGGAATTTCGTGTCGCCGGTGGCGAAGTAATTGGCAATCTGACGGGCAGCGGCAAGGCCGGCGTTCAGGTTGGCTTCGGCCGTCTGGGCGCCCATCTTCTTGGGCGTGGCGAAGACGCGCAGGCCGAACTGTTCCTTCAAGGCCTCGTAGTTGTCCGGCATCACGTCGGTGACGTATTTCAAGTCGGGACGCTCCTCCAGAGCCTTGGCCAGGCCGGCCTCGTCAATGACCTCCTTGCGGGCCGTGTTGATCAGCAGACCGCCTTTGGGCATCTTCGAAACGAGGTCGTAGCCGATGGACCCGATGGTCTGCGGCGTGGCCGGGATGTGGATGGAAATGACGTTGCTGGTGGAATAGAGTTCCTCCAGCGTGGCGGCGGGTTCGGCACCGGCTTCGCGGATCTTATCGGCCGGAATGAACGGGTCGATGGCCTTCACCTTCATGCCCAGCGCTTCTGCTTTTTTGCCTACGAGGCGGCCTACGTTGCCGAAGGCCTGGATGCCGATGGTCTTGCCCTCGGCCTCGCAGCCCGTGGCGGGCGTAAACTGACCGCGGAACATAAAGATCATCAGGGCGATGGCCAGCTCGGCCACCGCGTTGGCGTTCTGACCGGGGGTGTTCATCACCACGATGCCCCGTGCGGAAGCGGCCGCCAGGTCCACGTTGTCGTAACCGGCACCGGCGCGTACGACGATTTTGAGTTTCGGGGCGGCGGCGATGACCTCGGCGGTCACCTTATCGGAACGGACGATGAGGGCGTCCACATCGGCCACGGCGGCAACCAGGTCTTCCTGGGCGGGATATTTTTCAAGCAGAGCGACCTCGTGGCCACAGCCTTCGAGGATGTCCTGAATGCCGTACACCGCATCAATGGAGAACGGCTTCTGGGTAGCGATCAAGATTTTCATTTCTTCAGGGATTCAAATTCTTTCATGCAATCTGTAAGAGCCTGGACGTCTTCCAGGGTGCAGGCGTTGTAGATGGAGGCACGGAAGCCGCCCACGGAGCGGTGACCCTTGATGCCCATCATACCCTTGCCCTTGGCAAAGTCCATGAATTCGCCTTCGAGGGCCTCGTACGAAGCACACGTTCATGCAGGAACGGTCCTCCTTGGCGGCGGTGCCGGTAAACAGGCTGTTGCGGTCGATCTCGCTGTAGAGCAGCTCGGCCTTGGCCTGGTCCACTTTCTGGATGGCTTCCACACCACCGATGCCCTTGAGCCACTTGAGCGTCTCGTTCATCACGAAAATCGGCAGCACCGGAGGCGTATTGAACATACTCTCCTTGTCGATATGGGTGCGGTAGTCCAGCATCGTGGGAATGTAGCGGCTCACCTTGCCCAGGGCGTCCTTCCGGACGATGGCAAAGATGACGCCGGCAGGACCCACATTCTTCTGCGCGCCGCCGTAGATGAGGGCGTATTTGCTCACATCCACCGGGCGGGACATAATGTCCGAGGACATATCCGCGATGAGCGGAACCGGGCTGTCGTAATCCTCTTTGATTTCGGTACCGTAGATGGTATTGTTCGTGGTGATGTGGAAATAGTCCACGTCCGTAGGGATGGTATATCCTTTCGGGATATAGGAATAGTTCTTGTCTTTCGAGCAGGCAAGGGCATAGGCCTCACCCAGGCCCTGGGCCTGTTCAAGGGCCTTGTGGGCCCACACGCCGGTATCAAGATATGCGGCTTTGTGCTCGAGGAAATTCATGGCCACATAGAGGAACTGCAGGGATGCGCCGCCGCCGAGGAAGACCACCTCGTGCGTATCGGGAATGTGCAGCAACTCTTTCCACAGGGCGCGGCATTCATCCATCACTTCGCCCCACTGCGGGCTGCGGTGCGACATGCACATCACGGAAACGCCGGTTCCTTTAAAATCCTGGAGGGCCGCTATGGTAGCGTCGATGGCCGCCTGAGGAAGGATGCAGGGGCCTGCATTGAATACATGAACTTTGCTCATAATCGTATCGATCTCTTAATATTTTTCAAAGATAGTGTTTTTTACCGGTAACCCAAAAGATAGGCGATAATCGCCATACGCACATACATGCCGCCGCCCGCCTGCTGGAAGTAGTAGGCATACGGGGTGGTATCTACATCGGTGGAAATTTCTCCCACGCGCGCTGAGGGTATAGACATCCTTGACCTTCTCGTACGAATCCCGGTCGGGGAAACGTTCGCCCTGAACGCGCGTCATGTAGAGGATATCGCAGTCGTTCAGGTGGTCCTCCAGCCGCTCGGTCTGGGTATAGGGAATGCCGAACTCGTCCAGGAAGTCCAGGTATTTCCGCGGCATACGGAGCTCTTCCGGAGCCGTAAAGGTAAACGTGGGATGGAAGAAATGCATGGCTTGGCTCAGTGAGTGGACGGTGCGGCCATAGCGAAGATCGCCCACCATGTTGATGTGCAGGTTCTCCAGGGTGCCCTGTGTTTTCTCGATGGCATACAGGTCCAGGAGCGTCTGGGTGGGGTGCTGGTTGGCACCGTCGCCGGCATTCACCACCGGTACGCCCGCCACCGATGCAGCGATATCGGCCGCGCCGGCCATCGGGTGACGCATCACGATCAGGTCTACATAATTGGAGATGATGCGGATGGTGTCTTCCAGCGTCTCGCCCTTGCTCTGGGAGGTGTTGCGGTTGTCCGGGAAGCCGATGACCTGCGCGCCGAGGCGGCTCACGGCCGCTTCAAACGACAGGCGGGTACGGGTGGACGGCTCGAAAAAGAGGCAGGCCACCACCTTTCCGCGCAGGAAATCCTGTTCGCGGGCAGCTTCGAACTCCCGGGCCACCGAGAGGATGTGAAGGATTTCTTCCTTGCTGAAATCCTGGATGGAGATAAGGTTTTTGGGCATTTTACTTATTCATTATAAAACGTGCAATCATCTATATGGGCGATACGGTCCCGGAAATCGGCATCCAGGGAAAGGCGTACCCGCACCTGCAGGCGGCAGCGCTCGCCGAAATCCTGTCCCTGCTGCGGCAGGTCCAGGTCTTTCACCACTTTCATGACGGGATTCATGGACAGGTAACCGAAATCCAGGGTGTACCACGTCCCGGCCACCTTTTCCACGACGGTGGCCTGGTCCAGGGCGTCTGCGGTAGCGGTCTTATAGGCCCGGATCAGGCCGGGAATTCCCAGTTTGATGCCGCCGAAATACCTCACCACCACCACCAGAACATCGCTGAGCCCGCGCGAATCAATCTGGCCCAGGATGGGCCTTCCGGCCGAACCGGAGGGCTCTCCGTCGTCGTTGGCGCGGAACTCCTGGCCCTGCCAGCCCAGCCGCCAGGCATAACAGTGGTGGCGGGCGTCGTGATACTCCTTTTTCAAGCTGTCCACGATCTCTTTGATCTGCTGCTGGGTCTCGACCGGCCAGGCCAGGGCAATGAACCGGCTGCCATTGTCCTTGAAGAGGCCTTCCGCGGGAGCGGAGATGCTCGAATATGCGTCCTTTACCGGGCTATCCATATCGGGGTACGAAATTAGAGAATTTAATATTATTTTGCAACGGGACGGAAAATATTTGTATCTTTGACATCGCAATTCATAACAAGACTATGGTTTACCAATACAGAGTAACGCTTACGGGCATCAAAGGTTTCTTCCGGCTCTACTGCATGCGGCCGGAAACGACCCTATACACCTTCCATAAACAAATGCGGGCCGATATGGAGTTCGCACAAGACCAGCTCATCCTTTTCAAGGCCCTGGATGCGGCCGGGAACGTGGTGGCCCGTTACGGACAGTTCGACCTGGGCAGTGGTACGGTAGATACCGTCACGGTGGCCCAGACCGTCAAGCTCGGGGTGGCGTCGTTCGTGTATTTCTACGATGTAACCAACCGCAAAAGCGTTAACGTAACCTTCGAGGGAGAGGTAGAGGGCGTAGCCGGAACCTCCCCGTATATCCTGGAAACCAAGGGCCCGAATCCCATCGATTTCGAGAACGGCTATGTGGCCTACGAGGACCTGCCGAACGAGCAGCGCCACCTGCCGGGCGAACCCGAAGACGAGGACGAAAAGGCCCACAAAATGCGCAAGAAAGCCTCTCTTCTGCCGGAGTTCGATCCGGAAGATGAAGAAGATGGGGACGAGCCGGAGGACGAGGAAGAGGAGTACGACGACGACGAGGACGGCAAGGAAATTTTCGACGGTTCGGAAGAACTCTCCCTGTAATGCCCGGACGGCTCCTCATCATTCTGGGGCCTACGGCGGTCGGCAAGACCGACTTTGCCATCTCGAAGGCTCTTGAGGTCGGTTCGCCAGTCATTTCCTGCGATTCCCGGCAGATTTTCCGTGAGATGTCCATCGGAACGGCCGTTCCCTCCCCGGAACAGCTCTCTGCGGTGCCGCATTATTTCATCCAAACCCGCTCGGTAACGGAAAACTACACCGCGGGCGATTATGAGGTCGATGCCCTCGCGCTCATCCGCCGCCTCTTTGCCGAGGGGCACGAAACCCTCGTGATGACGGGCGGTTCCATGTTCTATATCGATGCCGTCTGCGGCGGGCTGGACAGCCTCCCGCAGGTAGATCCGGCCATCCGCGCAGGTTTGATGGAGCGCCTTCGCGCCGAAGGCCCCGCCTCGCTCGCGGAAGAACTGCGACGCCTCGATCCGGCCTCGTACGAAACCCTGGAACTGACGAACGGCCAGCGGGTTGTGCGGGCGCTGGAGGTGTGCATCGGCACGGGAAAACCGTTCTCCTCGTTCAAGACCGGACAGCGCCGGCAGCGGGAATTCGAGATTGAGAAAATCGGCTTGAACCGGCCCCGTGCGGAATTGTACGCGCGGATTGACCAGCGGGTGCTGCAGATGATTCAGGCGGGGTTGGTGGACGAGGTGCGGTCGCTCCTGCCGTACCGTTCCTGCCCGGCCCTGCAGACGGTGGGTTACCGGGAAATCTTTTCTTATCTGGATGGGGAAATCTCCCTGGACCGGGCCGTGGAACTGGTGCAGCAGCACAGCCGCAATTACGCCAAGCGCCAGCTCACCTGGTGGCGCCGCGACCCTTCTATCAACTGGCTTATGCGTTAACGTAGTCGCGGACGTCCTGCGCGGTGACGGGGTTGCCGCCGAGGATGAGGAGCCGTTCTACGACGTTGCGCAGTTCGCGGATGTTTCCCGGCCACGTTTTTTCCTGCAGCAGGGCGATGGCTTCGGGGCTGAAGGCCCGCACACTCTTGCCGCTCTCGGCGCAGATCTGCTCCACGAAGTAATTGACCAGCAGGGGAATGTCGTCCTTGCGTTCGTCCAGCGAGGGGACGCGGATGAGGATGACGCTCAGGCGGTGGTAGAGGTCCTCGCGGAAGGTCCCCTTCTCGATTTCGGCCTTGAGGTCCTTGTTGGTAGCCGCCACCACGCGCACGTTCACCTCGATGTCCTTGTCGCTGCCCACGCGGGAGAGTTTCTTCTCTTGCAGCACGCGCAGCACCTTGGCCTGGGCCGCCAGCGACATGTCGCCGATTTCGTCCAGGAAGAGGGTGCCGCCGTCGGCCTGCTCGAACTTGCCCTTATGCTGTTTGATGGCCGAGGTGAAAGACCCTTTTTCGTGGCCGAACAGTTCACTTTCAATGAGTTCGGAGGGAATGGCGGCGCAGTTGACCTCAATGTAGGGCATCTGCGAGCGGTCGCTCTGCTGGTGCAGGCTGCGGGCCACGAGTTCCTTGCCGGAGCCGTTGGCGCCGGTAATGAGGACGCGGGCGTCGGTGGGGGCCACCTTGGCAATGATGTCGCGGATGTGGCGGATGGGCTCGCTCTCGCCAATCATCTGCTGGCCATAGACTTTTTTCTTGAGGATTTTGTTCTCTTTCACCAGGTTCACCCGTTCGGTGGCGTTCTTGATGGTGATCAGGATGCGGTTCAGGTCCAGGGGCTTCTGGATGAAGTCGAACGCTCCTTTTTTCATGCATTCCACGGCCGTATCGATGTCGCCGTGGCCGGAAATCATGATAACGGCCGCCTCGATGCCTTCCTCTTCCAGCTTGGAGAGGACTTCCATTCCATCCATGCCGGGCATCTTGATATCGCAGAAAATGACGTCGAACTTCTCTTTGTCAACCAGTTCCAGCGCCTGTGCGCCGCTTTCGGCGGTTTCCACGGTATAGCCTTCATCGCCCAGGATTTCCTTCAGCGAGTTGCGGATGGGGCGTTCGTCGTCAATGACCAGTATCTTCATAATTGCACGATTTTATCTTGTTTGCCATGCAAATATCGCGGTTTTTTTTTATATTTGTTATCCTATACCAATTTTATCATGAAGATTCCGGATATCATCATTGCCATCGACGGCTATTCCTCCACGGGGAAGAGCACGTTCGCCAAGCTGATTGCCAAGCATTTCGGGTTTACCTACCTGGATTCCGGCGCCCTGTATCGCGCCGTAACCCTGTTCGCGATGGAAAGCGGGTGGATATCGGCCGATAAAAAAATCAACTTGGCCGCATTGGAGAAGGGTCTCGCGGGTTTGGATGCGCATTTCGGCGAGGGCGGCACCTACATCGGCACCCGCTGCGTGGAGAAGGAAATCCGCACCCTGGAAGTATCGGGCAACGTGAGCCCGGTGGCCGCCATCCCCTTCGTTCGGGCGTATGTCGATGCCCGCCTGCATGCCTTCGGCGAGCAGGGTCGGGTGGTGATGGACGGACGCGATATCGGCACGGCCGTTTTTCCGGACGCGCAGCTGAAAATCTTCATGACCGCCCGGGACGATGTGCGGGCGCGGCGCCGCTACGATGAGATGGTGATGAAGGGTGAGCAGCCGGTGCTGGAGGATGTGCTGAAGAATCTCAAGGAACGCGATTATATCGATTCCCACCGCGAAACCAACCCGCTCCGGCAGGCCGAAGACGCCTTTGTGCTGGATAATTCAGAGATGGAACTGCACGAGGAGGTCCGGCATTCTGGAATAATGGCTTTACAGGTAGAAATAGATCCCCGTTCCGGCTTCTGCGGCGGCGTTATCCGCGCCATCAGCAAGGCCGAGGAGTTCCTGGAGGCGCATCCGGGCGAGCCGCTGTATTCGGTGGGCGACATCGTCCACAACGAAGCGGAACTGGAGCGCCTGGAGGGAAAGGGCTTGCGGACGGTCTCGAAAGAGTCGATGCCGGCCGGCCAGACCCTGCTGATCCGCGCCCACGGCGAACCGCCCGCCACCTATGCCCGGGCCCGGGAGCTGGGGTGCCGCGTCATCGACTGCACCTGCCCGGTGGTGCTGCAGCTGCAGGGAATTATCCGGGAGGCGTACGCCCGTGTGAAACCGCTTGGCGGACAGCTCATTATCTTCGGGAAAATCGGTCACGCAGAGGTACTGGGCCTGGTGGGACAGGTGGACGGAGACGCCCTGGTGGTGGAAAACGAGGCCATGCTGGACGAGGCCATCGCCGCCGGCCGGATAGATTTTTCCAAACCCGTTGAGGTGTTCTCGCAAACCACGAAAAGCCCTTCGGGCTATGCCGCCATTTGTTCCCGGCTGCACGACCGGATGGCCCGCCCGGAAGACTTGCGGGTGCACGATACCATCTGCCGGCAGGTTGCATCGCGCCATGCGCAGCTGGCCGATTTCGCCCGCGGACACGACGTGATCATTTTCGTATCGGGCCGCCAGAGCTCCAACGGGAAGGTGCTGTTCGACCTGTGCCGCGGGGCGAACGAGCGGAGCTGGCAGATCGGCTCGCCGGATGAATTGCAGCCCGAATGGTTCCGCGACGGTGACCGGGTGGGTGTCTGCGGGGCCACCTCTACGCCCAAATGGCTGCTGGAAGACGTGGCGCAGAAAATTTTGCAAGAAAAGTGACAATTATATAAATTTGCAGCCTGTAACAAGTTGAATAACATTAAATGATATAATTTTATGGCAACAACAGCAGATTTCAAGAACGGTCTTTATCTGAATTTTAACGGCAAACCGTGCTCCATCGTATGGTTCCAGCACGTGAAGCCGGGCAAGGGTCCCGCTTTCGTGAAAACGAAACTCCGCAACCTGGAGAACGGCCGTATCCTCGAAAACACCTTTACCGCCGGTGCCAAGATCGACACCATTACTGTCGAGCACCGCGGCTACCAGTTCCTCTATGCCGATGAGGACGGTTTCAACTTCATGAACGAAGAGACCTACGAGCAGATCCACCTGCCGAAGGACATCGTGGAGAACGCCGACCTGATGAAGGAAGGCCAGCACGTGGAGATGATTTTCGTCACCGAGCCGGAAGAGAAATGCCTCACCTGCGAACTCCCGACCTATGTAACCCTGCAGGTTACCTATTCTGAGCCGGCCGTGAAGGGCAATACCGCTTCTACGAGCGCCCTCAAAGAGGTTACCCTCGAGACCGGTGCCAAGGTGATGGTTCCGCTCTTCATCAACACCGACGAGTACATCACGGTCAATACGACGGACCGCACCTACGGCGAGCGCGTCCGCTAACGGTACTTTACCGGCAGCCGCAGCAGGATGGCCAGCAATGCGGCAATGCCCAGCGCTAAGGGATAGTAGAGCTTTCCGATAATATCGAAAGCGCCTGCTCCTGAAAGACTTGCGGCCATCAACAATTGGGCCCCGTAAGGCAATATGCCCTGCATCAGGCACGAAAAGGTGTCGAGTATGCTGGCGCTCTTGCGCGGGTCCAATTTGTATTTTTCCGTGATATCGCGGGCAATGCCGCCCGTGGTGATGATGGCGATGGTGTTGTTGGCCGTGCAGAGGTTGGCCAGGCTTACCAGCGCGGCGATGCTCAGTTCGGCTCCCCGTTTTCCGCGGATGCGGCGGGTGAGGGCCTGGATGAGGGCATCGAGTCCACCGCCATGGCGGATGAGGGCGAGCATGCCGCCCGCCAGCAGGGTGACGATAATCAGGTCGCCCATCCCGGCAATGCCGTTTCCGGCCGCTTCCAGGAAATCGTTCCAACCTATGGTACCGCGCAGCAGGCCGATGGCCAGGTTGAGGCCGAGACCGCTGGTGAGGACCAGCAGCACGTCGAGTCCCGTAAGGGCCATGACGATGACGGCAAGGTAGGGGACCAGCAGCAGGATATCTACCGGACCGGCCTGGGTAACGACGTTGGTGCGAAGGCCCATCACCAGGTACAGAATGGCCACAGCCAGGGCGGCGGGGGCTGTAATCCACAGGTTGGCTTTGAATTTGTCGGTCATCGAACAGCCTTGCGACTGGGTGGCTGCGATGGTGGTGTCCGAGATGAACGAGAGATTGTCGCCGAAGAAGGCGCCGCCGACGATGATGGCCGTTATCAGGGGGAGGCTCATGCCGGTGTCGGCGGCCAGTCCGCCCGCGAGCGGCACCAGGGCCACGATCGTGCCCACGCTGGTGCCGATGGACAGCGAGATGAAGCAGGCGGCCAGGAACAGCCCGGCGAAGAGGAACTTGGCGGGCAGGATGGACAAGGTGAGGTTCACCGTTGCGTCGATGGAACCGATGGCCTTGGCGGTGCCGGCAAAGGCACCGGCCAGCACGAAAATCCAGATCATCAGCAGGACGTTTTTGTCGCCCGCTCCCCCCGAAAAAATGGCGATGCGTTCGCGCAGCGGCAGTTTTCCGGCGCTGGTGCCAGCTGTGTTTCCGGCGCTGCTGCCAGCTGTGTTTCCGGCGCTGCTGCCAGGGGCGTTTCCGCCGCGCTCGCGTGTGATGCCGATGGCGTAAATGGAGGCGACCAGGAAGGCGGCCGATACGGGAATTTTATAGAAGTCGCCGACGGCCAGCGAGGTCACCAGATAAACTACCAGGAAAACCAGCAGGGGAGTTAGCGCAAGGGCGCCTCGACGGGAAGGGGACATGAGGAATCGTTCGTTTTATCGTTGTGGCTGAATTCGCAGCCGCACCAGGTCTGATTGTAGAATTGTTGTTCGCGGATGATGGCCGCCCGCCGCTCCTGCAGGCCGCCTTTGCGCCAGTTCCGGCCCCACCAGCGCAGACCGGGGAAGAGGCTGCAGGCATAGGAGCCCGCGGCATCCACCTGTCCGAGGTCTTTCCAGCGCGAGGAGGCCAGGGTGGTCGTGAGGACGTTGAAGCCGTGCTCGTGGGCGTAGCGGGCGGCCCGCTCCAGGCGGAAGCGGAAGCACTGCAGGCAGCGCTGTCCACGCTCCGGCTCGCACTCAAGTCCCCGCACGGCGCTCCGCCAAGCCTCATGGTCATAGACATCGTCTATCACCACCAGACCCTTCGGCTCCTGGCTGCCCGGTCCTTGGCCGCCGTCCGTCGCTTCCTGTCTGCTGCTCGCCGCTTCTTGATTGCTACCCGTCGCGTTTTGGCCCAGCTGGGCGGCGTAGCGTAGCAGCTCGCCCCTGCGAAGCTCATACTCGGCCAGGGGGTAGATATTGGCGTTGCTGAAGAACACGGTGGGCCTTACACCCTGCCCCACGAGCCATTCCAAAATGGCCCCCGAGCACGGTGCACAACAGGCATGCACCAACACCCTATCTGTTGACTTCAAGTTCATCACGCTGCAAAGATAGCAACAATGTCCCACTTATTGCGCACCTTGCCCCTAATATTCGACCTTCCGGGAAAACAACCTCTGGCCCGGAAGGTCCCCCTGGAATGGCACCGACCTTCCTTAAAA
>CADCCI010000123.1 GCA_902799895.1 uncultured Bacteroidia bacterium | reverse complement strand
TTTGAAAAGCGGATCAAAAGTCCGCTTTTTTTTGTAACCATGTTGTGTCCCCTGTGTATATCATTTTGAATTGTGTTTGATAATTAGTAACTTTGACAAACTCTGTGAAAGAGATGCCGTGCGGAGTTTGTCGTGTCAATCAGTAAACAACAGTATATGGAACGGAAAGAAAAAAAGTATTATGTGGAACCCTTGACAATAGTCATTGAGGTGACACATCACGGTGTAATCTGCAACAGCCAGGGAGACCGCGATGATTATATTCCGACGAATGACAACCCGTTTGCTTAATTGCAGGACAACTGTAATGATGAAGTGTATGAAAACTACGATGACATATATAGGCGCTCTGCTAATGCTGGGAGCCCTTGCATTCTCCTGCAATAAGATCGAAAATCAGGAGCAGACTCCGGAAGAAACGACGCAGACTACCGCCCCCGTCGAGATGACCTTTACCACTACGATGGCAGCTAAGGACGCAAGCTCCAAGGCCGTTGATGCCGATGGCGTGACAACATGGGTGGTAAACGAGAAGATAGCCGTGTATTACCAGAAGAGCGATGACAGTTACGGCACGGCAACGGCCAATGTGGATGCCGTCAATGCAGCAGGTGTGGCCACCATCAGTGCTTTGCTTACCAATGCAAAGAACAGCAGCACAGTGAAGTTTGTCTATCCCGCCTCGCTGGTAAATGCCACTGGCGATGACATCGATGCAGCCAAGCTCCAGGCCAATCAGCACGGCACCATTGCCGACATTAGCGCGAACTTCGATGCTGCTACGGGCAGCGGAACGCTCGTGACGGACGGGAGTACCTGCGGTACGGATGCATTAGTTACCCTGACTAACCAGCTACTCATCGGCAAGTTCACGCCGAAGTTTAGCGGCGCAGCCATCGATAAGATAATGACACTGACGGTGAGCGACGGCACGAACACTTATACCGTCACGCCGACTTCCGGCACGTTCGGCACCACGGGCATCTATGTGGCCATGCTGCCTGTCACTAGCCAGGTGGTTTCTCTCACTGCCGAGACGGCCTCGGCCAGTTACATCTATCCCGGCAAAAGTGTGACGCTGGCTGCGGGCAAGCTGTACAACAACTTGGCAATTAGCTGCTCTAAACTATATACTTGCAGTAGTTCAGACTGGGAAACGAAGGTTAGTGCTTTTAATGCCGATGAGAGCGAAAATCCTGTACTGTTGTTCAAGACAGATATATCTTTAAGTGGCAGTATGATTATCACACGAGCTGACGGTATTATAGATTTAGGAGGTAAGAAGTTGTATATCTGGGCCGGCAATTATATAAAGGGGCTTTGGCTTCAAAACGATATTGAGGGGAAAAGCATTACCGTCAGGAATGGAACGCTGAGCAAGATGTTGGATGGCGGTGATGACACCCGATGTTTCGCTGGCACGGTCATCGTCGAAGACCTGACTTTTGATGGGCATATATTTACGGATGGTCACCCATACGTATTAACCAACGTCAATTTTATCAATGATTGCGGATCCTCCCGTTTTGAGAATTATTATTACTATACATATAACCAATCGCCACACACTATTACCATATATAGTGGTAAATATAACTGTACTTTCAATGCCGGCAGTTATGATTCTTGGTTAAAAGGCTCTGTCACCATTTATGGCGGGAAGTTTCGTGATAACCCGAGCAACATTGCCAATGTAACAATCCCGACTGGCTACTCTGTGAAGTCGAATACCGACAGTGACAGCGCGACTTATCCCTACGTTGTTTCGGCAGAATAAAACAGGAGACCGAATGATCTCCTATTATCTTTGCCCCAAGAATGCGCGGTGGATGTTTACCTTTCGGTGAGGCTCGAGGCGGGGACTTTGCACTTAGCGAATTACCTCATCCGTGCCACGGTTTATTATCTCGTTGCAAAGGTAGCAATTATTATCCAAATCACAAAACCAAGATGGGTACCCCCAGAACGACAATACACAGGAAGTTGAATTCATCCTGCAGGTCCTCCTGCTGGGTTCTGTCGTGTTTGGCGCCGTAACCGAGCCCAGCGTAGTCTGGAAACTGGGAGACATCGGAACGGGACTTATGACGTGGGTTACGGTGATCTCTATCCTCATCCTCAGCCCCAAAGCCTTTGCTGCATTGAAAGAATATGAGCAGGGGTTAAAAAGCAAATAATAACGGTAGATGCATTGCTGCTGCCGTTTTATTTGTATATTTGTACATATGATTGGGATGTTTGATTCTGGTTCGGGCGGTTTGTCCGTCTTACGGGAGGTGGTGAAGCTGCTTCCCGGGGAACGGTATGTCTATTATTCGGACAACGCTCATTGCCCTTATGGTGAGAAAACGGCCGAATACATCCAAGACCGGGCTCGCGAGATCACCCGTCTGTTGATGGGGAAGGGCTGCAACATCATTGTCGTGGCCTGTAACACGGCCACCGGCGCCGCCATCAAGCAACTGCGGGAGGAATTTCCGATTCCTTTTATCGGCATGGAACCTGCCGTGAAACCGGCGGCCCTGGGTACGAAAAGCGGGGTGATCGGCGTGTTGGCTACTGCCGGAACGCTCCGGGCATCGAAGTATCTGGACACCAAGGGCCGTTTCCAGGACGATGTGAAAATTGTCGAGCATGTAGGGGAGGGCTTCGTTGAACTGGTGGAAAACGGCATCCTGGACGGTCCCGAGGCGGAAGCGGTGGTGGAACGCAGCCTGCGGCCGCTGCTGGATGCAGGGGCCGATATCATCGTCCTGGGATGTACCCACTATCCTTTCTTGATGGAACCCATCCGCCGCATCGCGGGTCCGGAGGTGCGGATTATCGATCCGGCGCCCGCCGTTGCCCGGCAGGTGGTAAACGTGCTGGAACGGGAGGGAATTCCGTATCAAAAAGATGCCGGAGCGCTTGCGCACCCCGACATCGAACTGCTTTCTTCCGGCGATCCGGCCTCGCTACTTCGGATCTTCGCCCTTATTTCGTAGGTATTTCCGCCCTTCGAAATCGCGCGGCTGCGCCAGATAGCGTCCTTTGTTGCCTTCGGCGTGCGCCTTTTCAACGAGGGTGCGGATTTCTCCTTTGTTGCCGCAGTCAATGATAAGCCCGTGCTGGAGATCGGGGAACTGGGTGAGCATAGCATAGTCTCCCACGCTGTCTCCGGCAATCAGGATGGGCGATTTTCCCCCATGGGCGGGAGCGATGAGCTCGCGGATCAGCTCTGTCTTTCCATCCAGGTAGGGACGCGGGTACCCCGGTTTCCAAATCGGCCGGACGGTGTCGCCGCCGCCGAAACGAAGGGCAAAGACGTTGGCGGTATCCAGGCAGATGCCGTATTTGGGGTTGCTGGCCATGGTCTCCAGGATGAGTTCCATGGATGCCGAGCAGAAATAGATATCGATCCCATTGTCCCGGAGGGCGCGCTGGAGGTTCTTCATTTCGGGGCAGTAATACATGCCTTTGCTGACCTCGACGGTGAGGGTGCTGTCGGGGGAAGTCCAGGTTTCTTTCCAGCATCTTTCCTGGGCCAGCCAGTAGTCATTGGATTCCACAATCAGGTCACGGGCTTCGGCGTAGGTCATGTCGGAAAGGGTGCAGGGCATCCACATGCAGAGGGTTCCGTCATCGTAATGGGTGGCCACTTCGTGGTAGAACTTGATGAAGCGTGCCCGGAAATCCAGGTATTCGGGCATTTGGTGGAGTTCTTCCAGGGTGGCGCCTTCGGCCTGGCGGGCCCGCAGGATGGTGTAGTCACCGGCCAGCTGCCGCCCCACTTCGCGGGTGGTGACGCCCAGCCCTTCCAGGAAGATATCCTTGTCCTCCAGACCGTTCAGAAAATCTTCGGCCGCGGTTTCGGGCGGATAGGCAAAGCGCAGGTTCTCAATCTGATAGAGCATCAGATTCTGGGTGATGTCGTTGAAAATGGTGGTGTTGTCGAAGTCGAACACCGCATAGGGGCGGCAGTCCGGGTCGTAACCGGCCGAGTGGATTCCGTTTTCTTCGATCAGGGTACAGAGCGCCTTGTACACATCTTTGTCCCAATTTCCGCGGGGCATCACGCGTGTGCACGAGGCAAGCAGGACACAGACGGCTGCCAGCGGCAGTAACCAGAGGCTTCTTTTTGTCATATTAGTGATTCAGTTGCTTGACCGGGAAAGTAAAATAGGTATCGGGATAGGGTTCGTTCTCGAGGGTGAAGTGCCACCATTCGGATTCAAGGGTTTTGAATCCGTGGCGGACCATCGCGTCGCGCAGGAGCATGCGGTTGGCAAATTGCTCTGGCGTAATGCTGCGGCCTTTGGGACTGGCGCTGTTGTCGCCCGTGTATTCGCCGGTCTCGGGGTTCCCGCAGAAGTCGGGATGACTTTCAGGGCCGAACCAGTCGAAGGTGCCGCCCATGTCCACTTCTTTCTCCGTATGCATGTCGAAGAGGGTCAGGTCCACGGTGGAACCGCGTGTGTGGCCGGATTTCTCCATAATGTACAACTGATCGAAGAGGACGCTCTTGTCCAGGTCGGGATAGAAATAGGATCGCATGAGGGTGTCGGCGATATCGGCAGCCCAGCGTACAAAATGATCTACGCCTTTCTGCGGCCGGTAGGCATCGTAGATTTTCAGCCGGTATCCTTTTTCGAGGAGTTCATCGCTCACGGCCTTCAGGGCTTCAGCGGCCGGTCGGGTGAGCAGGGCCGTGGGCTCCTCATAGCCGTCGATCCGCTTGCCGACGAAATTGTACGTGGCGAAATAGCGAATTTCCAGAATCGCGTCAGGAATGACATCGCTGATGGTGACGAACTGGCTGCTGTCCTCGGTGGGACTGACGGGACTTG
>CADCCI010000122.1 GCA_902799895.1 uncultured Bacteroidia bacterium | reverse complement strand
ATGATGCTCCTGCTGACCCTTACGCTGCCTAAACCGTCGCCCGAGCTCATCGCTTCCGGACAGACATCGGCCGGCCTGTTCTGGTTTACGCTGGTGCTGTTCATCATCACCGCCTTTGCCTCGGCTACGCATGACATTGCCGCCGACGGCTTCTATATGCTGGCCCACAGTCCGAGCAGCCAGGCGGCCTTCATCGGCATTCGCAGCACCTTCTACCGCATTTCTTCCGTGTTCGGCCAGGGCGTGTTGGTGCTCATTGCCGGATTGGTCGAGCGAAGCAGCGGCAACATCCCCCTGTCGTGGCAGGTAACCCTGGGCGTGTCGGCCCTGGTTTTTGCGGTGGTAAGCCTGTATCATATTTTCTTCCTGCCCCGCAGTGCGGACGACGCTCCCCGCGTGAGTGCCGATGAGGCTGCGAATACGTGGAAGGAACTGGGTGCCTCGTTCGTGACCTTCTTTACGAAGCCGGGCGTGTTGCTTGCCATTTTCTTTATGCTGCTGTACCGGCTTCCCGAGGGTTTCCTCATCAAGATGTGCCAACCCTTCCTGGTGGCGGCGGTAGAGAAGGGCGGCCTGGGCCTGCCGACCGATGTGGTGGGTATCGTTTACGGTACTTTCGGCGTCATCGCCCTGCTGGCCGGCGGTATCGTGGGCGGCCTGGTGGCCTCGCGCCTGGGACTTCGCCAGTCGCTTTGGTGGATGGCTGCCGGTATGACCCTGCCTTGCCTGACCTTTGTGTATCTGGCTACCGCCTTGCCGCAGAACGTGGTAATCATCACCATCGCGCTGGCCGTGGAACAGTTCGGCTACGGCTTCGGTTTTACCGCTTACATGTTGTATATGATGTATTTCTCGGAAGGGGAATTCAAGACCTCGCACTATGCCATCTGTACGGCTTTCATGGCGCTCAGCATGATGCTGCCCGGTTTCGTGGCCGGTTATATCCAGGAAGCCATCGGCTACGTGAATTTTTTCTGGATGGTGATGCTCTGTTGTCTGGCTACAGTGGGCGTGACCTTCCTGGCCCGTCGCAAAGTCAATCCCGAATATGGTAAAAAATAATATCATGAAGATCAGATTATCCCTGTTGGTTTGGTTACTGGCGGCCGTATCCCTCGGCGCCCAGGTCCGTCCCGGCATCGAGGTCCTGCGCGACCGCGACTTCGCCGGACTGAAAGGCAAAAAGGTGGGTCTGGTGACCAACCCCAGCGGTGTCGACCGGAACCTGCGTTCCACCATCGATATCCTGGCTGCCGCTCCCGGTGTGGAACTGAAAGCCCTCTTCGCTCCCGAGCATGGTGTCCGGGGCGATGCGTATGCGGGCGACAAGGTGGAAAACGCATCCGATCCGGAAACCGGCGTACCCGTGTATTCTGTCTATGGAAAATACCGCAAACCCTCGCCCGAGATGCTTCAGGGCCTGGATGTGGTGGTCTATGACATTCAGGATGTGGGATGCCGTTCCTATACGTTTATCAGCACCCTGGGCCTGGTGATGCGCGCCTGTGCCGAGCAGGGCATCGAGGTCATGGTCCTGGACCGTCCCAACCCCCTGGGCGGCAACAAGGTGGAAGGCTGCCTGGTGGAGCCCGGCTTCCATTCGTTCGTGAGCGAGTTCAAGATTCCGTATATCTATGGCCTTACGGTAGGCGAACTGGCCATGCTGTTGAATGAGGAAGGCCTGAATTGCGGCGAAAAAGGCGACTTGGAGCCCCTCAAATGCAAGTTGACGGTTATCCCGATGGAGGGCTGGAAGCGCAGTATGCGTTATCTGGAAACCGGACTGCCGTGGGTGCTTCCTTCCCCGAACATCCCGTATCCCCAGTCGGCCATCGGCTATCCCTCTTCCGGTATCGCCGGCGAGTTCCAGGGTTACCTGAATATCGGCGTGGGCTATACCCTCCCGTTCGAGGTCTTTGCGGCCGAATGGATCGATGCCGATAAACTCCTGTCCCGCCTGAATTCCTACCAGATTCCCGGCGTAGCTTTCCGGCCCATCCATTTCAAGCCGTTCTTCGGCCCGCTGGCCGGAAAA
Source organism: uncultured Bacteroidia bacterium (assembly GCA_902799895.1). Taxonomy (GTDB): domain Bacteria; phylum Bacteroidota; class Bacteroidia; order Bacteroidales; family UBA932; genus Cryptobacteroides. Next base: position 2,801 of record CADCCI010000122.1, on the reverse strand, counting down.
CTCATCCACGGCGTACAGTATCATTACACGGATTACGAGGCCGCTTCCATCACCCTCACCCAGTTCTGGGTGATGCAGGCCCTGTATGAAATCTACCCGGACCGCAATCCTTTCGCCCTGTCTTCCGGACGAAATAATATGTTCGATAAGGTTTGTGGTACGGATTATGTAAGAATACATTTCGGAGAGTCCCTGAAAGTGGCGGACATCCTCGCTTACTGGAGCAAGGACGCCGAGGCTTTCAAACAGCTTTCCGCCAAGTATTATTTATACGAATAACTAAAACGAGAGGCATTATGAAAACGTTCTTTACCCTTGCAATGACCGCCATCCTGGCTGCCGGCCTAGCCGCAGCCCCGCTGGGCGCCCAGAGCCGCGGCTCGTCTTCTAGCGCAACGCGCAGCTCCTCTTCGCAAAGTACAACCCGCAGCTCTGCTGCTGCATCATCTTCCCGTAGCAGTTCCGCTGCATCATCTTCCCGCAGTAGTTCCGCTGCATCATCTTCCCGCAGCAGTTCCGCTGCATCGTCTTCCCGTAGCTCGGCTTCCCAGAGCACCACGCGGAGCTCTTCTTCTCAGACGGCTACGCGCAGTTCTTCTTCGCAGTCGGCTACCCGCAGCTCTTCTTCGCAGACCTCTTCCCGCGGCAGCGCCGCCGGGTCTTCTTCCCGCAGCTCTGCTTCCCAGAGTTCTACGCGCAGTTCGGCTGCCGCAAGCTCCTCGCGCGGTTCTTCCTCCGCAAGCTCTACGCGCAGCTCGGCTGCCGCAAGCACTTCGCGCAGCTCGGCTGCCGCAAGCACTTCGCGCAGCTCTTCTGCCGCAAGCACTTCGCGCAGCTCGGCCGCCCAGACGGCTACCCGCAGTTCCGCCGCCCAGAGCTCGACCAGCCGCAGTTCGGCGGCTTCGACTTCCAACGGCGACGGGGTCCCGGTGGTTTCCCGTTCCGTCGCTTCCAATGCGACCCGCAGCGGTCTCTCTTATGAGTCCAGCGCCCCCACGGCCAACCGTAGCCACCTGAACGCTCCGGACGATTTCATGCGCATCGGCGAACAGCGCGATGTGTACCGGATCCCTCCGCGTGAGCGGGATTACCTGCCGTACAACCGTCCCGGACGCTTCTACGGTGTAGATCCGCACTATTACGGTTACCGCGTGCATCACCTGCCTCCGCGCTACCGCCGCTACACCTACTGGGGCGTGGACTATTATTTCTATGATGGCATCTATTATCGCCCCTGGCGCAATGTCTATGTCGTGTGCCGGCCCCCGTTCGGCGTCACGTTCGAGGTTTCGCTCCTGGGTGCTACCCTGCGGGCTGTGAACTTTGCCTACTACTGCAACAGTTACCGGGTGTACAGTGCCATCGACGCGAACAACCGGATCATCGACCAGCAGAACCTGATTATCGCCCAGAACAATGCGAAGATTGCGGCCCAGAACAGCGCCCTGGCCCTGAACACCACGCATGCCAATACGGCCTATTCCCTGGCAAACAGCCTTGGCCTGGTGCAGAGCTATGCATACGCCAACGAGCCGTACTACTATCAGGACGGTGTGTTCTATCGCATCAATGCGGCCGGACAGTACGAGGTGATTGTTCCGCCGGCAGGCGCCCTGGTAGGGGAGCTGCCCGACGATTATGAGACCATCACCATGGGTGGCTTGGAGTTCTACAAGGTGGACGATACCGTCTATCGCCTGACGCTGGTCAATGGCGTTCCCCAACTGGAAGTGCTTGGCCAGATGTATGGCAACCTGGCCCGCCAGTATAATCTGTACAAGTAGTATGCTGGGTTTCGTGGTACAGGCGCGGCTCGGTTCTACCCGGTTGCCTGACAAGATCCTGCTGCCTTTTTCGGGTGGCAGGACCATCTTTGATTTGTTGCTGGAGAAACTGCAGTCCTTCTCCCCGCAGGCCACTTGCGTCGTCGCTACATCGGTCGCCCCGGCGAACGATGCCCTCGAGGCTATCTGCCGCGAAAGGGGAGTAGCCTGCTTCCGGGGTTCGGAAAACGATGTCCTGCAGCGCTTTATCGATGCGGCTCATGCCAATGGCGTGGACCGCATCATCCGGGTATGTTCGGATAATCCCTTCCTGAGCCGTGACGCCATTGCCCAGTTACTGGATGCGGTGGCCGATACGGATGCGGATTATATGAGCTTCAACGTGGGGGGCACCCCGTCCATCAAGACGCATTACGGTTTCTGGACGGAATATGTGACCCTGGAAGCCCTGGAGCGGGTGGCCGGCATGACGGATGAACCCTTGTACCACGAGCATGTGACCAATTATATCTACGCGCATCCGGAGTCCTTCCGGATTGGGTGGCTGGATGTTCCGCAGACGGTCCTGGACCATGCGGGGGTGCGGCTTACCATCGACACGCGGGAAGATTTCGAAACGGCGGCGGCCCTGTACGACACCTTGGGTGCAGCCTCTCCGGACCAGCTGTTCGCCTATATTGATGCCCATCCCGCGATTCGCGAGAAAATGAAAAGACAGATTCTAAATAATTCAAAATGAATCGGAAATCAACCTATATCATTGGCGAGATCGGCCAGAATCACAATGGCTCGGTAGAGATTGCCAAGCAGATGGTGGACATGGTGACCCGTCCGGTCCGGGAAGAGGATTTTTCCCTGGACCTGAAACCGATGGACGCCGTCAAGATGACCAAACGGGACCTGGCTGAAGAACTTACCGACTCGCAGATGAACCGCCCGTACGATTCTCCGAACTCTTTCGGACGTACGTATGGCGAGCACCGGGCCTTCCTGGAGCTGTCGGACGAGGCTCATCTT
>CADCCI010000121.1 GCA_902799895.1 uncultured Bacteroidia bacterium | reverse complement strand
GTACTTCGGCAGGATGAAAGTGTGGGTGTGGGCACGTAGTGCCACCTTCCGCGTATTGCGGTACCTGAGCAGGACCTCGGCCTTGCCGGTTTCCTTGTTCAGCTTGGGTGAAATGGTTAATGTAACTGTTGCCATAGTTTCTATTGTTAACAATAGCAAAGATACAAAAGACGGGGGACAAAAACAAGTATTTTTGTCCCCCAAATTAAAGCCAATTGAAATCGTCGGAAAACTGCTTTCGGGTTATCCGTCCTTGTAACTACTTATTATTAAGCATATTATAACGGATTTTGAAAAGAATAGTTTTCTGACGTACTCCGTTGTTTTCGTTTCTTATTTTCCGATGCAAAACCGCTCGAAGATCCGGCCCAGGATTTCATCGTCGGTGATGGTGCCGAGGATGGAGCCGAGGTGATAGAGACTGTCGCGCATGTCTTGTGAAACGAGATCCGTGGGAGTGCCGGAAGCGATGCCGGCCTTGACCAGTTCCAGGGCGTCGGCGGCTTTGTGCAGGGCGTTGTAATGGCGGATATTGGTGACGAGGAGGGCTTGCTCCGCCCCTTTTAGCTGCTTCTCCCATACGGTCATTAGGCTGTTTTTCAACGTTTCCAGCCCCTGCCCGGTCTTGGCCGACAGGGGAATCGTCGGGATCTCCCTGTCCAAAACGAGCATGGTCTCCGCCCTGGAAGGATCGGATACGAGGTCCATCTTGTTCAGGAGGAGAAGGAGCGTCTGCTCGTTGAAGCGGATCCGGGAAGCGATTTCCTGCGCGCGCTGCTGCTGTTCGGAAAGGGACGCGGTGGCATCGATAACCCCCAGGACGATATCGGCCTGCGTGAGTTTCAGCAAACTCCGGTCGATGCCGATCCGCTCGATCGTTTCCTCCGTTTCGCGGATTCCGGCCGTGTCGATCAGGCGGAAAACGGTCCCGTTGATGTTAAAGGTCTCTTCCACGGTGTCCCGTGTGGTGCCGGCGATATCGGATACAATGGCCCGGTCTTCGCCCAGCAGGGCGTTCAGCAAGGTGCTCTTCCCGGTATTGGTAGCGCCGACGATGGCAACCGGAATGCCGGTTTTAATGGCATTTCCCAACCGGAAACTGTCTGTAAGCGTCCGGATATGGGCCAGGGTCTCTTCCACGAGGGAGATCAGACGGCTGCGGTCGGCAAATTCAACGTCTTCTTCAGAGAAATCCAGTTCCAGTTCCATGAGGGCGGTCACTTCCAGCAGTTTGTCGCGCAGTTCTTTCAGCCGGGAAGAATACCCGCCGCGAAGTTGGTTCATCGCCACCCGGTGGGCGGCGGCATTGTCGGACTGGATGACATCTGCAACGGCTTCTGCCTGAGCCAGATCCATCTTGCCATTCACAAAGGCCCTGCGGGTAAATTCGCCTGGCTCGGCCGCACGGGCACCGGCATCGCATAGGCGCTGGAGCAGGGTCTCGACAACATAACGGGATGCGTGGCAGGATATTTCAGCCGCTTCTTCTCCCGTATAAGAATGCGGGGCCCGGAAAACGCTCACCAGCACCTCGTCCAGGATACTCCCGTCATCCTGCAGGGCGGTTCCGTAGCGGATGCTGTATCCCGGCGCCCCTTGCAGCGGACGGTTGCACGATACAACGGCCGATACGGCTTCCAGGGCCCTCGGGCCACTGATCCGGACGATGGAAATGGCTCCGCTGCCCGGCACAGTGGCCGGTGCGACGATGGTATCGGTATCCATTCTATGCATAAGCATTCAGTAAAATGGCAAAATATCCTAAAATAATCCTTACTGTTCTACAAAGATAAAGAAATATTTACTACATTTGTACCCGCAAAACGAACGATCATGACAAAGAATATAAGATAGGGCTCTTTCACCACCGGTGAATGAGTCTTATTTCTTTTTTCGAAGTATGGATAAAAGGAAAAAAGCAACGCTCCGTCTGGAGAACGGCACCGTCATGCAGGGCTTCTCTTTTGGCTACGACGCTTCCTGCGACGGGGAAGTGGTGTTCTCTACGGCGATGGTGGGGTATCCCGAAAGCCTCACCGACCCTTCGTATTCGGGACAGATCCTCTGCGTAACCTACCCGTTGATTGGTAATTACGGGGTTCCGCTTGAAGGACCGGACGAGATGGGTATCTCCCGGAACTTCGAATCGGAAAACATCTGGGTGCGCGGTCTGATTATCAGCGACTACTCGTTCCGCTACAGTCACTGGGATGCGGTGAAAAGCCTGGACCAGTGGCTGAAGGAGCAGAAGATCCCCGGTATTTACGGGATCGATACGCGCGCGCTCACCCAGATTCTCCGCGAAAATGGTTCGATGCTGGGAATGATTGTCCAGGAAGGGGAGGACAAGCACTTCCCGGTGGACGATCCCAACCTGGAGAACCAGATTGCCTACGTTAGCTGCAAGGAGCCCATTACCTACGGCAGCGGCGACAAACGGGTGGTCATGGTGGACTGCGGCGTGAAGCACAACATCCTTCGATGCTTTGTGGAACGGGGCGTGGAATTGGTCCGGGTGCCTTGGAATTTCGATTTCAACAGCATCGAGTACGATGGCCTCTTTATTTCCAACGGTCCCGGTAACCCGGCTTTCTGCGGCATCACCGTAGAAAACCTGCGCCGAGCCATGGCCAAGGAAAAACCCATTTTCGGCATCTGCATGGGAAATCAGTTGCTGGCCCGTGCGGCGGGTGCCAGTACCTTTAAATTGAAATACGGCCACCGCAGCCATAACCAACCGGTCCGCATGGCCGATTCCAACCGCTGCTTCATTACCTCGCAGAACCATGGTTACGCGGTGGATGACAAAACCCTCGGTCGCGATTGGGAGCCCTGGTTCGTGAACATGAACGACGGCACCAACGAGGGCATCCGTCACAAATCCAAACCCTTTTGTTCGGTGCAGTTCCATCCCGAGGCCTCCAGCGGCCCGACCGATACCCAGTTCCTGTTTGATGACTTCATCGCCAAGCTTTAAGATATGAAAAATCCTACCATCAAAAAAGTACTGCTCCTGGGATCGGGAGCGTTGAAGATTGGCCAGGCCGGTGAATTCGACTATTCCGGTTCGCAGGCGCTTAAGGCGTTGAAGGAAGAGGGGATCGAGACGGTTCTCATCAATCCGAACATTGCTACGGTGCAGACCAGCGAGGGAGTTGCCGACAAGATCTACTTCCTCCCGGTGACGCCCTTCTTTGTGGAGCGGGTCATCGAACGGGAGCGCCCGCAGGGCATCCTGCTGAGTTTCGGTGGCCAGACGGCCCTGAACTGTGGCGTGGAGTTGTACAAGGCGGGAACGCTGGAGCAATACAATGTGCAGGTGCTGGGTACCCCGGTGCAGGCCATCATGGACACCGAAGACCGGGATCTCTTCATCAAGAAACTCGACGAGATTGGTGTGAAGACCATCAAGTCGCAGCCGGCCGAAAGCATTGAAGCCGCGCGCCGGGCCGCCAAGGAGCTGGGATATCCGCTGATTGTGCGGGCCGCATACGCGCTGGGAGGCCTGGGCTCGGGCTTCGTAGACAACGACCAGGAACTGGAAGAGGTCTGCGAGAAAGCCTTCTCCTTCTCTCCCCAGGTGCTGGTGGAAAAGTCGCTGAAAGGCTGGAAAGAAATTGAGTATGAAGTAGTTCGTGACAAATACGACAACTGCATCACGGTCTGCAACATGGAGAATTTCGACCCGCTTGGTATCCATACCGGAGAGAGCATCGTGGTGGCTCCTTCGCAGACGCTCAGCAACAAAGACTATTACTTCCTGCGGGAACTCTCCATCCAGATTGTGCGCCATATCGGTATTGTGGGCGAGTGCAATGTGCAATACGCCTATGACCCCGATGCCATGGACTACCGCGTGATTGAGGTGAATGCCCGTCTGAGCCGTTCTTCGGCCCTGGCTTCCAAGGCAACCGGTTATCCGCTGGCCTTCGTGGCCGCGAAACTGGGCCTCGGCTACGGTCTCTTCGACCTCAAGAACTCCGTGACCAAGACCACGCCGGCCTTCTTTGAACCGGCCCTGGACTACATTGTGTGCAAGATTCCGCGTTGGGATTTGTCGAAATTCCAGGGCGTATCCCACAAGATCGGCTCCAGTATGAAGAGCGTGGGCGAGGTGATGGCCGTGGGCCGCACCTTCGAGGAAGCCATCCAGAAGGGCCTGCGGATGATTGGCCAGGGGGCCCATGGTTTCGTAGGCAACAAAGAGCTGGTGGTCCCCGATGTGGACAAGGCGCTCCTGGAACCGACCGATGACCGTATCTTTATCATTTCCAAGGCGATGCGTGCCGGCTATACCGTAGACCGCATCCATGAGCTTACCAAGATTGACCGGTGGTTCCTGGATAAACTGGCCGGGATTGTGACCACCTACCAGGAAATGGGCAAGGTGGACCGGATAGAAGACCTGGACGAAGACCTCCTCCGCCTGGCCAAGCAACAGGGTTTCTCCGATTTCCAGATCCAGCGTGCGATCTGCAAGGACGGCAGCAATCCGTACGACAATATGGACAAGGTGCGTGCCCGCCGAAAAGAGCTGGGCATCCTGCCGGTCGTCAAGCAGATTGATACCCTTGCCGCCGAGTTCCCGGCCCAGACCAATTACCTGTATCTTACTTACAATGGCACGGTCAATGATATTGATTATGAGAAAGATGGCCGTTCGGTTATTGTGCTGGGTTCCGGTGCCTACCGCATCGGCAGTTCGGTAGAATTCGACTGGTGCTCCGTAACCTGCCTGAATACCCTGCGCGAGCGAGTGCGACCGCCTGTATTTCGATGAACTCACTTTCGAGCGCGTGATGGATATCATCGAACTGGAAACGCCGCACGGAGTGGTGGTTTCGGTGGGCGGACAGATCCCGAACAACCTGGCGCTGCGTCTCTCTACGCACAACGTTCCCATCCTGGGTACGAAAGCGGAGAATATCGACCGGGCGGAAGACCGCCACAAATCCTCCAGCATCGTAGACTCGCTGGGCGTGGATCAGCCTGAATGGAAGGAACTTACCACGCTGGAGGATGTGGACAAATTCATCGCCCAGGTGGGCTTCCCGGTGCTGGTGCGGCCTTCATACGTGCTCTCCGGCGCGGCGATGAACGTCTGCTACGACGAAGAGAAACTGCGCCACTTCCTGTCCCTGGCGGCTGAAGTTTCGCAGGAACACCCGGTGGTCATCAGCCGCTTCATGACGCGCTGCAAGGAAATCGAGTTCGATGCGGTGGCCGATGAGGGGGAAATTCTTGCCTATGCGATTTCCGAGCATATCGAATATGCCGGCGTGCATTCGGGTGATGCCACCATCCAGTTCCCGCCGCAGAAACTGTACGTAGAGACGGTCCGCCGGATCAAGAAGATTGCCCGACTCATTGCCGGTGCCTTGGAAATCAGCGGTCCGTTCAACATCCAGTTCCTGGCTAAGGAGAACCGCATCCGGGTCATCGAGTGCAACCTGCGTGCTTCCAGAAGTTTCCCGTTCGTGTCCAAGGTGCTGAAAATCAACTTCATCGAACTGGCTACCAAGGTCATGCTGGGCGAACACCCGGCTGCGCCGCAGAAGAATGCGTTCGACCTGGATTATGTGGGCGTGAAGTCGTCCCAGTTCTCATTTGCCCGTCTGGAACAGGCCGACCCGATGCTGGGCGTGGATATGTCTTCCACGGGAGAGGTGGGCTGCCTGGGCGACGACCTGAACGAGGCCTTGCTGACTTCGGTCATCTCCGTGGGCAATCATATCCCGGAGAAACGCATCCTGCTCTCTACCGGTGACGCGGTACAAAAGGCCGACATGCTGAACGCCTGCCGGATGCTTGCCGAGCACGGATACGAGCTGTATGCCACCGGCGGTACCTATAAGTACTTGATAGAGAACAGCATCCCTTGTACAAAGGTGCTGTGGCCCAGCGAATGCGACAACCCGAATTTCCAGGGCAAGTTCCGTCCGGCACTGGAGATGATCCAGAACAAGGATGTGGACATGGTGATCAACATCCCCAAGAACTATACGGAAACGGAGCTGGACAACGGATATCAAATAAGAAGAGCGGCCATTGATTTCAATATACCGCTCTTCACGAATACCCGTCTTGCCACCGCCTTCATCCGGGCCTTCTGTTCCACGAAACTGGAAGACATCCGGATCAAGAGCTGGGAAGAGTATTAATAGTCGTAATATTTAGCCTCGCGGGGACTTACTTTAGACATATTGTCGAGTAAGTCCTCGTTGGTTTTGTATTCGTCCATCAGCTGGAGCATGAAGTTCATCGCCTCGATGGAGTTCATGTCGGCCAGCAGCTTGCGCAGGATCCAGATACGTTGGGCGCGGCTCTGGTCGTAGAGCAGATCGTCGCGGCGAGTACCGGACAGAACGATGTTGACCGAAGGGAAGATACGGCGGTTGGACAGGGAACGGTCCAGCTGGAGTTCCATGTTGCCGGTACCCTTGAATTCCTCGAAGATCACCTCATCCATCTTGGAACCCGTCTCGGTCAGGGCCGTAGCCAGGATGGTCAGGGAACCGCCGCCTTCAATATTACGGGCGGCACCGAAGAAGCGTTTCGGTTTCTGGAGGGCGTTGGCGTCCACACCACCGGTGAGCACCTTGCCGGATGCCGGCTGGACGGTGTTGTAGGCACGGGCCAGACGGGTGATGGAATCCAGGAGGATGACCACGTCGTGACCGCATTCGACCAGGCGGCGGGCCTTCTCCAGCACCATATTGGCCACCTTGACGTGGCGCTCGGCCGGCTCGTCGAAGGTGGAAGCCACCACTTCGGCCTTTACGCTGCGGGACATGTCGGTCACCTCTTCGGGACGCTCGTCAATCAGGAGAACGATCTCGTACACCTCGGGATGGTTGTCGGCAATCGCATTGGCAATGGACTTGAGCAGCATGGTCTTACCGGTTTTCGGCTGTGCCACGATCAAGCCGCGCTGTCCCTTTCCGATGGGGGCGAACATGTCCACAATGCGGCAGGAGATGTCTTTTCCGTGTCCGTGACCCAGCAGGTTGAATTTCTCGTCCGGGAAGAGGGGCGTGAGGAAATCGAAGGGAACACGGTCGCGGATGAATTCCGGGGTGCGTCCGTTGATGTATTTGATGCGTACCAGCGGGAAGTACTTGTCTCCCTCGCGCGGAGGGCGGATTTCGCCGGTAACGGTATCGCCCGACTTGAGGGCGTTCGTTTTGATCTGGTTCTGCGAGACGTAGATATCGTCCGGGGAGTTCAGGTAATTATAGTCCGAGGAGCGGAGGAAACCGTAACCGTCCGGCATGATTTCCAGCACGCCCGTGGCTTCGACGGTTCCTTCGAACTCGATGCGGGGCTGCTTGGGAGCCTGCTGGGCTTGCTGCGGCTGCTGACCCTGCTGCTGTGCCTGCGGTTGCGGCTGGGCAGCCGGCTGCGGCTGGCGCTGCTCGGGGTTGTTGTTCTTCTGCCGGGGTTTCTGGGCGGGATCATCCTTCAGGTCGTCGAAAAGTTTCTTCATGAAGGGATCCTTGGCCTCCGCCTTCACAGGTTCGGCCTCCTTCTTGGGACGGCCGCGTTTGGGCTTTGCCTTGGCTTCCGGAGTCGGCTGTTCGGGAGCGGCTGCCTGGGGCGCATCGGCTTTGGGCGCATCCGCCTTGGCTTTATCGGCCTTCTGCTTCTTCTGCTTCTCCGGTTTCTGCTTCTCCGGTTTCTGTTTCTCCGGTTTCTCAGCCTTCTCCGGCTGCGGTTTTTCCGGCTGCGGTTTTTCCGCCTGCGGGGCATCGGCCTTCGGGGCCGCTTCCTTCTTCGGGCGGCCGCGTTTGGCCTTCGGCTTCGGCGGCAGCGGTTTCTGGGCGGCGGCATTGGCCTGCGCGTCCAGGATCGCGTATGCTAGATTTTCGTTATCAAGCTTTTTAACGTTGGAAAGAGCATATTCGGCGGCAATCGCCTCCAATTCTTCTCTGCTCTTCGTACTCAGATCGAAAAGGGTATAAGACATAAAAAATGATTGAAAAAACCGGCCGACGGCCGACTTTGTTTATGACAGTTGCAAAGGTATGCAAAAATTGCGACTTATGCAACTAATTGTCCCAGTAACTGCTGGATTTTTTGTAGCGCAGCAGGTCGGCCAGGGCCGATGCGTTGGCACAGATGCGGAAACTGTAGGACTGCCAGGTTCCGGACGGCACCCAGGACACGGCAATGTTGAAGCAATGCAGGTCGTAGCTGGCACTCAGCTGCGTGGTGGTCATCTTCATAGCCATGAGGTCGAAGCCGGAAGTGGCGTTCAGCGACATCTTGGGCGTCAGTTTCACGTTGCCGGACAGTCCCAAGGTCTGGGTGTACTGGTGGTTGGTGATAAGCTGGTTGTTCGAATAACTGTAGCTCT
>CADCCI010000120.1:7907-8824 GCA_902799895.1 uncultured Bacteroidia bacterium | reverse complement strand
ACATAGGAAAGTGCACCCGGGATGGCATCCCACTTGATGATGAGGCCGGTAGAGGTGCACGTTACCTTATATAGATACGGATCCTCGATGCCCTCGGTGATGATGCCGCGGCCTACCTTGAAGTAAGCAGGCTTTCCTTCCGCATTGGCCAGATAGACCCACTCGGAATAGCGGGACTTCTCGTAGTTGGCGCGGACACGGATGTAATACTTTTTGCCGACAGTCTGTCCATCCATCTTAGCGGAGAACTGGGGACCGGTGCTTTCGGAAGTAACCTCAACCGTCTTGGAAATGGTCCCGTCATACATATCGGGCTTGATCAGTTTGCCGCCCGTGGTGTCGGTAGCTTCGACAAACTGGACGGAGAAGGAGGTGGCGCCAGCGCTTACGGCTTGCGCACCAGACCACTTGAGCGTAACGGTCTTGCCGCCATGGGTAACGCCTTCGTACGTGAGATCGCTCACGACCGGCAGGCCACCATCGATGCCGGTTTCAATGCTCTCGCGGTTACAACCGAAGAGAATCAGAGAAGCCAGGGCAATCGCGGCCGACAGTATTCTGAATGATTTCATACTCGTTGTGTTTGTTAGTAAAATAATAGTTGAACGAACCCTTTCGGGCCGCCCCCTGACAAACAAACGTCAATTCATCGGCCTTTCGGCCCTGCGTCTGGCTTACAATACAAAGGTAAATATTTTTTCCTTTATGTAATACGTTTTTAGAAAAAAAAGTACTACCTTTGTTTCAGTGAAGGTTTTATATAACGTTTTAATATATTTTTTGAACTGAAGATTTTTTAATTTTTTTTATTAACCAACCCTGAAAACTTTCTGATTTTCACTCTGTTGCGTCCCGGCTTACAACCTTATTATTAATTAATTTAAGGACCAAAAGAGTATGAAAATAAAGATTTTCTC
>CADCCI010000120.1:0-7882 GCA_902799895.1 uncultured Bacteroidia bacterium | reverse complement strand
TAAGGACCAAAAGAGTATGAAAATAAAGATTTTCTCCTGTGTGACGGCTGTCCTGGGTCTCTTCCTGGGGTGGTCCGCTTTCGCGCAGAACGCGACAGTTACCGGTCGGGTTATCGATGGTACGACCAACGAACCCGTTGTAGGTGCTGCCGTGATGGTGAAAGGTACCAATACGGGTGATGTCACCCAGAATGACGGTACCTACTCGATCAAGGCCCCCGCTTCGGCAGTCTTGATCTGTCAGTTCTTCGGATACAAGACCATTGAGGAACCGCTGAATGGCCGTTCCAAAGTGGATTTTGTCCTCTATGAGGATACCGAGACCCTGGATGCCACGGTGGTGGTGGGTTATGGTACCCTGAAGAAAACCCAGCTGGTGGGTTCCGTCGAAAACCTCGACGGTAAGGTTCTCGCCGACCGTCCCAACAGCAATGTCACGCGTTCCCTGCAGGGCCAGATTGCCGGTCTGAACATTATCCAGACCGATGGTAAGGCCAGCCACTCCGGTAGCGTGTACATCCGTGGCGGCCAGACTTCCTATAACACCCGTGAAAGTGCAACGAGCGCAAGCGGTGCCGGTCACAGCATCGGTAACGGCGGCAGCGCCCTGGTGCTCATCGACGGTGTGGAAGGCTCCCTGAGCCAGGTGAACCCGAGTGATATCGAGACGGTGGCCGTCCTGAAGGATGCCTCCTCCTCCGCTATCTACGGTGCCCGCGCTGCCTACGGTGTGATCCTCGTTACCACGAAGGAAGCCAAGGGTGACAAAGTGTCCGTGACCTACAGCGGCTCCTATTCCATCAATGAGCGTCTGGTCAAGTGGGAAGACCACATTGTGACCGACGGTCTGGAGTGGTTGGAAGCCTTCTATGATTTCTATGGAAATGATACCCGTGTCCCTGGTGCTTCCGGAAAGGTGCCTACCACTATCAATACGCAGGATGTGGCTATGTCCGGTACCACTTATCTGGACTCCTACCGCGCCATCGCGGCAGCCCGCGCCGAGGGTATGGATTATAATGAATATGGTGTCCTTCCCGATGACCCTACCGGCTATGCGGTGGGTAGCAAGGGCCAGTTCCTGTACTATGGTAACACCAACTGGCTGGACTTCTTCTACAAACGTCACTATGGTTCCCAGACCCACGATATCAGCGTCCGCGGTAATAGCAAGAGGGTGAACTACAACATCACCGGCCGCTATTACGGACAGGATGGTATCTACAAGATCGGCCAGGAGAACTACAATACGTTCAACCTCCGCGCCAAAGGCCGTATCAAGATCAACGACTGGCTCTCCCTGGAGAACAACACTTCTGCCTTCCGCAGCAAGCAGACCCAGCCGATGTTCACGACCGGTTCCCTCGTAGGCCACCAGGTGGACCAGCACGGTCAGCCGGTTTTGGTACCCTACAATGCCGACGGTTCCTTCGCCCTTGCATCCAGCAAGACTTCCTATACCGCCTTCTTGGAAGGCAACACCGGCCAGGACGATTCCAACCTGACCCTGACCACGACGACGGCCCTCAACCTGGACATCATCAAGGACGTCCTGAAGGTGAAAGGTGACTTCAGCTACCGGGCCATCCGCCGCTGGAGAGAGCGCTACCGTGCTCCGCTTACCTTCTATTCCGCTCCCGACAAGCCCACGTACTACGTGACCCAGGAGTCTTCCTACAAGTCCCGCTGGACCTATGATACGGACCACCTTACGGCCAACATCGTGGCTACCTGGACGCCGAAACTTGGCGAGAACCACGAACTGAACGTGGTGGGCGGTTGGAACCTGGAAGATTACAATTACAATCGTTTCTACATCCAGCGCAAGGGTATGCTCTTCCCGGAGAAATACTCTTCCTTCGAGCTCTTCGACGGTACCGACATCAAGGTTGAGCAGAATGACTCCAGTTATGGCATCATCGGTTTCTTCGGCCGTGCCAACTATACGCTCTTCCGCCGTTATATCGCTGAATTCTCGGCCCGTTACGACGGTTCCTCCAAATTCCCGTCCTCGCAGCAGTGGGGCTTCTTCCCTTCCGCTTCCTTCGGATGGCGCCTGAGCGAAGAACCGTTCATGAAATGGTCCCGCAGCTGGCTGGATAACTTCAAGATCCGCGCAAACTGGGGCTCCCTGGGCAATGGTACCGTAAGTCCTTACACCTTCCTGGAGACCATGGGTGTGGATAAGACCAGTGTTGTTATCGGTGGCGTGAAAGCCAACTACACCACGCAGCCTTCCCCGATTCCTTCCGGCCTGACCTGGGAGAAAGTGACCACCTATGATATCGGTATCGATGCCGACTTCCTCCACAGCCGTCTGTCCTTCTCCGGTGATATCTATCGCCGTAACACCACGGACATGATCGTGACGGGTCCGGAACTCCCCGCCCTCTACGGTGCAAGTTCTCCTAAAGGAAACTATGGCGCCCTCCGGACCGATGGTTGGGAACTCACCCTTTCCTGGAGAGATCAGTTCAACGTGGCTGGCAAACCCCTCGAGTACAGCATCAAGGGTAGTTTGTGGGATAGCCGTACCTGGGTAACCGAGTATGGTTCCACCACGCATTCCCTGTGGGGATACTACGAAGACAAGGAACTCGGTGAAATCTGGGGTTTCCGTACCGATGGTATCTTCCGCGACAACGAGGAAGCCAACAACTGGGCTACCGACTCCTTCCACAAGAACGGTTCCAACTTCCGCGCCTATGCGGGTGACTTGAAGTTCGTGGATCTGGACGGTGACGGTGACATCAACTACGGCAAAGCCATTGTGGAAGACTCCGGTGACCTTACCCGTATCGGTAATGCCCTGCCGCGCTTCCAGTATGGTATCAACCTGGATTTCAAATGGAATGGCATCGGCCTGAGCATGTTCTTCCAGGGCGTGGGCAAACGCGATTGGTATCCGACCGTTGAGACCGGTTTCTTCTGGGGCCAGTACAACCGTCCTTATAGCCCGTACCTGACTTATACCCAAGCAGGTAACAACTATGCCCATGTAGACTACAGCACGACGAACTACAGCCGCCCTTCCAAGTGGCTCAAGAAGATCGACATCACGGCAGCCCGTTTCTATATCTCCATGGAGAACCTCTGGACCTGGTCGCCGCTCTTCAAGCATACGGATATGTTTGACCCCGAGGTCATCAGCATTGGTGACTCCGACTTTGATAGCGCCGGTTCCAGCTACTACGGCCTCTCCGGTGTGGGTGAGGGTTATAGCTACCCGATGCTTCGTACGTTCACCTTTGGTGTCAACTTAACTTTCTAAGGAGGAACGAGATATGAAAAAGTATATAGCGCTTTTGTTTGCAGTCTCCGCACTGCTTTGCGTCTCCGCCTGTGAGGACTTCCTCACCCGCGGTCCTATCAATGAGTTCAATGCCGAGACGTATTTCGCTTCGGAAGCAGAGCTGCAGATGTATGCCAACGGTATGCTGAACAGCTACATGCCCGACTACACCGAGACGGCCGGCGGCGATGCTTACAACGACCTGATTGCCACGAAGACCTCTACGGACTTCTTCCGTGCCGATGTGGAGTGGAACAGCTCGCGCCAGGGTTCCTGGAGCTGGGGCTTCCTCCGTCGTACCAATTACATGCTGGAAAACATGGTCAATGCCAAGGGTAAGGTGGATGATAAAATCTACAACCACTACGAGGGTGTGGCCCGTTTCTGGCGTGCGTACAACTACATGACCCGTATCAAACTGTTCTCGGATATCCCGTGGGTGGAGAAATATCTCCAGCCGGAGGATACGACCATCCTCTATGGTCCCCGCGATGACCGGGAGTATGTGTTCCACAAGATGACCGAGGACCTTGTCTTCGCTTGTGCCAATGTGATGAACGACAAGTTCAAGACGGCGGAGCGTTCCGTTATCTGCAAGGATATCGTAGAATCCTATGCTTCCCGTTTCTTCCTGTACGAGGCCTCCTTCCGTAAGAACATTACCGAGAATCCGGCCACGGGCAAACCTTGGACCAACGAATATGAGACCGTCAACGATCTCTATCGCCTGGCCCAGAAATATGCCAAGGACGTGATTGACAATGGCGGTTACAAGCTGGTTGCCGATTATCCTTCCTTGTTTATCAGCGACCAGCTGGTTTCGGATGAGGTGATCTGGGGCCGTACTTTCCTGACCGATATCAACGGCCGTCACAGTTACACCCGTTATTTCCACTCCTCGACGCTGGGACAGCAGTATTCCGGCACCAAGGACCTGGTCCGCATGTTCCTAAAGACCGACGGCACCGCCATCACGGATGACGAAGCCAAGCAGTCCATTACCAAGGAATTCGAGGGCCGCGACAGCCGTCTGGCCGCCACGGTGCTGGGCCCGGGCCGCGACATTGTGGACATGTCCGGCAACCCGACCCATGAGACCATTGACTTCACCTTCTGCAAGACCGGTTACCAGATTGTCAAATGGAGTATTCCGGATGCCTCTCATTTCCAGAACGGTATCGACGAGAACAGCATCCCCATTATCCGCTATCCGGAGGTGTTGCTGAACTATGCCGAGGCCTGCGAGGAACTGGGTGAGATGACGGAAGAGATTTGGAACCAGACGGTGGGCGCCCTGCGCAAGCGCGCCGGTGTCGCGAATGCCTATCCGACCGCCCGCGACCCCTGGCTGTATGATTACTACACCAAGGATCTGGTACATCCTGCCACCGACATCAGTCCGGTGGGCCTGGAAATCCGCCGCGAGCGTGTCACTGAGCTGACCTTCGAGAGTGAACTCCGCCAGAACGATATCTATCGTTACGGTCAGGCCGACCTGGTGGTCCGCCGTTACAATGGTGTGGGCTGGGCCGGTATCTGGGTTACGGCCGGAGAGGCTGCCAACGGCCTGGTATTCGAGAAGGAAACCTACACCTTCGAGTCTGCCAAGGGCGGTGCCGTGAACTCCACGACCTGCTACCCGATCAAGGATGCGGCCGATGCCGTGAACACGGACTGGTTCTTCTCTGAAGGAGACCATGGTTATCTGGTTTACAAATATGCCTTGAAGTGGGAACCGCGCAAGTATTGCCGCCCGATTCCGCTTTCGGCTTATAATGTAAACCCGAAACTGGGCCAGAATAAAGATTGGAAATAGTAGATTTTGAGAATGAAAAGATTCTATTTGTTGTTTTTAGCAGCAGTGGCCGCCCTGGCGGTCACTGCCTGCGGTGAGAAGGATGATCCCACACCCGGTCCGGGTCCGGGTCCGGAGCCTGCCAGCGGTACCGACCCCAAAATGACAACGCTGACGGAAACGTCCATTGCCGGAACTACGCTGGCTGCGGATGTGACGCTTGCCGGTCTTATCACGAATACCTCCACGGGCAAAGGCATTGCCGGTGTGCCCGTTTCCGATGGTTTCTCCTGGGTGAAGACCGATGCCAACGGCGTTTATCAGATGAAGGCGAATTCGCGTGCCCGCAAGGTGTTTATCTGCACCCCGGCGGCCTACAAGATCGGCCAGTATTCGGACGGCTATCCGAACTTCTATCCCAAGTCGAACCTCGAGTCGGGTAAGAAATTCCGGGTGGACTTCTTCCTGGAGCCGCTTGCCGCAGCCGAGACCGATTTCCGTCTGTTGATGATTGGTGACCCGCAGTGCTCGACGACCGGTGAGGTCGCCCGCTATATGTCCGAAACCATCAAGAAGATCAAATCGACCTGCGAAGGCATGGGCAACGTCTATGCGATGACGCTCGGTGACAACATTTTCGATAGCAACGACACCTATTATTCGGTGTATTCTGCCATGAAGAATGTCAATGCAGGTAACTGGACGATTCCTTTCTTCGTAACCATCGGTAACCATGATCATGACGCGACCAAGGTAAGCGGTTCGGATCACGAAAGCATACAGTACTCCTCGCTGGGTACCTATGTGGGCTATTTCGGTCCGCAGGATTATTCCTTCGACCGTGGCGATGTGCACATTATCTCTATGGATAATGTCTGGGTTACGGGCACCGATTCTTCTTCCAAGTCGAACAAGAAGACGTGTACCTACGCTGCCGGTTTCTCCAGCTCGCAGTTCGCTTGGCTGCAGGGCGATATCAACAATGTCGCCAATCCGGAGACCAAGACGGTTATCCTCTGCTGTCATATCCCGTTCCGCAAAGGCGCCGGCAGTGGCGGCAGCAGCATGAATAAGGATAAGAACTACAAGGAAACGCTCCAGTTGTTGCAGAAGTTTAAAGAGGCCCACATCATGATTGGCCATACCCATTATCCGCAGAATTTTATCAACACTGATTACAAAACTGCGGGTGGAAAGGCCATCTATGAGCATATCCACGGCGCCGCTTGCGGTGCCTGGTGGAGCAGCAACTGCAACGTGACCGGCGCTCCCAACGGTTTTGCCATTTATACGGTGAGCAACGGAAATGTCAAGAACTGGCAGGCAATGAACTCCAACTTCGACAATGAATTCCAACTGCGCGTATACGACGGAAACCAGGAGTTTACTGGTGCCAAGGGATACAAACTTTTCTGGTCGAAGACCTCCCAGAAAGCCGCCGGTTTCGATGCACCGGGTTTCGCGCCTGCGTCGGGTGCCTTTGTGGCCGAGATCTGGAACGACGACAATGCCAACTGGAAGGTCGAGTTCTGGCAGAACGGCGCCAAGGTGGGCGACTTCAAGCGTGCTGGGGATGGCAACATCTGCAACATCCCGTGTGTTTCGTATTGGTATAATGAGGGTGGCAAGACGACGGATACATATGTAAACAAGACCGCCAGCCATTTCTGGTACTACAAGCCGGCTTCCGGTGTCCCGTCTTCCGAGAAGAATTGGGAGGTCCGTGCAACGCAAACCATTGCGACGTCGGGACAGACCAATACCTATACGGCCAACAAACTCACAACAGATTATTCTACCTTTAAGAAGTAATAACGGAGAGGCCGGGCAAATCGCCCGGCCTCTTTTATTAAAACCCTTCGTAACCGGTTTGCAACCGGTTGCAGGTATAGACTTTTTTCTGCCCTGTGGGGGATGTCTGCGTAGCGCGGACGGTCCAGCCGGTTTCAGCGGCCGGATCACCGCTGGGCGCCGGGAAGGTCCAGTAATGCAACTTATTAACCTGATAAGAGGTATTTTTGGGGTCACGTCCCGCTTCGTTGAGAAAATAGGAATAGGCGGCCCAGTCACGCTGGCGGCGACGGACACGCTCCATCGGCCAAACATGGCCATCCTTGTCGATAAACTCCACCGTCCACTCAATCGGGTCGGCATACCAGACCGAGGCGACGAATTTGCCCCGGAGCTCCGGTTCCCAGGCGAACGTGTAACCGCCTTCCTTGGAATAGGACTGGTTGCCATTGTACACGCGAAGCTGGACGCTCTCGTCCAGGCCTGTGAATCGGGCGGTATAATCCGTAAAGGTACTGCCGCTCACCTGATAGACCGCATACCCGCTGGGCGTTCCGTCCACACAGATATTGGCGTGCCACCAGGCACCGCAAACCGCTCCGTGGATGTGCTCCTTGACCGGGCGGCCGCTCTGGCAGCGGAAATCATCGTGCCGGTAGATTTCCGGGTGATGGGTGTGGCCGATCAGCAATTCGGCATCCTTGAACTGTGTCAGCAGCCCCAGTACTTCTTTGAACCCTTTTTTGTCGGCACCCCGGAAAGGCGCATGGGTGCACAGGACCACCATTTTTTCTTCCTTGTCCTGAACCAGGGAAAGGTCGCGGCGCAGCCATTCCAGCTTTTCCGGGGTAAAGCCAGACTCGTAGGCGCAGTTCATATAGGCCTTCCCGGGCCGCTCGGGCTGTTTGTGCAGGAAGATGATGTTATCCATAAAGACCAGGTGCAACTTCCCCCGGTCGAAGGAATAATCGGTAGGCCCGAAATAGTGGATGTAATTCGCTACG
>CADCCI010000119.1:1829-7662 GCA_902799895.1 uncultured Bacteroidia bacterium | reverse complement strand
TGGTGAACTTGCCTTTCTGCGCGGCAACCAGGCCGCCGATCGTGCTCTGCCGGGTACCCGCATTGACCCGGACGGTCCCGTAGGTCCCATCGGATACGGCAGACCCGTTCCCGGCACCCGGTCCGGTTTCGGTAACCAGGTTCAGCACGCCGCCAACCCCTTCCGCATCGTATTTTACACCCGGATTGGTAATGACTTCGATGTCCTTGAAGGCGCTGGCCGGCATCATCTTGAAGACCGTGGAAGCGTTCTTGGTGAGCATCGGGTTGGGTTGGCCGTTCACGGTGACCAGAAAACTGCTGCTGCCGTTCACGGTAATGTTGTCCTGTGCGTCAACGGTTACCATCGGTACCTTTCGAAGCATCTCCAGAACGGTGGAAGACCGGCTGTCCACATCTTCGGAGACGTTGTAGGTCATTTTGTCCACTTCCATCTTAACCAGGGTTTTCTGGGCCGTTACGCCGGCCGCAGACAACTGGTTCTCATCATTTTCCATCAAGATGACGCCCAGATCCACATCTTCTTTTTCTATCTTGAAGGTCTTTTCTACGCTCTTGCGGCCCAGATTGCCCACCAGGACGCGGTACTCCGTCCCGCCATTCAGGCGGATGGAGAACGTCCCGTCCGTACCGACGGCGGTAAAGGCTCCCGGCTTGTCGGCCCCGGCGGTAAAGAATTGCAGGATGGCGCCGGTTTCGCTTTCTTTCGTTTCTGCGTCCAGGACTTTCCCGGAGACGTTATAAGGTTGTGCGGAAGCACTTATTGCTGCTGTCGCAATAAGCAAAAGGGTAAGTATTTTTTTCATAAATGGAGGAGTCTCTTAATCTTTAAAAATGGCTGGATCCAGGCCCAGCAGGTTCATCCTGGCCTTGATGGCAGGGACTTCTTTCTCTAAAAACACCCGTCTCTGCTGTTCAAGGATTTTTTCTCCGTATTCCCGCACGGACGGAATCCTGTCCGCGCTTGCCAGTTCTCCCGACAGGATGCGGTCACAGATGCCGTCCGCTATCTGGAGGTAGATGGGTTTGTCTGCTTGAAAGTCCATTAGTGCATGATGGTTTTAAGTCTGTAATATACGCCGCAAGCCAGGACAACGATACCGGCGCCTATCAAGATGCCGCCTGCCCGTTTCAGCTGCGCGACGATTTGTAGAATATCATCCTGGGAGAAGGTGGAATTGTCCATGAGACCGGAAATGCCGAATAAGGAGAACAGGATGCCAATGATGATTCCGATGGCGATGGACCAGAAGATCTTGTTTCTTTTGAACACGAGTCCGCAGAACAGGTAATACAACATATTGTGGACATGGATCACCAGAAAGTTTTTGATAGACAGTTCCCCGGCTGCCTGGAAGAGGCATTCCCCGCTCAACGGGAAGCAAAGGCACAGGATCGCATCAATGCAGAGATAAGTCAGTATAAATAACAAGGGCAGGACGATGATCGTCATGATGATCATCGAGAGGAATTTTTCCAGGGTTGATGCCGGAACCATCAGGAAATCAGCGCCTTTCTTCTTGTCCGTCAGGAACCCGTACGTGCGGGTGGTGAATAGGTTGAAGAGAAAGACGCAAAGCATGAATATGCCCGCCCTGGATGCCAGATCGGGGGTTTTGAGGTGCTGGAACAGAGTCAAGTTGCAGGATACATAGAAAAGGAAGAAGATAAGTCCGCCTCCGCCAAGCAACAGGGCTGTCATGGCTTTGTTGCGCCACATCTGGGTAAGGTCATACGAAAAGTAAGTGCTGAACCTCTTGAAGTTGAATGTCTCGCTCATGGCAGGGTCCTCCTATTGGTTGCCAAAGAGGTTTTTGGCCTCCTCTTTATGGTGATGAACGGTATTGAAGAAAGCCTCCAGGTTAATCTTGGACACGGCATGGCTGTCATTCGGATAGACCTGGATCAAGCCGCCGGGAGTCTGCTCGGCGTAAAGTGCCGCGGGATTCGCTTCCTGGCCGTAATCAAAATAGAGTTTGGATTCAATCTCTTCTATCGAAGCGTTGACCAGCACCTCTTTGCTGTCCAGGATGATGATCGGGTCTATCACGTTTTCCAAGTCGCGGACCTGGTGCGTGGAGATGATCAGGGTCGTATCCTCGTGGGTGAATTGCATGATGGCCTTGCGGAATTGCGCTTTCGAGGGAATGTCAAGGCCATTGGTCGGTTCGTCAAGATAATAATACCGCACGCCCGTTGCAAGGGCGAAGGAAATCCAGGTTTTCTTTACCTGGCCGGCGGACATCTTGTCCATCCGTTGGCGGGCATCGACCTCGAATCCTTCCAACAAGCGCTGAAAGACTTCCATGCTGAATTTGGGCCAGAATACGCCTTTCTCCCGGGCAAAAGCGGCTGCGGTGGCGTGAACGGACAGCACTTCTTCCGGCAGGTAGAACTGTTCTTGCAGTAAAGAGGGTTGCCGGTCAAAGGGACTGCGGCCATCGATGCGAATGGTGCCGGACTTGGGCTTTTTCAGCCCGCAAAGGAGGGTGAGAAGGGTCGTTTTCCCTACGCCGTTCTCTCCCAGAAGGCCATAAAACTTGCCTTCTTCCAGTCTTAAGTTAATCCCCTGAAGGACGTCTCGACTTGGGAAACTGAATGCTAAGTTGTTGATTTCTATCATTTTACTTCTACATTTTTCGCCGTTTTCGTGTGGCTTGTATTAGTGTACTATTGTATTAGTACACCGCAAAGGTAGCAATAAAAATACAATCTCCAATTTTTTTTCAGTTTTTTTGAGAGGACGGCTATCCCGGTTCGCCACATCGGCGGTGTTTAACCTATTTCGAGAATTGGAAAAAGGACCCTTTTCAATGTAACGATGAATTATTAATGTTTATTAAACCCGCTTCTCAAGATTATTCCGATCTTGACGGCCTCCCTTTCTAAGTCAATATTTGATCAGTCACAGCAGAAAAGAAAAGAGCATCTTGTTTTTCAAGGTGCTCATTTCTTGTTGTTGATAATTATCAGGGAGGGCAAATACGTTCATGCTGGCAGGATGCCTCCCACGACAAATGTCCTGTTCAATTTGAAAAGACTGATGTAGAACCAATCTAATTCTTCTGATCTTTGTAATAACAACAAAAGAGAAAAGGGCGAGAAGAATGATAGCGTCGGAATCGATGTGCCACCCACAGCGCAATGAAATGTGCCAGGCGTAGCGGAATGAAATGTACCACCTGTAGCACTTTGAAATGTACCACCCGTAGCGGAATATAATGTGCCAGAGCTGGCGGGTGTCGAAGTGGTCGCTCCACAATGGGACGGAGATGGACAACTGCCGCAGTCGCAAGCCGCGTGACAAGAGCCCGGCCGAATCACTTGTCATGCAGGTGTATAACTACTTCTACAGTCGGATCATGAACTATGGGCCGGATGGCGGGATGAGTGTCTTTTGCCTGTCGATTATTCTGAGACGGGACGGATAGGTAACCCACAGTAACGTCTTTCCGACGACAAATTGCAGTAGGTTGTCACTTTACGGAACCAAAGGATATACGCTTCTCCATCGTTGTATATTGAAGATGACCAGTATAAGCCCTCGCTACCCGGCATAAATACGTCACCGGCAAAAGGAAGGAGAATGCTGTTGCCGTTGGTGGCTGTTATCTTGTATCCTTTTAGAGCACCGTTCTCTTTTATCCAGGTCCATTGACACTTATGCATCAAATCAGACAGCTCCTCCTTTGTAGGCATACGCCATTTGCCGCCAAGCTTAACATGAGCCACATCATCCTCAGGGTCTAAAATGCTTTTTTCGTCCGGGATGCCACTTCTGTCCCAATTATCGGTATCCCAGCAATACTTGGTTAATCTGTAAGAAGCACCATTGCACCACTTATAGGTAGACCAGCTGTACTCTTTTTTGGGCTCGATCTCGCCCCAGGCGTAAAAATCGCCATAATCCTCCGGTTTGCTGGCACCAAGGTTGAATGATGCCCATTTCACGGTCAGCCCAAGGTCAATAGCTTCAGGAACGGCATAATTACGATTATTTGAACCGCTATGAATACTTTCTGGCTGGCATGCAAAAAACAGCGCGATTGCAGCGAATACAAAATACGTTTTCTTCATGGCCGTGTTTGTTATTTTATGCAAATACTAACGATGCGTTAATTTAGCATCTATTGTTTGTAA
Organism: uncultured Bacteroidia bacterium; assembly: GCA_902799895.1. GTDB lineage: Bacteria > Bacteroidota > Bacteroidia > Bacteroidales > UBA932 > Cryptobacteroides. The sequence continues at coordinate 3,523 of CADCCI010000119.1, read as the reverse complement.
GTTATTTATTTTAATACTTTATATTTCCTTTTCATTAAAGGATGTTAGATTATTAACTACGAAGATAATGAAAGTGATAAAAAAAACAAAATCGCCGTATGAAAAACGGCGCAGAATGAGTAGTGCCGAGAGTAGAGCTCAGATAAGCACGGCAGGACAGAGGGTCTTGCGGAGAAGGTAGAATCCTTTCTCAAAGTCAGGATCTCCATCTAAATTGTCCGTCCTGATGCGATGGCCGGGGAGGGTTGATGATAACATCAATACGTATGAATCCAGCCATTTCGAACATCCTTGAACAACTGAACGAGAGGGACATCACCAAAACTCAGCTAGCGCAGAAGAGCGGACTAGCCCTTGGAACAATCAGCCGGATACTCAACGGGAAACAGGAACTAAAAGCAGATACATTAAAGAGGATAGCGGATGCCTTAGGAGTCTCAACTTATGAGATTGAAGATTCTGAGGCGGATAGTAATTCACGTTTCAAGGTTGCCGGGTATCTCGACTACTGTGGTGAGATTGTCCGGATAAAAACCTTGAAGGACTTAAAGGCTCAGGTTGCCAAGATTGAGTCGCTGGAATCCGCAAAAGAGCGGACGGATATCACGATTTGGAAACCGTTTTCGTCCCGTATCGCGACATTTCCGACACCTTGGAAATCGTTCCCGCAGACACCTTCGGCGAGACGGCGGCATCCCTGTTTGCCCGCTACGGACAGGAACAGGTCGCCCAGGCCATCTCGCCCGACGGGAAACTCATGATTACCCTGGCGCGGGCCGGCGGGGTGGACTGGGATCCGCTGTCCGACCTGACCGCCCGGGCCTATGGCTTGCTGGATGCCGACTTCTCCCTGCCCTCCGTGAAGATTTACCTGGAAAAGACTTCTCCGGTGGGTGCTGGACTCGGAGGCGGATCGTCCGATGCCGCTTTCGCCCAGCGCATGCTGGCGGACCTGTTCAACCTGCCCCTTTCCCGGGAACAACTGGCCGCTTATGCGGCCCGGCTGGGCAGCGACTGCGCGTTTTTCATCTACGAAGAACCCATGCTGGGAATCGGTCGCGGCGAGGTGTTGACGCCTTTCCCGCTGTCGCTGGAAGGCTATCAGCTGCAGGTGCTGGTCCCCGAAGGGATTGCGGTCTCTACGGCCGATGCGTATCGCGGCATCGTCCCGCTCGAAGTTCGGGAGCACCAGCCGGTCCCGCTGCAGGAAGCCCTGGCGCGACCGGTATCGGAATGGAAGGATTGCCTGGAGAACGATCTCGAAGAGACCGTCTTTGCCAAGCATCCGGAACTGGCGGCCGTGAAACAGTCCCTGTACGATGCCGGAGCCGTCTATGCGGCCATGTCCGGTAGCGGCAGCGCCCTGTTTGCCTTGTTCGCCACATCGGCTGGCATTTAGCCACAATTATATTTTTTTTAAAGAAGCGCTTTGATTTTTTCAGCATTTTCGCCCGAAACGTAAAACTATCGGACGATGCTTATTCATATCAATGCGGCCAAGTGCGTTGGAATCGACGCCGTGCCGGTCACTGTAGAAGTAGACGTAATCAATGGTATCGGGATCCATCTGGTGGGACTGGCGGACGTGGCGGTCAAAGAAAGTCTGCTGCGTACGGTAACCGCTTTACAGTCAATGGGTTTCCGCGTGCCTGGAAAGAAAATTGTCATCAACCTGGCGCCTGCCCACCTGCCCA
>CADCCI010000119.1:0-1787 GCA_902799895.1 uncultured Bacteroidia bacterium | reverse complement strand
AATCATCGCGGCTTCGGGGCAGCGGGACCTGCCCGGACTGGGACGCTACATTATCATGGGAGAGCTGGGCCTGGACGGATCGGTCCGCGAGGTACCGGGTGCGCTGCCCATGGTGGAACTGGCGGTGAAACAGGGCCTGGCGGGAGCCATCCTGCCCGCCCGGTCGGCCATGGAGGCGGTCGAGAACCGGGACACCCTGCTCTTCGGGGTAGAGACGCTGGCCGATGTGCTGGCCATCCTGGAAGAGAAAGAGGATCCGGCCGAAATGCTTATCTGGAACACCCGTCGTTTCCGGCAGGCCGAACGCCAGGCCCAGCAGCAGAAACAGGCTCCTTCGTGCATGGATTTCGCCGACATCATCGGGCAGGAAGGAGCCAAGCGGGCCATTGAAATTGCCGCGGCCGGGGGACACAACCTGGTAATGGTCGGCGCTCCGGGTGCCGGGAAAAGCTCCCTGGCAAAGGCCCTGGCGGGGATTTTGCCGCCTATGACCACGGAAGAGGCCCTCCAGACCAGCAAAATTTATTCAGTGGCGGGAAAGCGGAGCGGCGAGGTGTTCGGACTCATCCGCGAACGGCCGTTCCGCGCACCGCATTACAGCGCCTCCCTGCCGGCCATTGTCGGCGGGGGCGGGGGAGACAACATCCTTCCCGGGGAAATCACCCTGGCTCACCACGGGGTACTCTTTCTGGATGAGCTGGCGCAGATGCCCAAGGCCACCATCGAGGCGCTCCGGGGGCCGCTGGAAGACCGGAAGGTCACCATCTCCCGGCTGCGGATGAAGCTGGAATACCCGGCCTCGTTCATGCTGGTGGCCGCCTCCAATCCCTGCCCGTGCGGGTATTATGGAGAGGGGGACCGATGTACCTGTACGGCGGGGCAGCGGACCAACTACCTGAGCCGCCTGTCCGGTCCCATCATGGACCGGATCGATATCCATCTGTGGCTGCATCCGGTCGATCCCAAACTGCTGGTACGTAGGGGGAAAGGGGTGCAGCGGGAATCCAGCGCGCAGGTGGCGGCCCGGGTGGCCGCGGCACGCGCCCTCCAGCGCGAACGGTTTGCGGGAACAGGCATCTTTACCAATGCCGAAATGTCCGGCAAGCTTGTGGAAAAATACTGCCCGCTATCGGACGCCTGCCGCGACCAGCTGGAGACCTTGATGCTCCGGATGGGCCTATCCGCCCGCGCCTACACCCGTATCCTGAAGCTGTCGCGCACCATTGCAGACCTGAAGGCGGTGGCCTGCGGGATGCCTCCGGGCGACATCTGTCCCGAGCACCTGATAGAGGCCTCGACCTTCCGTTTCCTGGACCGTCGCGACCTGCTGGACCTCTAGGTTTTTTCTTTTTTAAGAAAAAGTCCTTACCTTTACACCTTATATGGGTAAATTATACGACGAATTATGTAAGGACTACCGCTTCAAGGAGGGCTTGCACACCTGCATCAATTGCGGGACGTGCACGGCCATCTGCCCTGCGGCTGAGTTCTATAAATACGATCCGCGCAAGATTGTGGACACGGTTCAGCGCAAGGACGATGCCGAAATCGAGGCCTTGCTGAAGAGCGATACCATCTGGTATTGCGGCGAGTGCATGTCTTGTGTGACCCGTTGTCCGCGCAAGAACGGTCCCGGCCTGGTTATCATGGCCCTGCGCAACCTTTCCGCAAAGCTGGGCTATTTTACCGCCTCCGAGAAAGGCCGCCAGCTGTATCCGCTGACCAAGGCCCTCAACTACAATGTCTTGAACCTGGGTTATTGCGTCCATCCCACCACGTTCCGTTTT
>CADCCI010000118.1 GCA_902799895.1 uncultured Bacteroidia bacterium | reverse complement strand
GATATCAGGACGCCGTTCCAGCATGGCGGCGGGGATGCCGATCTTCAGGAACTGGGTATCGAACATGCGCTGTCCCTTGTCGTCCGGACGGGACTCCAGGTTGGATGTGCCGAATACCGCCCGGTCGATATGCTGCGGCGGGATGGCCAGCAGGCGGCAGATGGCATTCTCGGTTGCGCGGATGTTGCGGCGGATATCGACCATCTGGGTCTTGACGTTCAGGTAGGAGGATTCCATCTGGTGCACGGCGGTGCTATACGACTTTCCGTTTTCCCAGAGCGTTCTCTGGGCTTCCAGCGAGGCGTTCCAGAGGCTGTCGGTCATGGTCAGGATGGCCATTTCGCGGTCCAGCAGCTGCAGCATGTAGTATTGCTGGGCGGTGGTGGAAATCAGGTTGGCGCGGATGGCTTCCTCTTGCATCTGGGCCTGCAGGACCACGGCCTGGGCGGCACGTTTCTTACTGGTGATGCTGCCGAACAGATCTACATCCAGCGACATCTGCAGCGGGAGGTTGTAGGTCTTGGACCAAGGGTTGTCATCGAACCGGGAGAGGGTTCCCTGCGGCGCGAAGCTGAGCGATGGCAGGTAGGCCATCTTGGCCATCTTGAGCGAGGCCTCGCTCTGTTCCACGGCGATACGGGCGGAATTCATGTCCGTATTGTTGGCCAGGACCTGCTCGATGAGGGTCTGGAGCTTGGGATCGGGGAAGAATTCCCGCCACGAAAGCCGGGCCATCGATTCGGCGTCCTCGGCCTTCAGCATGTCCTGCGTGGTGCCGAAGACATCGGAAGGGGCTTCGGTCTTCTGTTCGTACTTATTGTATAGGCCGCAGCCCGTGAGCAAAAGGCCCACGGCTGCAGCGGTGAAGATATTGCTAAGTCTTGTCATGATTTATTCCTCTGTTTTAAGTTCAACTTCACTCCCTTGGAACTTCTCGTGCAGTTTCTGGAACACGATGAAGAACGCGGGGACAACGAAGAGGAGGGCGAGGGTACCGACGGCCATACCGGCGGTGACGCCGAGGGCGAGGACGCGGTTACCGTTGGCACCGGCACCGCCGGCGATGATGAGCGGAATCATACCCGCAATCATCGTGACGACGGTCATCAAAATCGGGCGCAGACGTTCCTCGCAGGCGGCAAAGGCGGCATCGCGGATGGACATGCCCTGGGCGCGGCGCTCGGCGGCGAACTCGGTAATCAGGATGGCCGTTTTCGCCAAGAGGCCGATGAGCATGATGACACCCGTCTGCAGGTAGATGTTGTTCTCCATGCCGGGCAGGTGCAGTAGCGAGACCAGCCAGACAGCGCCGAACGAACCCATGAGGCCGAAGGGAACCGAGCAAAGCACGGCCCACGGCGTGAACCACGAGTTGTAAAGCGAGGCCAGAATCAGGAAGATGAGGATGGCGCAGATGACGTAGATGAGGGCGGTGGCGTTGGAACCGCTGGCCTCTTCGACCTCGCGGGACATACCGCCATACTCATATCCGTATCCGTTGGGCATCGTCTGCTTGAAGACCTCTGCGATGGCCTTGTGGGCATCGCCCTCGGAGAATCCGCTGGCGGTCATGACACCGCAGGTGATACTCTGGAAGAGGTTGAAATGATCCACGCTGGCCGAACCCACAACCTCCTTCAAGGTGACGAATTGGGAGATGGGAGACATCCTTCCGCCCTTCACGCGCACAAAGATGTTGTTGAGCGAGGAAGGATCCAGACGGTATTCCGGCGCGGCGTTGGCCATGATACGATAGACCTTGCCGAACTGGTTGAAGTTGCCCACATAGGCGCCGCCGCAGAAGGAACCCAGGGTCCGGAGGACGACGGCGGGCGATACACCAAGACGGTCGCATTGTGCGGCATCGACCTCGACCTGGTATTTCGGGAAACGCTCGGAATAGGTACTCATGGCCATCATGATTTCCGGGCGCTGGTTCAGCTTGGCCAGGAACTTGGTGGCATCGGCATTGAATTCCGACATCGGGCGGTCCTGCATATCCTGGAGCACGAGGTTCACACTACTGTTGGAACCGTAACCAGGCACCTGTGGCATCTGGAACGGGATGACCTGAGCGTTCTTGATATCCTTGCAGTCCATGGAGAATCGGGCGTAGACGAGCATGATGTTGTGGTTCATGCCCGGACGGTCGTCCCAGTTCTTCAGACGGATGATGATGGTGGCGTAGCAGCTGCCCGAGCGGCCGGCCATCATACCGTAACCGGAAATGACGGCATAATTCTCCAATTCGGGAATCTTCTTGACTTTCTCTTCCACCAGATTGACGATTTCCTGTGTTTCATGCAGGGTAGAGCCTTCCGGGGCACGGACTTCGGCGAAGAATACGCCTTGGTCTTCCTGGGGCACCAGACCCGAAGGCAGGCCGCGCATAAAGATGAAGAGCAGTACGGCAGCAACGGCCAGCAGGACACCCGAAATCCACGGCCGCTTGATGAATTTGCTCACGGCGCCCGAGTATTTCTTGAGGATGGCGTTATAGCTGGCGGTGTAGGCTTTCGCTACATAGTAGCTGAAATTCTTCTTTTCTTTGTCTTTCTTGTCGAAACGCATTAAGATGGCGCAGAGAGCGGGGCAGAGGGTCAATGCGCAGACGCAGGAGAGACCCACGGCCGAGGCCAGCGTAACACCGAATTGCGTAAAGAACGAGCCGGAAGTGCCGGGCATAAAGGCCACGGGGATAAACACGGCCATGAAGACCAGCGTACAGGAGATAACGGCGGTGGATACTTCGCTCATGGCCTCGCGGGTGGCCTGGCGGGCATCTGAGATACCACTTTCCATCTTGGCCATCACGGCCTCGACCACCACAATGGCATCATCCACCACCGTACCGATGGCCAACACCAACGCGAATAGCGTAAGGATGTTCAAGGAGAAGCCGGCTAAGGAGACAATCGCAAAGGTTCCCAGCAGGGAAACGATGATGGAAAGCGACGGGATGAGGGTCGCCTTGAAGTTCTGGAGGAAGAAGTACACCACCAGGATCACGAGGATGATGGCGATGATCAACGTCTCTACCACGTTGTGGATGGCGGCGAAGAGGAAGTCATCGGAGGTTTCCAGGATCTCGAATTCCAGCCCGGCGGGCATGGTGGGCTTCAACTCTTCGTACAGTTTGGAGATACGGGCGTTCACCTCGGTGGCGTTGGCCCCGGGAGCCTGGAAGACCATGTAGATGGCACCCGGCATGCCGTCGATATTCGAGGTAAAGTTGTAGCTGACGGCACCGATCTCGATGTCTGCCACGTCACTGAGGCGCAGCATGTGACCACCGTCGATCGTACGCAGGACGATATCGTTAAACTCTTCTACCGTCTTTAGCGTACCTTTGTATTCCATGGTGTACTGATAGGCGTTCTCGCTCTGCTCGCCCAGGGAACCCGTGGCGGAAACGAAGCTCTGGCTGCCGATGGCTGCGAAGACGTCGTCGGGCGTCAGGCCGTACTGGGCCATCACATCCGGCTTCATCCAGATACGCAGCGCGTAGGTGTTACCCAGGGCCATAACATCGCCCACACCGGTGATACGCATCAGTCGGGGACGGATGTTGATATCGATATAGTTGGCGATAAAGTCCGTGTCATACTGGCCGTCGGAGGATTTCAAGGCACCGATGTGCAGGATGTTGCTCTGCTGTTTCATCACCTGTACGCCTACCTTCGTTACGTCCGAAGGGAGGAGGGCGGTGGCCCTGGAAACGCGGTTCTGCACGTTCACAGCCGCGATATCGGGGTCGGTTCCCTGTTCAAAGTACACCTGGATGCTCACATCGCCCGAGGAGGATGCCGAACTGGTGATATAGGTCATGCCCGGTACGCCGTTGATATTCTCTTCCAGCGGCTGGATCACGCTCTTCATGATGGTGTTGGCATCCGCACCGGTGTAGGATGTGGATACGCGCACGGTCGGCGGTGCGATGTTCGGGTATTGCTCGATGGGCAGGGTAACCATGCAGATGACACCCACCAGCGTGATGACAATCGCTATGGCACACGCCATTACATAGCGATTGATGAAAATATTGTTCTTCATAAGCTAAAACAGTACCTTTTGCCCTTCTTGTACGTTGTTGGCTCCGACGGTAACAATGCGGTCGCCTACGTTGAGGCCGCTTGAAATGATGAAGTCCTGGCCGTTTCCAGCATCCGAATACGTCACGGTGGCGGCGGTGGCGGTGCTATCGGCTTTTACCTTATAGACCAAAGCCTTGTCCTGGAGACGAAGGACAGCGGACTGGGGGATCACGATGACGTCCTTTCTGGAGGACGGAATCACGACCGTTCCCTGGATGCCGGAGAAGAGGGCTCCATCCGGATTGGGGAAGTACGCCTTGCAGGTGATGGTACCCGTGGAGGAGTTAATCATACCGGTTATGCCGGTGATGCGGCCCTTGTAGGGATACTCCGTACCGTTCTTCATGACGAAGGTTACATCGGGGAAGTTCTTAAGCGCATTTTTCGCATGTCCGCCATAGCCCGAAGAAACGGCATATTCGATTACCGTTTCGGGCAGGGAGAATTCCGCCTTCATGGTGGAATTGCCGCTGATAATAGACAAGGTGGTGGACGGCGAAACCTGGACGCCCGGGTTTACCGGAATCTCGCCGATGATGCCCGTTACCGGAGACTTGATGGTGCAGAAGCCAAGGTTGACTTTCGCCCGGTTCACAGCTGCCTCTGCCTGGGAGACCGCTGCTTTTGCGCGTTTGTAAGAGTTCTCCGAGTTGTCCAGCATATACTGGCTCACGATTTTCTTCTCGAACAGGTTCTTGTTGGATTCGTACTCCAGTTTCGCGCTGTTCTCCGCTGCCAGGCATGAGTTCAGGTTGGCCTGGGCGGCTTCCAGTTCCAATTGGGCGTTACGCTGGTCGATGACAAAGAGCGTCAGATTTTCATCAGCTGACCACTTACCTGCGGGGAAACGGTTACGTCCGTCATACCCTTCAGCCTTGCGCTGAATTTGACGGGAATCGTGATGTCCTGCTTTTCCACGGTGAGTGTTTCAAACGACGTGGGGACTTCCTTGGGAATGTCCAGTTTGCATGAAGCCAGTCCGGTCAGCAGGCCGAGTCCTGCTACACATGCCAGAAAATGGTACTTTTTCATATTGGGTTATATTTAATTATTATTATCACTTTAGTGCCATAAATAGCAATAATCTTCAAAGTTACAACTGTTTACGAAAAAATGCAAAAATCGTCCCCGGAAAAATCTGCTTGCATCCCGCCCCAGCCCGCTCTTGGCCGCCTCTAGCGCGGTTCGGGCTGCGTGCCTTTCCGTCGCGTGCCAGGGCGGCATTGCCCCGGCCTTACCCGTCGCGGGCCAGGGCGGCACCGGCGACCCCCGCCTGCGCAACCCGCACAAGGCCAATCGCTTCGCAGGCACCCCCTAGCCGGGGGTGGCATGTCGCCTTGTACCGCTCCGCCCCGCTCCTACCACCTGCTCCGGCCATCCCGCCACCTCCGCCC
>CADCCI010000117.1 GCA_902799895.1 uncultured Bacteroidia bacterium | reverse complement strand
CTTCCTTGACGCAGGAAAGCAGGAGCGCGGTCAGGCAGCCTATGGTAATGATGGAACGGATTTTCATATCTTCAGTTTGATTTCAAAGCCGAAATACATCGGGTTGTTCAGTTCGGTATAGGAGCCCTTGGAAATCTCGGACGGATCCAGCGGGCGGGAGGTGAACAGGTTGTTTACATAGAACGATGCCGTCATGAAATTCCGGATTTCCTTGGATACGTTCAGGTTGAAAACGACCGTGGGGATGGTGTGGCTGCGGATGAAACGCGAGTCGGACTGCTGGCCGATCATATATTTGTAGGCGGGGTCGGCAGCCATCTCGGCGGTAAAGTCATAGACCTTTCCGTCGTCGTTGGAGATGTATCGCTGCGGGGCCTCGTCGTTGTGGTAATCGGTCCAGTTCTTCGTGAAGATGTTCACCTGGGTGGTGAGCGTTACCACGAAACCGATGGACGGGATGTTGTGCGTGGCCCGCAGGGTGGTGAGGAACTTCTCGTAGTGGTATTTCTTGACTTCCGGGTCATATACCGATACGTGGCTGTTCACATAGCTGCCCTCCTTGAGGTTCAGCGCGAAGGTCTCGCCCGAGTTGGTTGACATGGTATGCATCCAGGCGCCATTCAGGAAGAAGGAGGTGCGGATGCCGCTGAAACGGCCCAGGTCCAGTTCGTACTCCAAACCGTAATGGTGCTCATAGGCGGTGTTCATAGGCCGGTAGTAGGAGAAGAAGCGGTGGGTGTCCCATTCGGGGGCGAAGAGCGGGTTTCCGGCCGAGTCGTGGCCGCCGAGGGCCCAGGTCTTGTACGGCACCCAGGCGAAGGTCTCGTAGGTGCGGCCGTAGGTGTAGCCGTTCTTCATAAGCTCATCGTAGAAGGTGACGCTCAGGCGGTACCGGCCGGCAATCTTCAGGTCAAAGCCGGCTTCCAGCTTGCGGTTGCGGGCAATTTCCAGGTCTGGATTGGTGGTGTCGTAAATCCGCGTCGTGGCCATGACCGCCCGGTCGGCAGGATCCGGGGCCTCGGTGGTGTTGATGTTCACCTGGTCGTAATAGGCATTGGTGGGATAGAGGTAGGCGGCGGTAGGCGCCTTGGCGGTAACGCCGTATCCGGCCCGCAGGGACCACACGTCGGGAATCAGGTCGAAGGAGGCGTTGACACGCGGGCTCAGGGCCGTGAGGCCGTTTACGATATCGAATCGGACACCGGCCGTGAGGTTGAGGGCGCGCTGCCAGACGTGGGTGCGGAAGGTATTCTCGGCAAAGAGACCGGTCTGGTTTACGAACGGGATATCATAGAGCGGGCGCTCGCGGTAACCCGATTCGGTGTTGGTACGGTTGGGCGGGCAGTCTTTCGGGAAGACCAGGCCCTTGCCCAGGTTGCCGTCCGATTTGAAATCGGCACCCACCAGGATTTTTTCACTGGTATCGCCCCACTGCTTGAACAGGTTCAGGTAGGCCTTGGCAAAGGTGTTCAGTTCCTTTCCATAGAAATCGTAATGCGAGAAATAGGAATACGGCGTCATGATGGCATAGGCGCCGGAGGTGCCGGGAGCGGTGATTTCCTTTCCGCCCATGTCATAGAGTTTGCGGCCCACGGCATCGGCTACCGTGGTTCCATCCGTCATATTGGTGGTGTAGATGGCAATGGCGTTGATGTTATCCTGCTCGTGGTAGGATTCCTTGTAGGTAAAGGTGTTCGAGAGGTCGTACCGCAGGGTCTTGAGCCAGCCTTTGTTGATGGTCCAGGTACCGTTGGTGTTGATGCGCCAACCCAGGTTGGTTCCGCCCGAGGCCAGGTTGGTGAGCTTGTCGTCGGGGTTGTTGTCGCGGGTATCCTTGCCCAGGCGCAGGTCCAGGGACGTGGTGGTGTTCAGGTTGCCGAACCGCTTGGACCACAGTCCCTTCAGGTTGAGTCGCTGGTAATAGGCGTAGGATTCGGTGGTCTTGGCGTTGGAGTAGGCGTAGTCGCCGCTCAGGTGCAGGTCGCCGGCCTTCTCTCCCAGCCGGATACCCTTGGAGGCGGCCACCTGGTAGATTTTCGGATCGGTCTTGAGCCGCAACGTCAACGGTTCCGCACCGGCTTTCGAGTGGATGATGACCGCACCGGAGGTCAGGTCACCATACTGCACGGACGGGATACCGCGGATCACCTCCACCGATTCGATATTATCGGTCGATAGCTGCCGCACATCGATACCGCCGTTCGGCGTAGCACCGCCGGCCGATACAGAGGTTCCCGCGATGGGGGTGGACACGCCGTTCATCGCCGCGGTGATGCCTTCCATATTGGCATTGTTCGACATCGGCGCTCCGTCCACGATGATGGCGGTACCCAGGCTGTTCATATCGCTGGCGTTTGCGGTTCGCAGCGAGATGCTGTGGGCCGAACTCAGGTCGGGATTCGTGATGGTGGCACCCGGCAGCAGGCCCATGATGTCCCGCAGCGAAGAGGTCTGGCTATGGTCTATCGCCTGGCGCGAGATGCGCGACGCGGTGGCTTCGCCGGCCTTGGAGGCTTCGGCCACCACATGGACTTCTTCCAGGCGGAAGGAGCTCTCCGTGAGCACGTAATCCTTGCGGACACGGCCCTTGACGGTGATTTTTTCCTCTACATTTTCATAACCGATGAGCTGGATGACCAACTCATAGGTTCCCGGGTCCAGACCTTTCAGGGAATAGTTTCCCTTGGCATCGGTGGTGGTGTAGAACCCGGCGTTCCGGAGCAGGACCACAGCATAGTCTACGGGTACCTTGACGCCCTTGTCCAGGGTGCTTACGGTGCCGTAGATTTCGCCCTGTCCCTGGGCCCGCAACGTCCCGGCAAAGGCCAGGAAGGCGGCTGCAAGCAGCAGCAGTTTACTTCGTATGTGCATTGTCTTCCAATCTTCTGAGGGTTCTTCTCACTTCGTCGGCCACATCCGGGTCTTCGGCACGGTAACCGCGAAGGCGGTCATAGATTTGCTGGCGGTAGAAGGACAGGGTGTACCAGCCCAGGGCTTCGGCCGCTTTCAGCCGCAGCTCCTGCGGGGCGGCGGAATCCTTTACCAGTATCACCATAGGCTCGATGGCGGCGGGCAGACAGGCGTTGCGCTGGCCGCTCACGGTCTGGGCGCGTTCCTTGGCATTGGCTTCCGGACGGGTGATGTCTGCCAGCTCCCGCTCGGTGCTTTCCGCACTGCGCTGCAGGCGGGCCAGCAGGTTGTCAAAATCGGCCGGTTCCGGCCAGATGCCGTTCCAGTTATCCCGTAGGGCCTTTAAAACATCGGAGTAGGAATACTGCGCAAAGGCGGCCGTCAGGTGATACCGCACGCGGGCACCCTCCAGCGGGTCCAGATAATGCCGGGCGATGACGGGCAGCAGGGACGGGTCGCCAAAGGTGGAGGCATAGCGGGCAGCCATCCGGCGGATCATCTCGTAGCTGTCGTCCAGCCCCGTACGGAGGGCCTGGGCGAGCAGGGGAGCGGAATCGGCCTCGCGAATCAGGTAATAGAACGCTTCCAGGCGCACGTTCAGGGAAGGGGAGGTCTGGAGCATGTCCAGGCAATTCCACGAGGTGTATTTCCCGTCATGGATATCTTTCGCCAGCGTCATGTCCACGCCTTGGGGATTCGTGGGGCTGAACTGGAAGGTCGGGTCGCCGAACAGATGGGACTCCAGGGTCTGGTACTGCCGGGCCCATTCGCCCACGCAGACTCCGGCGGCCAGCATGCCCGCCAGTTCGTTCTTCCAGTGGTCCTGGATGATGTTCACGCTGTTGGCCGTCACGGCCATCGTCCGGCTGCCGTGCCCGAAGGCATAGCGGGCCGCCACATAGTCGTCGTGCAGGAAGGCTCCGTTGAAACAGGCGTCCAGCAGGATCACTTTCGCACCCGGTTTAAAGCCGTCCAGGTCTTCCAGGACGATATCAACCGAGGCGCTGCGCACGGAATCGCGGGCGGTGACCGCCGGGTCGTCCCAGCCTTCCAGGAAGCTGTCCGGAATGCCATAGGCCTTCTTCAGCTGCTCGGCGGTTTTTTCCTTGTCCTTGGCATCCCGCATCTTGCCGCGGAAGAATTCCTTGGCATCTTCCAGGTGTTCGCCGGCCATGAACGTATACGGCTCTTTGCTGATATACTGGGCTTTCACGCCGCCATGCGTATGCAGGTGGGCAAAGTCCACAGTCGGGTCGGCCAGGGCGGACAGGAGGCGTTTGCGCGGGAACTTCTCGTCGCTGTAGTTGACAAAGCGGACCTGTCCTTCGGGCTCCTGCAGCCCAAACTGCTCATAGTAGGCGCGTTCCTCATCGATACGGGCCTGCAGGCTTTCGGAGCTGTTGCCGTGACCGCCAAAGTGGAACACCTTGTCCAGGGGCTCGGTCTGGGCTTTGGCTGCGGCCGCCCGGTCCAGGAATTCCGCAATCAGTTCCGTGAAGGAATGTTCCGGATCGGTCTTGGACGGTTTGATGCGGGCGGTGAAAATGTCGCAGCGGACACGCTGTGCCCCCTCCGGGGAGAGGTCGAAGTAATACAGGTCTCCATCCTGCTCCAGGAAGTTGAACTGCAGATCGAAATCGTCGTAGAAACGGTCCGAGGGCACGGAAGAACGCTTGATGGGCCACGAAGGGTTCATCTTGAAAGCCGTGCACAGGTGGTGCGCCCGGCGAATCATCGGAATGGGGATTTCGCCCACGAGGACGGCCCCTTCCAGCTGCCGGGTCTGCCACAGCGTATGCAGGGTGTCGCGGACCTTTTGGGGTGTCCACTGATCGACCAGGATTTCCACCGGTTTCTGGTTGTATCGCCGTACGGCATCGGCATACCGCTGGACCGATGCGGCGGTGGCGTTGTAGGTTGCTTCGTCTATCACGATGGCCAGGGCTACCTTGGAGGGTTTCTTGCCTGCCTGAAGAGACGCCGGGAGGGTCAGTGCCAGCAGCAGGACGGCACAGGCTTTCGATATTCTTCCTATTTGACGCATATTCGTTATTACTTTGTTGTCGGGCAGGTGGACCTCCTCTCTCCGGAGGCCATCGCGCAGCTGCGGCAGCGCATGGAGC
>CADCCI010000116.1 GCA_902799895.1 uncultured Bacteroidia bacterium | reverse complement strand
TTGCTCCGTAGTTTGCGGCATCGTCTGCCTCCGGATTGAAGAACGGTGGCTGGAGAATACCTGCAGGGAAGCAGATCTCGTTGGTTGTAGGGTTGTAGTAAGCATTGATGGTCTGAGGTGTCATAAGCCACTCGGTCTTGTCAACAGGCTTTCCTACCTTTCGGTCTATCATGTCTGCAAGATAGAACTCGGAAGCGTTGCACATGTTCTCGTAGTATGAGAGAGTGTCGTCAATATTAAGCTTTGAATAATCTCTCCAGGTGTCCGGATATCCTATCTTGACATAGAAAGTGGAAAGTTTGTCGTAAGCCTGCTGCTTGGTGGAATCGCTCATCCAGTCCAGCGAGTCGATATGCTCGCTCCAGGCGGCGCGCAGGTTCTCCACCAGCGCCATCATCTTCTTCTTGGACGATTCCGGGAAATAGCGGGCCACATACATCTGGCCAACCGCCTCGCCGAGAATGCTGTTCGGCACCTGCATAGCCCGTTTCCAGCGGGGTTTCTGCTCCTGGATGCCGGACATCTGACGGCTGTAGAAATCGAAGGAAGCGTCATAGAAATCGTCGCTCAGGGAGCTGCAGGCTCCGCTTACCAGATGGGCGGTCACATAGTCCTTCAAGACAGCCACGTCGGTCTTGCCGAAGAACTCGGCAAAGCCCTGGAAGAAGGAAGGTTCGCTCACAATGACCTTCTCCATTTCCGGGAGGCCGATGGCCTGGAACAGGCCGGCAAAGTCAAAGCCCGGATAGGTGGCAGAGAGCTGCTCCGGCGCAAGGGGGTTGTACTGCGCCTGCACGTCGCGCTCCTGCTCCCGGGTCCAGGAAATCTGGGCCAGGAATTCCTCCACGGCCAGGGTATTGGCGGCAACAGCGGTGCTGTCGGCCACACCGGCCAGGCTCAGGACACGCTCCAGGAAGTTGCGGTAACCCGCCTTGATGGCAGCGTTTTCTTCTTTCAGGTAGTAGTCACGGTCTCCGATACCCAGGCCGCCCTGGCTCAGATACAGAACCTGGGAGTTGCTGTCCATCAGGTCGGACATGACATAACCGCTAAAGAACATATTCTCGCCCACTTTGAAGAGCTCGCCCATCTTCCGGACCAGGGCGGCCTTGTCCTCAAGTGCGGCCACTTCGGCCAGCAGCGGCTGGATGGGAGCGGCGCCGGCTTCGTTGCGGACGGTGGAGTCCAGGGCCATCTTATAGAGGTCCACAATCTTCTGCTCCACGGTGCCCGGGACGGTTTTCATCTGGGTCATGCTCTGGAACAGGTCGTTCAGGCGGACCCGGTTGTTCTCGGCCAACACGTCAAAGGCGCCGAAACGGGCGAATTCCGGTTTCAGCGGGTTCTTCTGCTGCCAGCCGCCATTTACATAATGATAGAAATCCTCTTTCGGGGAAACACTCAAATCAAAATTGCCCGTATCGATTGCCGGGACTTTAGAAGTGCCGCAAGCCGCCAGGGCCAGGGCCGAACTCACAATCATCAAAACTCGTTTCATATAAAATTAAACAAACTAACTCGCGAATTTAGCATTTTTTCTCTTCCGCCACAATTCCCACGAATTGAAAAGGTTGTGCCAGATGGCATACAGGCCGCCCGCCACGGAGGTTACGGGGGTCATATAAGAATAGCCCAGCCAAATCAAGAAACCGGTGTTCTTCTGGCCCATGGACTGGCCGGCGGTTACCTTGTCGCCGTGGCTGTAGATGCGCCCGATCAGCCGTCCGGTCCCGAACTGGAAGATGCAGCAGGCAATGGAGACCGCCACAATCAGCAGGGTGGCCATCCAACCCGGTGCGTCCAGCACCAGGGCGCGCGTGGCCAGCACCATGGAAAGCGTGAGGGTCACACCCCAGATGTAAAAGGACCAGTGGGCCCGCGGGAGCAGCCATTCCTGCAGGCGCGGGAGGGAAAATCGGACCAGCCAGGCCGCCAGGCACGGAAGGATGAGAATGGGAAAGATCCTGCCGCCGATGCGCAGGACGCTTCCCATGAAGGTCAGGCCGGCGGAAGGATACAGCAGCGGAATCACGGCGGGAATCAGCAAGGCCGCCACCGTGTTGATGAGGACCGTATAGGTCATCACGCCCGCCAGGCTGCCTCCCAACCGGTCGGTCAGCACCCCCGCAGCCGCCGCAGTGGGGCAGATAAAGCAGAGCATCGCACACTCCAGGGCGATTTTCGCCGCCTCCGACCGCACATGCATGGCCGGCCAGGCAAGGCCGAGGAAAAGCAGCGCCTGGATAAGCAGGAGCCAGATATGCCAGCGATGGAATTTCAGGTCCGAGGGGGCCATCTTCACAAATTGCAGGAAGAGCATAATGCCAATCAGGGTGGGCTGTCCCTTCACGGCCACCGCCTGGCAGACCGGTCCGATTCCGTGCAGGACCGGCAGGAAATGGAAGAGCAGGTACGACGAAGCCCCCGTCACAATGGCGATGGGCAACATCCAATTTTTCAGAAACCGTACCGCAGACTCCATCCGTTACTGTTGACGCTCCAGGAAGCGGCGGAAGACTTTATCCACCAGCGGGTCTGTGATTTTCATACACAGGCCCGTGCAGATGGCCAGGATGAGGGTTCCCTCGCGGATCACCACCGAGTTGCCGTCTCCGGTCAGGTAACCGAAGACAAACCAGGCGAAGGCGGCCGAGAGAATCACACAGAAGATATCGAACAGCACCTTTACCGTGCTGAAACGCGTCTGGGTTACATCGGACAGCACCACCGTGGTCATTTCGCCGGCCAGCATCCACGCGTTGCCGATGACTTCCAGACGGACGCCCACGGCGGTTACGATGATGGTGAGGATGCACAGGAACATCTGGGTTTCATACGAATCTACCTGAATCCAGTCGAAGGCCCAGATGGCGGCATCGCACAGATAGCCGAACACGAAGGCGGCGGGAAGCTGCATCAGGTAAGATACCTTGAACCGCCTGCGCAGGATGGCCGCCTGGATGAGAATGAGCACAATGTGCATCATCCATGTCAGGGTTCCCACAGAGAGGAAGGTCCACTGGAGGTTCATAACAGCGGGCGGGCAGGAAATGGGAGCCGTACCCAGATTGGATTTCAGGGAGAGGGCAACGCCGATTGCCACGAAGATAAGTCCAAGGCTGGCAACGGCATAGCGCGACAGGAGATCTTTGGTGTTGGGTTTCATCGGTTCCGCGGTTTCAGGATTTGCCCGCGAGCGACTTCAACCGAACCTCGTAGCTGGCGCGTTCGGTTTCATCGGTCGTGGCCTTAATCAGTTGGGGAAGAAATTTCTTTTCCAGCTTCACGTCCTTTTCGGAACGGGCAAGCAGGATGATATTTTTCAGGGCGGTATAGTCTCCGGGCTTCATTTTCAGCACCTTGGAGTACTGTTTCATGGCCGCGGCGGGGTTTTTGTGGGCCACCAGTTCCCAGGTTCCCAGGTTTGTCAGGAAGAGGGTGTTCTTGGGCTCGTACTGCAGCATCTTTTCCGAGAGCTCCTTGAAGGCGTCATAGCCGCCGGGGCAACCCAGTTTGAAGAAGGCGAAGCAGTATTCCTGCATAAGGGCGTCAAAGGCTTCCGCGTCCATCTCGATTCCCGGATACGACCATTTGGGATGGTTGTGGAAGTGATAGTCTATCAGGCCTTTCAGGTGGGAAAGGGCCATATCCGGGCTTTCCTTCTCGTAGGAAATGAGGGCGTTGGCCTTCAGCAGACGGTAGTCCAGCTGGTCGGGGGCCAGGGCAATGACCTTATCCAGGGCCTTGGAGGCCTTGCCGTACAATTCGTCGTCGTAGTAACGGACCTCGAAGAAGTTGGTCTTGTTGCCCAGGGAATCCTTCAGGGGCAGGATAGGTGCGGCGCCCAGGTATTTGTCCCGGTCCATTTTCTCCAGTTTGGTCGTCTGGCTTTTCGTGAACCAGTACGAGAACTGGGCCAGGAGCATATTATGGTCTTCCGGATAGGCTTTTTCCCACCGGGTAAGCAGGGTTTCGATGCCAACGCCCGTAGGTCCCAACTTGCTCACCAGCAAATCGTAACGCTTCTGGAAGTCTTCTTGAGTAGGCCCTTCCTGGGCCTTGAGCGGCAGCACGGTCAGGATGGCGGCTGCCAGTAATATCCCTAATTTTTTCATATATCCATTCTGATTCTCCGCCCCACAGGAAGGAGGTTATTGCATCGGGTTCCGATATTCTTTACAAATCCCAGGCCTAAACCGCCATAGGTGATCCGGAGCAGGCCGCGGGGGGCGTCGGGCAGGGCGAAGGAGTCCCGGTGGAGGAATTTGAGGGCCGTGGGGCGGTCTACCTCGGCATCGGGACAGCGGCAATCCCAGTCCAGCGACAGGGCTTCTTCCTTGGCGCAGGGCCAGGCCGCACGCAGCGCGCCCAAATCGGGCACACCGGCCGCTGCCTCCCCGTCTTTTTTCAGGACGGCACAGTACTGGCCTTCGCCCGGAACAAAGCCCGGGACCAGCAGATGGCCGTACGTCGTGGGCAGGACCTCGAAGCCTTCCGGCCAGGTCTCCCCCGCCAGCGGATGCAGGACGGTGGCGCCCAGGTTCCGGGCTATCCACGCCACATTGCCGTCGTTCTCGCGCGTATTAAAGGTGCAGGTGGAGAAGACCAGCAGGCCGCCCTCCCTCAGGGCCGGCCAGACATCGGCCACGATCCGGCGGGCGCGTTTTTCGCACAGGTCCACCGTTTCTTCCGACCACTCGCGCACGGCAACGGGGTCTTTGCGGAACATGCCTTCTCCCGAGCAGGGAACATCGGCTACAATCACATCAAAGACGCCTTCCTGCCGGCCGATGACCGCGGGGTCCGCACTGGTTACCGCTACGCGGGGATCGCCCCAAGTGGCCACATTATCGTGCAGCACGCCCACGCGGGCTCGCATCACTTCGTTGGCCACCAGCAGGAATTTGTTTCCGCAGCGTTCCCGGAGCGATGCCGCCAGGTCTGTGGTCTTGCCGCCGGGTGCCGCACACAGGTCCAGGACATTCAGCCATGCGGCCGGTTGGGCGCTCGGAAGACGTGGCCGACGAATTGAGCGGAGCTGTCCTGGACGTAGTAGGCGCCTGCATGGTACAGCGGATCCAGCGTGAAGACCGGACGTTCCTTCAGGATCCTGCCCCATTTGCTCCACGGTATCCTGGTATCCGAAGGGGTTGGTCCCGAGGAGCATTTTCCCCAAGTTTCCTGCGACGAGGGACCAACCCCTTCGGATACCGACCCTGCCGGTGCTAGCTTAAAGGGGTTGAGGCGGATGGCGGTGGTGGGGGCGGCAAAGAAGGCGGGATACGCCTTCGCAGCCCGCTCCGGGCCAATCGCCCGGTCGAGCAACGCCCGGAAAACACCATCGTCCAACCGCTCCATTACAATCCGAATTCCGATTTATACTTCTCGATATCCTCGGCCGACACCCCCTCGGGCATCCGCCCCTCGGACACCGCCTGCAAACCATCCACCACCTTGTTCAATGCATCCTGTAACTTACTGCCCAGCAGCATCTTCATCATGATGTTCAGCTCGGCGGACAGCTCGATATGGAAATCGGTCTTGGCGGGATCGGCCTCGGGAGTCGCACTGAAAAAGAGCGACATCGAGAACGGGAACGGTCCGCCGTTGTCCTTAAAATCGATCCGCGAATAGGGTTGGCGGGCGGCAACGGTGACGCCGAGATCGAACCCCTGGACATTCGCGTAGATATTGTCAAAATCGGCCCGGATGCCTTCGCGCTTATCGGCAGGAATGAACTGCACGAAATTGCGCATATCCGAGAACATCATATAGATTTCCGCCGGAGCCCGGTCGATGATGGCGTGTTTGCTGATGATATCCGTTTTCATACACTTTGATTTTGGCCCCATTCCGCCGGGGAGCGCCTCCAGGCACGGAGGATATCGGCCTGGGCCTCGTCCACCAGACCGCGGGTACGGGCTTCGGCAATGAGGGCGTGGTAGTTCGACAACGTATCAAGGGCGACCTTGCTCTCGGCGAAACGCTCGGCAGCCAGGTCGAACCCATAGGTGAAGATGGCGGTCATGCCCAGGACGGTGGCGCCGGCTTTGCGCAGGGCGTCCGC
>CADCCI010000115.1 GCA_902799895.1 uncultured Bacteroidia bacterium | reverse complement strand
ACAAAAAAAGAATCTGATGATTATCATAGCAGAAAGCGGCGCAACCAAATGCGATTGGGTCGTCGCCGACGGAGGAAAGGTCCGGCTTCGTTTCAAAACTCTTGGACTGAATGTGGCAACCGGTGCGGTGAGCGTCATCCCCCCGGTGGTGGAAGAGGCGGTCAACACCCTGAAGGAGAATGGAATATCCTGCAGCGATGTATGTGAAATCCATTTCTATGCGGCCGGCTTGATCCCGGTAGGGGACGAAAAGGTTCCAGAACTGGCGCGTCCCCTGGATGCTGTCCTGCGCGGCTACTTCCCGGATATCGAAATTGAATATGCTTCCGACCTGCTGGATGCGGCCCGTGCCGTCTGCGGCAAGGAAAAAGGCATCGCCGCCATCCTCGGAACCGGCTCCAACAGCTGCTTCTACGACGGCGTGAAGATTGTCAAGAATGTCCGTTCGGCCGGTTTTATCCTGGGCGATGAGGGCGGCGGAACCCGCCTGGGACGCCTTTTCCTGTCCGATTTCCTGAAAGGCCTGGTGCCTGCGGACGTGGCGGAACCCTTCGCCAAGGAATTCGACGTGGAATATATGACGGTGGTGCGCAGTGTTTACAAGAGCGAGACCCCGGCCAAGTATCTGGGAAGTTTCGCACCCTGGATTATGGAGCGCTATGGCAAGTCGGACTATGTGACCAAGCTGGTGGAGCAGAATTTCCGCGACTTCATTGAGCGGGCGCTGAAACAGTATGACATTGAAAACTGCCCGGTGGGCGTGGTAGGCGGCTTTGGCTATGCCTGCCGCGAGATCCTGCAGCGGGTAGGCGCCGAATATGGCGTCCGGTTCTCGGTCTTCCTGCCGGAGCCGATGGAAGGTTTGGTAAAATATCATTCGTAATATGAGAACAACGGAACAATCGTCCCGCTATGACCATCTGGAGAAGATGTCCACGCGGGAGATCCTGACGGCCATCAATGCCGAGGACCGTACGGTGCCCGTGGCCGTGGCCCGGGCCATGGACAAGATCGAAGCCCTGGTGGACGGCATCGTGGAACGCATGCGCCGCGGCGGCCGGGTATTCTACCTGGGAGCCGGAACCAGTGGCCGGTTGGGCATCGTGGACGCATCGGAGATTCCTCCGACCTACGGGGTGCACGATAAATTTATCGGTCTGATTGCCGGCGGCGACCGGGCCATCCGCAACGCGGTCGAGGCGGCGGAGGACAAGCGCGAAGGCGGCTGGGCCGATATGCAGCCCTTCCAGCCTACGGTAGATGACGTGGTCATCGGCATCGCCGCTTCTGGTACGACGCCTTATGTGATCGGCGCGGTAGAAATCGCCCGTGAAAAGGGGATGCTCACCGGTTGCATTACCTGCAACGAAGGCTCGCCCCTGGCGGCTGCGACGGAGATTCCCATCGTCGTGGTCGTAGGACCGGAATTCGTTACGGGCAGTACCCGGATGAAGGCCGGAACGGCCCAGAAACTGGTTTTGAACATGATTTCCACCTCGGTGATGATTCGCCTGGGACACGTGCGCGGCAGCAAGATGGTAGACATGCAGCTGACCAACCACAAGCTGGTTGACCGCGGTACGCGCATGATCATGGAAGAGACCGGAATCGACGATTACGACTATGCCCGCAAGCTCCTGCTGGAATACGGCCAGGTGCGTGCGGCGGTTACCGCTTACCAGAACGAAAAGAAGGATGCTTGACGCACCCTTCCCTTCCCGGCTGCTGCAGGAAGCGGTCGAGGCGATCGGGACGCTGCCCGGCGTAGGCCGTCGCAGCGCCTTGCGTCTGGCTTTGCACCTGCTGCGCCAACCGTCCGAAAACGTACATCATTTCACGCAGGCCATCGACCGGTTACGGGACGAGGCGCATTACTGCCGGGAATGTATGATGATTTCGGACGGGGACGTCTGCTCCATCTGTTCCGACCGTTCCCGCGACCGCAGGCTCATCTGTGTGGTGGAGAATGTGCGGGACGTGATGAGCATCGAGGCTACGGGCCAATATCATGGCCTGTACCACGTCCTGGGAGGGATTATTTCGCCTATTGCCGGCGTAGGACCGTCCGACCTGACCATCCGCCAGCTCCGCGAACGGGTGCAGGCGGCGGTGCAGGCCGGGACCGAAATCGAAGTCATCATGGCTTTGAGCGGAGACGTGGAAGGGGAGACCACCGCCTTCTACGTCTATATAAAGGTTTCCTCGCTGGCGAGGGGCCTGGGATTCGGCGACGACCTGGAGTATGCCGACTCGCTGACGCTGGGCCGTTCTATCGCTCAACGCCAGATTTTCAAGCCGTAAGGGTTGGATAAACGAAAAATATTCCTACCTTTGCACGATTAACCCCCCGACGCTATCGTGCCGGACACAAAAGTAAGAGATATGCTGAATATTTTTTACAAGGTAAACGGAAAGATACTGGTTTCCCAGTCGGAAGCGGATTTCGCTTCCATCAAGCGGGAGAGCGTATTGTGGATTGACCTGCTGGCTCCCAGCGGGGAGGAAAAGCATGCCACGGAGGCATTTCTGGGGACGGATATCCAGACGCGGGCACAGGCCGAGGAGATTGAAAGCTCCTCCCGTTTCCGCGAGACGGATAAGGTTATCTTCGCCAACACCAACTTCCTGATGCCGGGTCCGGAGGAATATACCGAGGAAGCGGTGTCCTTCACCCTGGTGGGGAATACCCTCACCACCCTGCGCGAGGTACCCCTGCGGTCGTTCACCGAACTGCAGCGCCGGATCGAAGCGATGCCCAAGCTGTACACATCGGGTTATGCGATTTTCGCTACCATCATGGACCAGCGGGTGGACCTGGATGCGGATATGATCGAGTTGATGAGCAAGGAGATCTCGCAGTACAGCCGGCGCATCAACCAGAAGGAAGATATCAACGAGGAATTCCTGTTGGATATCAATCAGTTACAGGAGAATACGATGATTATCCGCGAGAACGTCGTGGATAAGCAGCGGCTCATTTCCAACCTGCTCAAGAGCAACAAATATCCCAAGGATCTGGAGCCCCGTTTCAACGTGCTCCTGCATCAGCCATGCGAATTTCAGTTTTGAACGGCTGGAATACCTGCAGGATACGGTGGTGGGTCTGATTAACCTGGAGCAGAACAGCATTATGAAGATTTTCACCCTGGTGTCCCTGCTGCTCATGCCGCCCACCCTGGTGGCGAGTTTCTACGGCATGAACGTGAAGCTGCCCCTGGCGGGTCTGCCTTGGGCGTGGCTGGTGATTCTGGGGGTGATGGTTATGTCGCTGGTGATCATCCTCTTCGTGTTCATCCGACGAAAAATGCTGTAAAATATTCTTTGAATATCGGAATTTATTCTTATATTTGCGCGCCTTTTTTCCCGGGGGCGCGTTTTTGTTTTCCGGGAGAGGCACAGAAAATAATGTTAAACGTCCTAATTCAAAAGTTTTAAGTAATTATGGCAGAAGAAATTAAAAAGGCGCCGCTGAACGCTTCCATCGCTCCCGAGGAGTTCGATTGGGATGCTTTCGAGAGCACGGTTGCTCCCGGTGAGGAAAACCGCGCTGATATCGAGGCGGCTTATGACCAGACTCTTTCCAAGGTGAATGAGAACGAGGTCGTGGAAGGTGTCGTGACCGGCATCAACAAACGCGAAGTAATCGTGAACATCGGTTACAAGAGCGAGGGTGTCATCGCAGCCCCTGAGTTCCGTTACAATCCGGACCTGAAGGTGGGTGACACGGTGGAAGTTTACGTGGAGTCCGCAGAAGACCGCAAGGGCCAGCTGATCCTTTCCCACAAGAAGGCTCGCGCCCTGAAGTCCTGGGATCGCGTCAACGAGGCCTGCAACAACGACGAGATCGTGAAGGGCTTCGTGAAGACCCGTACGAAGGGCGGTATGATTGTCGACGTGTTCGGCATCGAGGCCTTCCTCCCGGGTTCGCAGATCGACATCAAACCCATCCGCGACTACGATCAGTTCGTCAACCAGACCATGGATTTCAAGATCGTCAAGATCAATCCGGAATTCCGCAACGTGGTTGTTTCCCACAAGGCCCTTCTCGAGGCCGAGCAGGAAGCCCGCCGCAGCGAACTCATCTCCAAGCTTGAGAAAGGTCAGATCCTCGAAGGCGTCGTCAAGAATATTACCAACTATGGCGTATTTGTGGACCTGGGCGGTGTAGACGGTCTCATCCACATTACCGACCTGTCCTGGGGCCGCGTGGACAATCCCGAAGAGGTGGTTTCCCTGGACGAGAAGATCAAGGTCGTCGTCAAGGAATTCGATCCCCAGCAGAAGCGTATCGCCCTGGGTTACAAGCAGCTTACCCCGCATCCTTGGGATAACCTGGATCCCAACCTCAAGGAGGGTGACAAGGTTAAGGGTAAAGTGGTCCTCATCGCCGATTACGGTGCCTTCGTGGAGGTTGAGCCCGGCGTGGAAGGCCTTATCCATGTTTCCGAGATGTCCTGGAGCCCGCGTCTGCACAGCGCTCAGGATTTCCTGAAGGTGGGCGACGAGGTCGAGGCCCAGATCCTCAACCTGGATCGCGAGAACCGCAAGATGTCCCTCGGTCTGAAGCAGCTTACCCAGAATCCTTGGGAGAGCATCCGCGAGAAATATCCCGTTGGTTCCCAGCAGAAGGCTACCGTCCGCAACATCACCAACTTCGGTGTCTTCGCCGAGCTGGAAGACGGTGTCGAAGGCCTGGTTCACATCAGCGACCTGTCCTGGAACAAGATCAAGCATCCGTCCGAGATGGTTGCCACCGGTGATGTCATCGACGTTCAGATCCTTGACTTCGACGAGGCCAACCACAAGCTCAGCCTGGGTCACAAGCAGCTGCTGCCGAATCCTTGGGACGAGGTAGAGGCCAAGTATCCCGTGGGTTCCGTGGTGGAAGGTACCATCGCTTCCCTGACCGACAAGGGCGCCAACATCAAGCTTCAAGGCGAGGATGAAGGCTTCGCTTTCACCCGCGACCTTGTGAAGGAAGATGGCAAGCAGGCCGTTGCCGGCGAGACCCTTTCCTTCAAGGTGACCGAGCTGCGCCGCAGCACCCGCCGCATCCTTCTTTCCCATGTCCGCACTTATAGCGAGGCGAAAGAAGCCAAGGTGGCTGCCGAAGCCGACACCACGAAGAAGGCTGTCAAGAAGATCAACAGCAACATCGAGAAGACCACTCTCGGCGATATCTCTGAGCTTGCAGCGCTCAAGGATAAGCTCGAGAAAGGTGAGTAACGATGGATTTTAAACTGACGGTGGCGGGTACGGCCTCGGCCATGCCCGTCCCCGAAAGGTCACAGAGCGCCCAAGTACTGTCCGTACACGGGCGCTTGTTTTTACTGGATTGCGGGGAAGGGGTCCAGAAGCAGCTGCAGCGGTATCGCATCCCTTTGATGCGCATCGACTCCCTTTTTATCTCGCACATCCATGGGGACCATGTGTTCGGTCTGCTGCCCCTGCTTTCTACCATGGGGATGCTGCGCCGCGGTCAACCTTTAAATATATACGCGCCCGCGAACTTCGGTCCCATCCTCAAATTCTTCCTGTCCTATTACGGCGAGGGAGTGGACTTTGAAATCCGTCACATTCCCTTGAAAATGAAGGAACCGGAGGTGGTGTACGAGACCAAATCGGTGCAGGTTTCCGCCTTCCCGCTGAACCATAAGATAGAGACGTTCGGTTTCCTTTTCCGCGAAAAAGAACCGCAGTTGAATGTGCGGAAAGACGTGCTGGAGCGGTATACCTTCACGTTGACGGAGATTGGCTCGCTGAAACGCGGCGAGGATGTGGTCCGCGAAGACGGGACCGTCATTCCCTGCAGTGCTGCCACCTATCGGCCCTATGAACCTCGCAGTTTTGCCTATTGCAGCGACACCGCTCCCTTCCCGGAACTGGCGCAATGGGTGAAGGGAGTAGACCTGCTCTATCACGAGGCTACCTATCTGGACGCCCTGGCCGACCAGGCTGCCCAGCGCCACCATTCCACCACCCTCCAGGCCGCCCGCTGCGCCCTGGAAGCCGGGGCGAAAAAACTGGTGGTGGGCCATTATTCTTCCCGCTGCACTGACCGTCAGGCTTACGAGCAGGAATGCCGTACCCTCTTCCCGAACAGTTTCGCGGCCGACGACGGGGATGTTTTTGACATTCCTTTGGTGCGTGGCGAATAATTTGCTATATTAGCAGAACAAATATTGGTTTTATGAAGAGGCTTTTTCTGATGCTTGTCCTTGCGGGTGCCATCCTGGCCGTTTCGGCCGATAAATCTCCGCAGGAGAAATATATCGCCAAATATTCTGCCACCGCGGTGCGCGAAATGTACCGGACCGGCGTCCCGGCCAGTATTACCCTGGCACAGGGCCTGCTGGAGTCTCGCTATGGTCAGTCCGAACTGGCTGCCAAAGGAAATAACCACTTTGGTATCAAGTGCCACGACTGGAAGGGCAAGACCATGAAGGTGGACGATGACCGCCGGAACGAGTGCTTCCGGGTCTATGGTTCGGCCGATGAAAGTTTCCGCGACCACAGTGATTTCCTGCGGTATCGGGACCGCTATAAGTTCCTCTTCGAGAATGAGTTGACAGATTATAAGGCCTGGGCGCGCGGCCTGAAGAAGGCAGGCTACGCCACCGATCCGCAGTACGCGTCCAAGCTGATTAAAATCATCGAGGATTACAATCTTTCGCAATACGACCGGATGACGGTGGGTGACGCGGTTGCCCTGGACGGGATAGAAGAGCCTGCACCGGAACCGGAAGCCGTGGCTGCCGGGGAAAAGGCTCCGAAGCAGAAGGCCGGGAAGGTCCGCGCCAAGCACCGCAAACGCCGGAAGACGGCCGACGCCACTGAATATCGCGACGAAGTGTTCAAAGAGATTCCGGCATCGCCGCTTTCGCTGGAAGAACCCAAACGCCTGACAGAAGCCGCCCGCGAGGAATTCCATTTCCCGCTGAGCCGTGAGATGTATTCCCGCAACGGTGTTCCCTTCCTGTATTCGGTGGAAGGGGAGACCTGGACCTCCATCGCGGCATCCAACCATCTTTTCTTGCGCGAGTTGCTGAAATTCAACGATATGCAGGAAGAGACGCGGCTGGAGCCCGGTACCATCGTCTATTTGCAGGCCAAGAAGAACCAGGCGGCCAAGGGCCTGGATAAATTTATCGTTGACGACGAGCCGATCTCCTTGCACGACATCTGCCAGCGGTTCGGTGTGAAGCAGGCCTCGGTGGAAAAAATGAACAGCTTCCCCTCCGGCTACGTTCCGCGTGAGGGTGACACCATTTATCTCCGGAAGCAATGAAAAAGGGCTTGGTAATCCTGGCCTTGCTGGTACTGCTGGTACCGGCCCTTTTCCTGGTCAGGAAATATGCCGACCGGAAATGGCCGAATTTCCGGAAGGAAACCCATCTGTATGTCTATCCCGACACCCCGCTCAGCGAGGTGGTCGCTTTTGTGCGGGATAGCTGCGATGCCCGCCGGCCGAAGAGCGTGGAGCGGGTTTTCGCCCAGGCGAAACCGGTGCTCAAGCCCGGCCACTATGTGATTCCGGCCGATGCGCCCAGCGTGTATGTGCCCCGGATGCTGCAGCATGGCTGGCAGACTCCGGTGCCGCTGGTGTTGTCCGGAACCATGCGCCTGAAAGGCGCCATCGCCCGGAAAATATCCAACCAGCTGCTGCTGGATTCGGCTTCCATGCATGCCGCCCTGTGCGACCGGGACCTGCTGGCTTCTTTCGGCTTCTCGCCGCAGGATGTCTTTTCCCTGCTGCTGCCCGATACCTACCAGGTCTATTGGACGGCTACGCCGGAAGATGTGCTGGCCTCGCAGAAAAAGGCTTGGGACGCGTTCTGGACAGACGAACGCCGTTCCCTGGCAAAGGCCCGCGGCCTTACTCCCAAGCAGGTTTCCGTACTGGCTTCCATTGTCCAGTCCGAAACCAATTATGCCCCGGAAATGCCCTCGGTGGCCGGCGTGTACCTGAACCGACTGGCTATTGGACAGAAACTGGAGGCGGACCCTACGGTGGCTTTCTGCTTTGATTATGAACCGCGCCGCATCCTCAAGCGGCACCTGGAAGTGGATTCCCCCTATAATACTTATAAGTATGCGGGACTTCCTCCGGGGCCCATCTGCGTACCCTCGAAGGATTGCCTGGAGGCGGTGCTGCATCCCGACCGCCACGGGTACCTGTTTTTCTGCGCATCGCCGGCCATGGACGGAACGCACCGGTTCGCCGTGAGTTACGCCGACCATCTGCGCAATGCGGACGCATTCCGCCGGCAG
>CADCCI010000114.1 GCA_902799895.1 uncultured Bacteroidia bacterium | reverse complement strand
ACTCAAAGGAATTGACGGGGGCCCGCACAAGCGGAGGAACATGTGGTTTAATTCGATGATACGCGAGGAACCTTACCCGGGCTCGAACGGCAAGTGAAGAGATCCAGAGATGGTGACGCCCTTCGGGGCACTTGTCGAGGTGCTGCATGGTTGTCGTCAGCTCGTGCCGTGAGGTGTCGGCTCAAGTGCCATAACGAGCGCAACCCCTGCTTCCAGTTACCAGCACGTAAAGGTGGGGACTCTGGAGGGACTGCCACCGCAAGGTGAGAGGAAGGGGAGGATGACGTCAAATCAGCACGGCCCTTACGTCCGGGGCGACACACGTGTTACAATGGCGGCCACAGAGGGAAGCTACCCTGCGAGGGGATGCGGATCTCGAAAAGCCGTCTCAGTTCGGATCGGAGTCTGCAACTCGACTCCGTGAAACTCCGTGAAGCTGGATTCGCTAGTAATCGCGCATCAGCCATGGCGCGGTGAATACGTTCCCGGGCCTTGTACACACCGCCCGTCAAGCCATGGAAGCCGGGGGCGCCTGAAGTTCGTGACCGCGAGGAGCGACCTAGGGCGAAACTGGTAACTGGGGCTAAGTCGTAACAAGGTAGCCGTACCGGAAGGTGTGGCTGGAACACCTCCTTTTTGGAGCGAGACACTCGACGCGACGCGCTCTTGTGGACAAGGACCTTTGCGGTTCTTACTATACTTATTCCATTATTATACAGGGGCTTAGCTCAGTTGGTTAGAGCGCCACACTGATAATGTGGAGGTCGGCAGTTCAACTCTGCCAGTCCCTACAAGGCCGGCCCACCAGACCGGCTTTTTTCTTTTGGGGGTATAGCTCAGCTGGTAGAGCACATGCTTTGCAAGCATGGGGTCGCCGGTTCGAATCCGACTACCTCCACCCATAGAGACCGACTCGAAAGAGTCGGCCTCTTTTTTTGTTTAGCCGCCCCGCCCTTCTGCACGTTATTTGCAAAGGGTTACGGAAAAAACACTTTTTATGGGCAAGTTTCAGGAACGGATGAAGGCGCTGGGCCAGGGAGTGGTCCGGAGCGTGCGGGAATTCCCGCTGGAGACGCTGTTGGGTTTGGTTTATTTTGTTCTGGGTGTACTGACAGACAGGGGCCAGACAGCTGCACTGAAGGATAGTGAAGTCTATGAGTTGCTGTTATGGTTCGTCCCGCAGTATGTGCTCTTGTTTGCTTTCGGCCGTTTGGCCAGGCGCCGTACGGGGCCTATTCGGACTCGTAGCCGTTGTTCTTCATGTTCCACAGGGGGAGCACGATGAGGCCGCCGATGACGGCGACGCCGGCCATAATCAGGAAGAGGTTGTTCCAGAATCCGTTACCGAAGGTTTTGGAGAGCAGACCCACACCGAAACCGGTGAAGATGGTGCTTACGTAGCTCATAAGGCCAATCAGGCCCACGGCCGAGGAAGCCGCTTTCTTGGTAACATGGTTCGATGCCACGACGCCCAGCAGGGCCTGCGGACCATAGAGGAAGAAGCCGGAAACGGCCAGCAGGACGAGCATGGCCACGGGATGGCCCTTCGGCAGCAGCCAGAGCCCCACCAGGCAGAGGGCGGTAATGAACATCTCAATGAGGCACATCCGCTGTCCCTTGCTCTTGAAAAGCTTATCCGTTGCCCATCCGGCCGCCAGCATACCGGCGCAACCGGCAATTTCGAAGATGGCGATGGTCCAGCCGGCCAGCTGGGGCGACAAGGCCGTCTCTCCCTGCTGGAGGAACTTTGGACCCCAGTCCAGGACGGCGAAACGGACGATATAGACAAAGAGGTCGCAGATGGCGAGCGCCCAGACAACCGGGTTGCCGAAAACGCGTTTCTTGACGAATTTTTTATACTCGGCGGTGGTATCATTGTTGTCCAGGGCGGTCTTGGTGCCCTTCAGCTCGGGCAGGCCCACGGAAGTAGGCGTGTCGCGCAGGGTCGTGAGGATGAAGAATACGCCCACGGCACCGATGAGCGCCGGAATCCAGAAGCACCACTGCCAGGCCCCTACGTGCTTGGCCGCCGTGATGACAGCCGGGTCGTCAATGGCTTTCCCCAGGTTGGCGGCGATGCGTTCCACGGTGGCGGGTTCGCCCGCCAGGTTCATGCCCATGCCGCCGATGATAGCGCCGCAGAGTACCGATACGATACCGGCGCCGATGGAGTGCGACGTGTTCCAGATACTCATTTTGGTGGCCAGTTCCGTCGGCGGTACCCAGTGCACCATGAGGCGGTTGCACGGAGCGAAGCCGCAACCCTGGAAGACATTGTTGAGGACCAGCAGGATGGCCATCAGCCACACCATGACATTCACGAAATCGGGACCGAATTCATTGCCGGAAATCAGGGCGCTCAGTTTGGCGCTCCAGCCAAAGATGAGGTTCAATATCACGCAGGCGCCCAGTCCGATGACCAGGTGCCACCGGGCGTTGGACCGGTCGGCCAGGATGCCGTTGAGGAACTTCGAAATACCGTAGATGACGCCCACGGCTGTCAGGATGGAACCCAACTGCAAGTCTCCGATGCCGTATTCCGCGGCCAGGGCCGGCATGGCAAAAGAGAAATTCTTCCGCACAAAATAGAAAATAGAGTAGCCGATCATCGAACAAATAATCACTTGCCACTGCCAGGATTTGAAGAAATCGGTCTTGCCGTCTTCCCCTTTCAGGCGGAAGAACGGTTTTACGTTCGGTGTGTCATTCATAAATGCAAAAATAACGTTTTTTTCGTATTTTTGTAACAAAGAATTGCAATTATGAATGTCAAGGAATTTCTGAAACAGCGTCAGGCAGAAAAGAATGCTGTTCTGGCCACCAACTTTTATAATTTTGAAACGCTTTCCTGCGTGATGCAGGCGGCGGCGCAGGTCCAGGCCCCGGTGATGCTCCAGCTCACCCGCAGTTCCATTGACTACATGGGATTGCAGATGGCGGTGAAAATGGCTCGCCAGGCCTTCGCAGACTATGGGATCGACGGTTGCATCCACCTGGATCACGGCGGATCCGTAGAACTGGTCCAGCGTTGCCTGGATGCCGGTTTCGATTCCGTGATGATCGATGCCAGCGAGAAACCTTTCGAGGAAAACGTGGCCACGACGCGCAAGGTGGTGGAAATCGCCGCCCCCTACGGCGTGAACGTGGAAGCCGAACTGGGCTACGTGGCCAAACTGGGCCAGGAACAGGGAGGCGGCTTCACCACTCCCGAAGAGGCCAAGGCCTTTGTGGACGCCACCGGTGTGGATGCCCTGGCAGTGGCCATCGGCTCGGCTCACGGATTTTACAAGCAGCCGCCGCACCTGGATATCCCGCGCCTGCAGGCCATCCATGCCGCCACCCCCGTGTGCCTGGTGTTGCACGGCAGCTCGGGTATCCCGGCCGAGATGGTGCGGGAAGCCATTGCGAACGGTATCGTGAAGGTGAACCTGGCCACGGAAATCAAAGACAACTTCATGCGCGCGCTGAAGAATCAGCTGCTCCAAACCGACGAGATTGACCTGCGGAAAGTCTTCCCGAAAGCCATGGCGCCGGTGGTGGAACTGCTGTGCGGGAAATACCGCAACATGGGCTCGGCAAAAAAATGAATCAAGATTTAAAAAATTTTAGTATATTTACGAACTTGATTTATTTAGAGAAATATGATAAAGAAAACCACCATTCGTGATGTCGCGCGCGAAGCAGGCGTTTCCGTAACGCTGGTCTCTTTCGTGATGAACGCGAAAGTCAAAGAGAACGGAGAACTGGATTGCCCGGTGAACGCAGATACGGCCGAACGGGTCCTGCAGGTGGCTAAGCGCCTGGGTTACAAACGCAATAATGCGGCGGCTTCGCTGCGCAGCGGACGTACCCATACCATCGCGGTCATTACGTCGGATATTTCCAGCCCCTTCTTTGCTGAAATCTGCCGTCATCTGGAGAACATCGCCTACAAGGCGGGCTACACCGTCCTTTTCGCCAGCTCCGATGAAAGCGCCCCGAAGCTGAGTAACCTGATCGACAAGATGATCGGGTACAACGTGGAAGGCCTGATTGTGGCTCCCTGCGCGGGCAGCGAGAAAGTGCTGCACCGGTCGGGCAGCTACAACATTCCCACCGTGCTGATAGACCGCAACATCCCCGGGGACGCCTTCGGCCGTGTGCTGGTGGACAACGAGGCCGGCGGCTACGAGGCCACCCGGTACCTGATCGGTATGGGTCACAAGCGCATCGAGATTATCGGTTACGATATCGAGATTGCCAGCGTGTCCGAGCGCGTGAAAGGCTACGAGCGGGCTATGCAGGAGGCGGGCCTGGAGGAGAATATCCGTGTGAATGTGCTCCCGTACGGGATTTCCCCTTCGGCCGACGAGGTGACCAAGGTTTTCCGGGAGGCTCATCTGCGCGGTACCAGCGCCTTCGTGCTGCCTACCAAGAAACTCAGCAAGAGCGGCTTCTACGCCATGACGAAACTGAACCTGCGTATGCATCGGGACTTCGACTTTGTCTGCTACGACGAAAGCGATGTCTACGACCTCATCCCTCCGGGCATTCCGCACATGGTGCAACCGCTTCACGAGATTGCCGAGAAGTCGTTCAACCTGTTGCTTAACATCATCGACAACAAACCGGCCGAGATGAATGT
This sequence comes from uncultured Bacteroidia bacterium, assembly GCA_902799895.1. Classification (GTDB taxonomy): domain Bacteria; phylum Bacteroidota; class Bacteroidia; order Bacteroidales; family UBA932; genus Cryptobacteroides. The sequence goes on along the minus strand of CADCCI010000114.1, from coordinate 1,135 downwards.
GACCCTGCATTCCCATCTGGTCGAAGGCGGCGCATAACGGGACCCCGATATGAGAAGCGCCCGTCTTTTCCTTACCGCGGCTATCCTTTTCCTGGCTGTGGTTGGCGTATCGGCCCAGACGGCCCGCAAAGCCATTGAGGCCGATCCGGCCAAAGCGTCCCACGTTTTTAACATGTATCCGGAACAGATTCCGGAGCATGCCCGTCCTCCGAAGGGATTCAAGCCCTTCTATATCAGCCACTACGGCCGTCACGGAGCCCGCAATAACGGCTCGGACAGCGACTTCGTCCTCTTCCGCGACATGCTGGAAGAGGCTTATCAGGCCGGGAACCTCACCCCCGCGGGTGAAGAGGCCCGGCTCCGTTTCCAAAAGGCCTTCCCGAAGCTGTACCTGCGTGGGGGAGACCTTTCCTCCAAAGGCTGGCGCCAGCATCACGATATCGCCACGCGGATGATGACGGACTATCCCGAGGTTTTCCGAGGGAAAGAGGTCTGTGTGGATGCCCGCAGTACCGCGGTGCCGCGTTGCATCATGTCGATGGCGGCCTTCTGCGATGCTCTGAAAGAGCGGAATACCTCCCTGCAGATCAGTCAGAACACGGGTGCCTGGCTGGTGAATCCGCTGAATCCCTTCACCATCGCGAACCCCGACTGCCATCCCAACGACGCGGGTTTCGAGAATCGCCATGCGGCCTGGAACCGCTCCTACCATGCCTGGCGCAGGAAATTGCTGCATCCCGAGGTCTTCTTCGGCAACCTGTTCATCTGTCTTACCATCAGAACAGATACCCCAAACTTCTTCAGCAAATCTCTTAAACTTCTTCACTCCGTAAGGCATTATGTAACGATAATAAGGCAGTGAAACAGCCGATATTCCTGAACCTGATTTCCATAATTCCAACGAACAGAAATTCATTTGGCTGAAAAATCAGGGATTTGATGTTGTTCCTTACAAGATGGTTACGGGTGCTGATGTAGCCCAAAAGGTCAGCGAGTATGCCAGAGAGATAGAACATTTTGAAATCCCTTCGGATGGGCTGGTCCTTTTATTGGATGACATTGCATATGGACAAAGTCTGGGACGGACTGCAAAATTCCCTCGCAATGCGATCGCGTTTAAATGGAAAGATGAAAT
>CADCCI010000113.1 GCA_902799895.1 uncultured Bacteroidia bacterium | reverse complement strand
GCCAGGAGACCATCGCCAACCTGATCCAAGCCCTGCATACGGTTATGCAGCGGAACGGCCTTAGTGCCGGGGACGTCTACGGGATGGGCATCAGCTGCGGCGGTCCGCTGGACAGCAAGACCGGCGTGGTGATGTCTCCCCCGAACCTGCCCGGCTGGGACAATATCCCCATTGTCAAACTGCTCTCGGAGGCGACGGGCGTGCGGGCCGGCCTGCACAACGATGCCAACGCCTGTGCCCTGGCCGAATGGACTTTCGGCGCCGGTCGTGGCACCCGGAACATGGCCTTTTTGACCTTCGGGACGGGCCTGGGCGCCGGACTCATCCTGGACGGGAAACTCTATGCCGGCACCAATGACAATGCCGGCGAGCTGGGCCATATCCGCCTGGCTCCCTTCGGTCCCGTGGGATACGGAAAGGCCGGTTCCTTCGAGGGTTTCTGCAGCGGCGGCGGCATCCGCCAGCTGGCCCAGAGTGCCATCAAGGAAAGGCTCCAGATGGGCGGCAGCGTGGCCTGGTGCCCGGATGTGGAAGCGGTTACCGCCAAGGACGTGGCCGAAGCCATGGCCGCCGGCGACCCCCTGGCCACGGAGATCTTTACCACCTCGGCCCGCTACCTCGGCATCGGGCTGTCCGTCCTGATCGATATCATCAACCCGGAGAAGATTGTCATTGGCAGCATTTATACCCGGAACGAGGAAATGATGCGTCCGATTATGTGGGAAGTGATCCGAAAAGAGGCCCTTCCGCTGGCCGCAAAGGTCTGCGAAGTGGTCCCTGCGGCCCTTGGAGAAGCCATCGGCGACTACGCCGCTTTGTCCATTGCTTATAACCTGTAAGTTTTTATCGTTTTAGAATTTATACTGTAACGGTTTAGCCCTTCCCCAGATTTGTCACTCCGGAAGAAGTTGAATGAATATTCTTTTTTAAATCACTGAAAATCAATATGTTTGGAGTGTAAGCAAAATATTTTTAAATTTTTATTAAATATTTTTTGCAAAATAATTTTTTTACACTACCTTTGTGTCGGGTTGTTGAACGAGAGAGTTCTTTTCCCGTCTCAGCCTATTGGTTATTAGTTTTAGTGTTATTAATTATGTGGTTAGTGAGAGTGACCCGCGCGTGATGCGTCGGTCCTCTTGTTCTTTATAGACGTTTCTGCCGTACATCATTGTTCCACAACCAGTTCCGGCTGCTTCAAGAAGCCGAAGGGAATGCTGTAGTAGTCGTCCCGCCAGAGTTTGGTGCCGCCGGTTTTGCGCCGTTCGTACCAATCCGGGTCGCCCGGTTCCAGGTTCGGCCAGTCTCCGTCGCCGGAAAAGACACCGGGGCCGATGGAGAAGAATTCCCCGCCCATATGGTGGGACGGTCCCATCAGGTTGCGAAGACTTCCCGTCAGCGTAAGGGTCAGGGTGTTCTCCCCTGCCCGAACCGCCTGGGTGATATCGGCCTCCCACGGGCTGCAGAAGACCGGATCCAGGGCCACGCCGTTCACCTCGGGATGCACCAGGATGCTTTCCACCTCCGGGAAGACGAGTTTATACTTCACCCCCGGCTTCACTTCCGGCAGGGTAAAATGGCCGTCGCAGGCCATCCTGCCCGCATAGAACGGATAACCCGCCCGCGTGAAATCGCCCCCGACCACAGCCGGTTCGGCATCCAGGGCAAAGGAACCGTAGACAAAGCGGGTGGGCATGGGTTTGGCCTGCAGACGCGGCCCCCGGTTGCGCCAGGTCTCGGTAGGCTGATCGGCCGCAATTCTCCCGTTCACCGCGAAATCGCCAACCAGGTAGATGGTCTCGATCTCGCTGCCATAGCGTTTGTCGGCAGTAAAGGAACTCGCCTGCGGACGCACGAAATCCAGGTCCAGCAGCACGGTATTGCGGCCGGTTTGCAGGAAGGAAGCAATATCGGCCAGCCGGATTACGTGGTCGATATAGGTATCGTGCGTAAAGGCGGTTTGATGGCCGTTTACGGATATATTCCGATACATCCACGGCTGTTCCACCGCCAGCGAGCAGCGCTGCGGCAAGGTATGAATGTCGAAGGTAAAGCGCAGCTGCAGCGGGCCGCTGTAATCCAGGTCCCGCTCAAAACGCTTGTAGATGGCCAGCACAGGCTCCTCGGGCTGCCAGGTCTTTCCCCCGTCCGTGCTCCAGGCGGCAAAGTCCAGCGGAAGGGCGTTGGGATCCAGGCGGCGGACCCGGTCGAAGCCGTCCAGGACGGCGATTTGGGTACAGGTGCCGGGCAGGACATAGGCCCCGTCGGTTTTCAGGCGCTGCGGGCCATAGTAAAGCAGCCAGGTCTGTGCCGGGGCAAAATGCAGGGCCACCGTCTCCCCTTCCGGCAGGCTCAGGATGCGCCCGTCCAGGGGGTTCAGCAGGTAGCGGTTGGCCGCGTCCCCGTCCAGGCCAAGGCGGACATCTACGTCCAGGGTCCGGGAGGTGTTGCTCAGCTGCAGCATCCGTCCGACCGGGGCGGCGTTCGGGGTGGCGTTTACCTCCCGCAGGTGGCTCCAGATCTTGCCGGCCTGCTCGCCGGAGAGTGTAAATGCGCGGGAATCGGCCTCCAGGGCCGCTGCGAGCCCCTCGAAGGGAACCTGCACCACGGCGGCGGCATCGCCCGCTTCCTCGCCCGAAAGCGAACGGAGCGTTTGGAAATCGGCCGGCTGGCCATCGACATAGGACGGCCATTCGCCGCAGACAATGATTCGTCCGCCGGCCGCCGCGAAGGATTCCAGCAGCGTCAGCGTGGACGGGCGAATGGTCAGCAGGGACGGCAGAATCACCGTCCGGTAAGTCATTTCTCCTATGCGCAGGCGGTTCCCTTCCACGCTCCCTACATCGGACAGAATCTGTTCATCGCCGATGGCTACGTTCCGATGCTCCTCGGTCACGAGGTTCAAAATCGCCTCCAGAAGCTCGTCCCGGCTCGATTGGGCGGGCATCTGCCGCGCATCGAAGGTAATGTAATCCGATTCGATGGTGGACAGCACGCATACATCGCCCACGGGTTTTCCGGTGGATGCGAACCAGCAGAGCCGGCCTGCGAAATCCTCGAAGCGCGCGTTCTCCGACCACCAGGGTTCCTGGTCGCCGAAGGTGGGCGGATAATCCCGTTTGCGCAGCCCCTTCATGCTATATAGGGTCAGGTGCGGGCACAGCATATTCGCCCCGTTCAGGGTATGGTACGCCGTAATCCACATCCGGTCCTCGTAGGAAAGGTTGTGCCCGGAGATGCCGAAGATTTCCACCACGCGCCGCTGTTTGTCATATTGGTCAGCCACGGAACTCATGCCCTTGATATTGTGCAATTCCTTGAATTTCAGTCCCAAAGCGTCGATGCCGGGTCGCGTCATCCAGCGGTATTGCTGCAGGGTGGCACCCTCGTTGATCATATGGGAAGTGGGATGCTCCTCGCCGTTGAAATGGCCGGTCCAGGCCAGGCCGTGGTCCTCGCACCAGGTGCCGATCTGTTTGCTGAACGCGTTTTCCATACAGGCCGCCACGGTCCGATAGTAATGCAGGCGGAAGGTGCGCCAATCCCCCGTTTCCTCCACCAGTTCAGGCAGATGCGGGTCCATCTCGTAGCCCCACATCTCCCGGAAGGCAGCCTCCATGCACGGGGAATACGGGAACACGGCATCGTAATTTCCCCAGCCGCGCCGGGGCGATACCTGCATCTCGTCCGAGAAGAAACCATAAACTCCCTTCTGTCCCGCAAAGCGCTCTGCATAAGGCCGATAGCTGCAGTCCAGGAAGGTGGCCACGGTCTCGGGGTTCATCAAATCCACCCAGCAGGTCCCGTTGTACCAGGCCTCCCCCATCCGTTCCACGTGGCAGATATACTTGTGGTGGGCATCTTCAAAGAGGACGGTATCGGGCGCTTCCACCGGATAATCCTTGGGCACGCGGCCCAGGGTGCGGTCGCGATAGGCTTCGTTCGCCCGCGGGACAATGCCGCCGGCAAAGCCGCTGGGCCATTTGTCCTCGTCGTAGAACCAGGCTTCCATCCCCAGTTTCCGGCATTCGTCCACGCCTACTTCCATCAGGTCGAACCACTCCTGGCTCAGATAGGGTGTCAGCAGGCCCGGGCGGCTGTGCAGGAAGGCTCCGCCGAATCCGCCCTCCTTCATCATCCGGAGCTGGCTGCGCATGACATCGGCATCCAGACTGTCGTTCAACGAATAGAACGAGAGGGAGCGGTAGGTGGCTTCCGGCTTGCGGAAGCTGCTGAAATCGACCTTCTCATACGGGTTGCTGCAACCGTCCAGGACGGCAATGGCAGAAAGGAGGATGGCGGCCGTAAAGGCCCGGACTATCAGATGTTTCATATATCCATACTGGTTTATTTCAAAGGTAAGGATTTTTTATTATTTTTGTAAACAATCGAAACCACAATTTGTATGAAAAGATATTTGATTGCAGCTTTGATGGGATTCGCCAGCCTGATGCTTTCCGCTCAGGGCCCTATCCGCTTTGATTCCAAACCCTTCCACCAGGGTACGGCCGATTGGAAAATGGCCAAGTTCCAGGACATCCGCGACGGCGGGGAAAAGGTCTCGGACCCAGCCTATGACGCCACTTCCTGGATGGAAGCCATCGTTCCCGGAACGGTGCTCAACACCCTGGTATATAATAAGGTATACCCGGAGCCCTACTACGGCCTGAACAACCGCCGCGGGGGCGCCATCCCGGACCTGAGCGAATGCGGACGCGACTTCTATACCGCCTGGTTCCGGACGGAATTCGACCTCCCGGAGAACTTCGGCGGAAGGAACATCTGGCTGCGGCTGGAAGGCATCAACTATCGTTCCGAAGTGTGGCTGAACGGCTGCCTGATGGCAACGACGGGCGGAATGTTCAAGGAGGAACTGGTCAATATCACGGACTATTCCCGTCCCGGACAGCGCAACGCCCTGGCTATCAAGGTCCTGCCCGTGGATATGCCCGGTAAGCCCATGCTCAAGCCCTGGGGCGCTCCCGGCGAGTTCCATAACGGCGGCGACGGTTCCATCGGCCTGAACACCACCATGCTTATGTCCGTGGGCTGGGACTTCACCTTTATGGATGGCGTGCGGGACCGCAACACCGGTATCTGGAAAGGCGTTTCCATCTACACCACCGGCCCCATCGACCTGCGTTGGCCCGTGATCCGTTCCACCCTGGACAAACCCGGTTTCGACCGTTCCCGCGAGCAGGTGGGCGTGACACTGGTGAACCCGTCCATCGAGATGGCACCGGTTCCCGTGACCGTCAAGGGAGAGATTGTGGGTGAAGGGATTACCTTCGAAAAATCGGTCCTGGTGAACCGCGGCGAGCAGCTGGAAGTCTCC
>CADCCI010000112.1 GCA_902799895.1 uncultured Bacteroidia bacterium | reverse complement strand
TATCCCGCCATCGAGATTCTCCTGGGAGGTCCCCAGGGTGCCCTGAGCCAGGGTTGGTCTTATCGCTGGAACTACCGGCTGATGGCCGCCCAGGGCTATGTGGTCGTGCTTCCGAACCGCCGCGGTACCACCGCCTTCGGGCAGGAGTGGTGCGAGCAGATTTCGGGTGACTATCCCGGCCTGAACATGCAGGATTACCTGAGCGCCGCCCAGATGATCAAGGCGGAGCCGTATATCGGCAAACTGGCCGCCTGCGGTGCCAGCTACGGTGGTTATTCGGTCTATTACCTGGCCGGCGTGCACGGAAACACCTATGACTGCTTCATCGCCCATGCGGGAATTTTCGACGAGGAATACCTGTACTACGAAACGGAAGAGATGTGGTTCCCGAACTGGGACAACGGCGGTCTGCAGGAATATGCCTACACCCCGGGACAGATGGGTCCTGCCGGAGACGGCATCACGTTCGGCGGAATGAAACAGGCCGGCTCGCCCTGGAGCAACCTGCCCAAGCCCCAGCGCCACTATGCCAACTCCCCTGCCGCCAATGTCACGGCCTGGCATACGCCCATCCTGTGCATCCACGGTATGAAGGACTTCCGCATCCCCTACGACCAGGGCATGGCCGCTTTCAACACCGCCCAGATGATGGGTGTACCCTCCAAACTGGTGGTCTTCCCCGAAGAAAATCACTGGATCCTGAAACCGCAGAACGCTTTGTTCTGGCATCGGACCTATTTCGACTGGCTTGATAAATGGTGTAAATAATGAAACGCATTCTTCTCTTTTCCCTTGCCGCCGGGATGGCCTTCGCGTGCGGACCGGCTGCCAAAACGCCCCCCAAGGACGAACAGGTTAACATCGGTTACGGTACCATCGACAAACAGGCCCTTGGCTATGCGGTAGACAAGGTAGAGGTGGACGACCAGGTCGTTCGTTCCTATTCTTCTATCGCGGAATACCTGCAGGGCCGGGTGCCCGGTGTACGGGTAACCGAAAATGGCGGCATCCAGATCAGGGGCAACACCAACCTGAACGGGACGCCCGGCGAGGCGCTGATTGTGGTGGATGGGATCATCTGCGACAACATCAACAACCTGAATCCCGTGAACATCCATTCCGTCGAGGTCCTGAAAGATGGCAGTTCTTCCATCTACGGGGCACGGGGCGGCAATGGCGTGGTCCTGATTACGACCAAGGGCGAATACGAACGTAAAAAAGCCCTGGAAGCGGAACGAGCCGCTGCCAGGGAAGCGAAAAAGGCTGCTAAAAAAGCCAAGAAGAACTAGTCTTCCGCCACGCGGAAGGAGGCCAGGTCTTCGGCTTTGAAGTTCATGACGTAGGCGCTGTGGGCGCTGACTTCCGCTTCGGCGTGACGCACATAGACCTCGGCGCTCTTGGCAAAGAGTTCGGGGGCCTTGGTGGCATCGTCCAGCAGCAGGAGCGACATGACCATGACACCGGTCATATCGTACAGACGGCGGGACAGGAAGTCCTGCTCCTCCTGGTCGGCATCGGCCTTCACCTTCTCGATGGCGGCCAGATAGGTCGGCAACAGGGCGGCGATGCGCTTCTGCAGCGGTTTCATCTTTTCGGAGACCTCGTTTGCGAGCATTTCCTCGAAGATTCCCTGCCATGTACCATTGATGATATAGCGGATGGCGGCCACCACCTGCAGCTGCGTCGTACCCTCGTAGATGGAGAAGATACGGGCGTCGCGGAAGAGCCGCTGGCACTTGTACTCCATGATAAAACCGGAACCGCCGTGAACCGATACGGAATCGTAGGCGTTCTGGTTGGCATATTCGGAGGTCATACCCTTGCACATCGGCGTGAAGGCATCGGCCAGACGGGAATACTTCTTCAGTTCGGCACGCTCCTCGGCCGTTAACGGACGCTCGCGCTGGATGTCCTCCAGGGCCTTGTATACATCCACGTAACGGGAGGTGGTGTACAGCAGGGACCGGCCGCCGTCCAACTTGGCCTTCATACGGGAAAGCATGTCATAGACACCCGGGAAACGGTTGATCTTCTGGCTGAACTGCTCACGCTCGCGGGCATAGGCGATGGCCTCGTTGAGGGCCTCCTGGCTCAGACCGGTACTCTGGGCACCAATTCCCAGACGGGCACCGTTCATCAGGGACATCACGTACTTGATCAGGCCCAGACGGGTGCTGCCGCACAGCTCGGCACGCGCGTTCTTATAGGTAAGCTCGCAGGTCGGGCTGCCGTGGATACCGAGTTTGTGCTCGATGTGACGGACATTCACGCCACCCTGGCGCTTGTCATAGATAAACATGGAAAGGCCGCGGCCATCGCGGGTACCTTCCTCACTGCGGGCCAGGACCAGGTGGATATCGGAGTCACCGTTGGTGATGAAACGCTTCACACCGTTCAGCAGCCAGCAGCCTTCCTCCTCGGACCAGGTGGCCTTCAACATCACGCGCTGCAGGTCGGACCCAGCATCCGGCTCGGTCAGGTCCATGGACATGGTCTCGCCGGCGCAGATACGGGGGATGAATTTCTGGCGCTGTTCCTCGGAACCGAACTCGTAAAGGGTCTCGCAGCAGCTCTGCAGGCTCCAGATATTCTGGAAGCTGGAATCGGCAGCGGAAACAATCTCGCTGGCCATGCTGAAGATGGTCTCGGGAACATTCAGGCCGCCATAGCGACGCGGCATCGTAATGCCCCACAGGCCGGCCTGGCGGATGGCCTCCATATTCTCCACGGTCTTGGACGCGTAGATCATACGGCCGTTCTCCAGATGCGGGCCTTCCAGGTCCACGCTCTCGGAATTGGGAGCGAGGATATTGGCGGCGATATCGCCGGTGATTTCCAGCATCCGACGGTAGTTCTCGATGGCGTCCTCATAATCTACGGGCGCATCGGCATAGGTATCCTTGTCTGCAAAATTACGTTCCTTCAGTTCCACGATGCGACGCATCAAGGGATGGTCCAGATGGAATCCAATCTCGGGATGATCGGTAAAATAATTTGCCATATCTTCTTGATTTACTTGCTGTTCTGCTTATAGTACTTGATGAGTTTCGGGATCACTTCCTCTACCGTGCCCACAATCACGTAATCGGCGATCTTGTTGATCGGCGCATCCGGATCGGAGTTCACGCTGATGATGATCTTGCTATCCTGCATACCGGCGATGTGCTGGATCTGACCGCTGATACCGCAGGCGATATACACCTTCGGATGGACGGTCACACCCGTCTGGCCCACCTGGCGGTCGGCATCGCAGAAACCGGCATCGACCGCGGCGCGGGAGGCGCCCACCTCGGCGTGGAGGACCTTGGCCAGGTCGAAGAGCATATCGAAGCCCTCGCGGCTGCCCATACCGTAGCCGCCGGCTACGACGATGGCGGCACCCTTGAGGTTGTGCTTCGCCGCTTCCACATAGTGCTCCAGCACCTTCACCACATAGGAGGCATCGGAAACATATTTCGAGACGGTGGGATAGACCACCTCGCCCTTTGCCTTTCCGGTAAAGACGGCCTTCTGCATGACGCCCGAGCGGACCGTCGCCATCTGCGGACGATGGTCAGGGTTCACGATCGTGGCCACGATGTTTCCACCGAAAGCCGGACGGATCTGATAAAGCAGGTTCTCATATTTCTTTCCGCTCTTGGTATCCTCATACGGGCCGATTTCCAACTGCGTGCAGTCGGCGGTGAGGCCGCTGGTAAGGCTGGAGGAAACGCGCGGACCCAGGTCGCGGCCAATCACGGTGGCGCCCATCAGGCAGATCTGCGGCTTCTCTTCCTTGAACAGGTTTACGAGGATATCCGTATGCGGGGCGGAGGTATAGGGGAAGAGGCCCTCGCCGTCAAAGACGAAGAGTTTGTCCACACCGTAAGGGAGGATCTGGTCTTCCACCTTTCCTTTGATACCGGTACCGGCCACCACGGCGTGCAGTTCCACGCCCAGCGTGTCGGCGAGCTTGCGGCCCTTGGTCAGCAGCTCCTGGGAAACTTCGGCAACGACAGTGCCTTCAATTTCGCAATAAACAAATACGTTGTCCATATTCCTAACCGATAATCTTTTCGTCCAACAATTCTTTTACGAGGCCCTCCACATCGGCATCCGAGGCGGTGAGGGTCTTGCTTTCCTTGGCCTGGAAGACGATGTTCATCACCGTCTTCACCTTGGTCGGCGAACCGGCCAGACCGCACTGCTGCGGGTCTCCGTCCACATCGGCCACATTCCACTGATTCAGCGTCAGGTACGGCCTGTCGGCGTACAGGTCCGCGCGGGGATCCTCGGCGGGACGTTCCAGCGGGCAGGTGGCGTATTTGTATTTCATGACGAGTTTCGCATTCTGCGGACGGCAGGGAGCCGCGCTGCCATTCACGGTGACAAGCACCGGAAGCGGCACCTGGACGGTCTCTTTACCGCCATCGATCCGGCGGTTGATGGTTGCCACGCCGTTTTCGATCTTGACGATTTCCTCGGCATAGGTAACCTGGTTCAAACCCAGCTTCTGGGCCACCTGGGGACCTACCTGCGCGGTATCGCCATCGATGGCCTGGCGGCCGCCAAGCACGATATCGACCTTTCCGATCTTGCGGATAGCGGTTGCCAACGCGTAGGAAGTAGCCAGGGTATCGGCACCGGCGAAGAGACGGTCGGTCAGCAACCAACCCGTATCGGCGCCGCGATACAGACCCTGCCGAATGATTTCTCCGGCACGGGGCGGACCCATGGTCAGGATGCCCACGGTACTACCGGGATTCTGTTCCTTCAACCGAAGCGCCTGTTCCAGGGCGTTCAGGTCGTCCGGATTAAAGATAGCGGGGAGCGCCGCACGATTCACCGTTCCTTCCGGTGTCATAGCGTCCTTCCCCACATTGCGGGTGTCCGGCACTTGTTTGGCCAAAACGACAATTTTCAGACTCATATCTTATCCTGTATAAATATTCGATAATTAAATCTGACAAAGATAGGCATTTTCCAGGGATTTGCAAAACCGATAATAATTCGTACCTTTGCGTAGATACAAAATCACAGAAAGATATGAAGAGAACAATTTTAATGCTGGCTGCCGTGCTTTGCCTTGCGGCGTCGTGTGAAAAGAAGTACATCACAGAAGAATACATTACGGAATACCATTCCAATGTTACCACTTTCGATATCCGGATCGCCCCCACTGACTGGCTTCGGGAACAGGGCGCCCAGGAACCCGGAAGCACTAATTATCTCTATTATATTTATTCCAGCCCGGAGTTTTCCAAGGACGTTATGAAAAACGGCGCCGTAGTTGCCTATATCTATACCCTCTACGATGTCAAGACCCAGCAGGGCGCCTGGAACCTGCTCCCCTATGTTTATCCGCTGGAAATGAACGATAATGGAAACCTTACCATTATCCCGGAGACCATCCGTTGCGAGTGGGAGGAAGGAAAGATCACCTTTGTCATCCAGGATCTGGACGGCTATGCCCCTCTTAACGTCAACGAGACCCTCCTGAT
>CADCCI010000111.1 GCA_902799895.1 uncultured Bacteroidia bacterium | reverse complement strand
TGACGGGGTGGAAGCGAGGACGGCCTTTCCCCAGAGCCGCCCGCAGCTTCCACCAGCCGCCGCAGTTGGCGGGTTCTGCGGCGGCGCCCCCTGCCCTGCCGGAATTAACTCTATTCACCCTGAACTTAACAGGAAAAGTGTCACTAGTCTCGGTTAAAAAAGGGAGACTACGTACAAAATCGGCCATTTTTGATAGTAGTCTCGGTCAAAAAGGGGAGACTACTAACACCCAGACCACCGACTTCCGGGATCTGGGGCTCCTATATGGATAGTCCCCCACTTGAAACCACCCACTATCCACGCCAGAGGCCGTTTTCCCGGAAGGTCACCCCTTCCAACCGGGGACCGTCCACGCTGGGACCTGTTTTCCCGGATGGTCACCCCTTCCAACCAGGGACCGTCCACGCTGGGACCAGTTTTCCCGGACGGTCACCCCTTCCAACCGGGGACCATCCACACTAGAGACCATTTTCCCGGACGGTCAACGCTTGGAGCGGGGTGGGACGGTACAAGGTGACATGCCACCCCCGGCTAGGGGGTGCCTGCGAAGCGACCGGCCTTGTGCGGATCGCGCAGGCGGGGGTCGCCGGTGCCGCCCCGCCCGCGACGTAAAGAAAGCTGGCTCTGCAACGCCAACAAGGCCACCCCGGGACGCAGGGAAAACCGGCACCACCGCCGCTCAACGGCCAGGAGCGGCGGCTACGGCTCGGGCGGGATGCGGGGAACTCAACCCAAAAGGTTCTCCTCCCCGCCCGGCCGTTGCCGGGGCGAGTTTTTTTGCGTAACTTTGCAGGTATGTTCGTGGACACGCATACGCATTTCTATGATGAGTGGCTCCGGCCCGATGCTGAGGCTGCGGTTCAGCGTGCGCTGGACGCCGGTGTGGGGATGATGATCCAGGCCGATGTGGATTCGCATGAGCGGCCGGCGATGTGGGAGATTGGGGACCGGTTTCCGGGGGTGATTTTCCAGATGCTGGGGTTTTACCCCGGGTCGGTGACGGCCGACAATTGGCAGCAGGAGCTGGACCTGGTCCACGCTCTGGCAAAAGGCGCAGCGAGCGCCGAGCAAGCGACTAAAGGAGCGGCGAAAGCAGAGCAAGCAACTGGCGCCGAGCAAGCAGCCGTTGCCAGGCCAAGATTTGTTGCCATTGGGGAAATTGGGTTGGATTACCACGAGGGAGAGCAGTTTAAGGAGGAGCAGAAGGAGGTTCTGCGGAGCCAGCTGGAGCTGGCGGCGGCGCTCAATCTGCCGGTGAATATCCATCTCCGGGATGCGTGGGAGGACCTTTTTACCATCCTTTCGGACTGCCGCCACCTTCATCTGCGGGGTAACCTGCATTGCTTCACGGCCAGCTACGAGATTTACGAGCGGGCCAACCGGTACGGGGATTTCTCGGTGGGAATCGGCGGCGTGGTCACCTTCAAAAACGCTTCCCTGGCCAAGACGCTGGAGCGTATTCCGCTAGAAAAAATCTTGCTGGAAACCGATGCGCCTTACCTGGCGCCCGTGCCGTTCCGGGGGCGTCGGAACGAGAGTGCCTATCTGCCCTACGTCGCCGCCAAGGTGGCGGAGGTCAAAGGGCTTACTATCAGCCAGATAGAGGACATCACCACCCGGAACGCCCTCCAACTTTTCAACCTCACCCAATCCCCGGAAACCAACAAAAAAACGGGAATTATCCAGAACCAAGGAACCAACAAAAACCCGGAAACCATCCAGAACCAAGAAACCAACAAAATCCCGGAAATCACATAATCCCCGGAATCCAACAAAAAACCGGAAACCAAGCAAAAGACACAAAATTATGATTAGAATAAAAGACAAAGGCCGGTCATCAATATTGATGATTTACACCGGGGGAACCATCGGGATGAAACAAGACCCGGAGGATCACGCGCTCAAGCCTTTTGACTTCAGCCAGATTCTGGAAGAGGTACCGGAACTGGGCAAATTTGCCTTCCGGATCGACTCCTACACCTTTGACCCGCTGATAGATTCTTCCGACGTAGAGCCGTCCCTCTGGCAGCAACTGGCCGCCCTCATCCGGGACCGCTACAACGACTACGACGGTTTCGTGGTCCTGCACGGCACAGACACCATGGCCTTCTCCGCATCGGCCCTCAGTTTTATGCTGGACAACCTGTCCAAACCGGTCATTTTCACCGGCAGCCAATTGCCCATCGGGGTACCGCGGACCGACGGAAAGGAGAACCTCGTATCGGCGGTGGAAATCGCGTCCGCGAAGGACGAAAACGGGCGGGCGATGGTACCGGAAGTGTGCGTTTTCTTCGATTCGCACCTCCTGCGCGGCAACCGTTCCACGAAGGTTAACTCGGAGTATTTCAATGCGTTCCGATCCCCCAACTGGCCGCCGCTGGCCGAAGCCGGCGTGACGATCCGATACAATCGCGATATCATCCGCAAACCCACCGTAAGACCGCTGAAGGTCCAGCTCGATCTGGACACGCGGGTGTCCATCGTCAAAATCCATCCGGGCATGACCCCCGAGGTGATGCGCTACCTGCTCTGTGGCACCGAAACGCGGGCCGTCATCCTGGAAACCTACGGCGCCGGAAACGCACCCTCGGCCGAATGGTTCCTGGACATCGTCCGCGACGCCTGCGCCATGGGCAAGCTCATCGTCAATGTCACACAATGCCTTTGGGGCAGCGTAAACATGGATCTGTACGCCACGGGAAAGGCCCTGAAAAGCGCCGGAGCGGTGTCTGCCTTCGACGCCACCACCGAAAGCGCCCTCGCCAAGCTCTTTTTCCTCCTGGGCAAGGGACTCCCGACAGAACAAGTCAAGAAAGCGTTCGAAGAGAATCTTCGGGGAGAAATATCAATTTAATCATTGCCGATTGAAAAAAATTTACTAAATTGCACCGGTTTTCCTGTTTATATCGGCTCGAAAACCGAAGATAGAAAAAAGTAACTATTTAATACATTATTAATTAAAACACACAAAAACGAGTATGAAAAAGTTTTTCATGTTTTTGGCAGCCGTAGCCGTCATGGCTATTTCTGCAAACATTGCAGCTGCCCAGGATCAGAGCGCCGATGAGACCGCCGCTACCGAACAGGTCGCCGCTCCGGCCCAGGAGATGTCCGCAGCCGACCTGTTTAAGGGTTCGGGTGAGGAAGTTCCTCTCCATCAGGCCATTAAGACCAAGTTCATCGAGGGTGGTGCCGGCTTCATGAGCCTCATCATCATCTGCTTGATTATCGGTCTCGCTCTCGCCATTGAGCGCATCCTCTATCTGTCCTTCTCCAAGACCAACACCAAGAAGCTCCTCGAGAGTGTCGAGGCCGCTCTTGCCGAAGGTGGCATTGAGAAAGCCAAGGATGTCTGCCGTGAGACTCGCGGTCCCGTGGCCAGCATTTTCTATCAGGGTCTGCTCCACTACGATCAGGGCATTGACACTGTCGAGAAGACCATCGTTTCCTACGGCGGCGTTCAGTCCAGCCTTATGGAGAACGGCCTTAGCTGGATCGGTCTGTTCATCGCCCTTGCACCGTCCCTCGGATTCCTCGGTACGGTTATCGGTATGGTCCAGGCCTTCGATGCTATCCAGGCTGCGGGTGATATCTCCCCGAACATTGTTGCCGGTGGTATGAAGGTGGCCCTTATCACGACTGTTGCGGGCCTTATCGTCGCTATGATTCTCCAGGTGTTCTACAACTACATCCTCTCCAGGATTGACTCGCTCGCCATCGATATGGAAGACTCTTCCATCTCGTTCATTGACGTGCTCACCAAGTATCAGAACAAGAAATAAGGAATCATTAGAACGATAGCAACAATGTACGCGAAAATTGCAAAATATTGCTCGTGGGCGCTTGCGATCATCGGCGTAATCATCCTCATCTGGGGATCGATGACGGGATTTGAGAGCAATGGCGGAACCCCGGTCGATGTGCTCCTCCGCTGGGGCTACATCCTCCTCGGTCTGGCTGTTGCAGCCGTCCTGTTCGCTGCGATCGTCATTGGCGGCATGAACAACCCGAAAGGCCTTGTGAAGGCCGGTATCGCACTGGTGGCTATCGCCGCAGTCTGCCTCGTGGTTTACCTGATTTCCGCAGGCAATCCCCTCGTGGGCTATATCGGCGAACAGCCTGATCAGCAAACCCTCAAACTGACTGACACCCTGCTGAACCTCACCTATATCCTGGCTGGTGGCGCCATCGTCTCCATCATCGTGGGTGAAGTTATTTCGGCAGTCCGTAACAAATAAGCGCTATGGCCAAAAGAAAAACACCGGGTTTAAATACTCAATCGACCGCTGACATTGCGTTCCTGCTCCTTTGCTACTTCCTCATGACGTCGACAATGGATCAGCAGAACGGTTTGCAGCGCCGTCTTCCCCCTATGCCCGACAAGGACCAGAAGGTGGACGACCAGAAAGTTAATCGCCGTAATATCATTATCGTGAAGATTAACTCTGCTGACAGATTGTTTGCCGGTAATGAAATGTTGGACATCAGCCAGCTCAAAGACAAGATCAAGGAATTCCTTACCAACCCTGCAGACGACCCGAATCTCCCCGAGAAGGAGATCAAGGACATTGAGGGCCTCGGCGAATACCCTGTTTCCAAGGGTGTTATCTCGCTCCAGAATGACCGCGGTACCAGCTACCAGGCTTATATCGCCGTCCAGAACGAGCTTGTGAAGGCCGTCAACGAACTTCGTGACGAATTTGCACGGACCAAGTATGGAAAACCGTTCGCAGCCCTTTCAGAGACCCAGCAGGACATTGCCAAGAAGGCTGTTCCGCAGAACATCTCCGAGGCTGAACCTAAGGATGTTTCCAAGAAATAAAGGAGGACAAGATTATGGCAAAATTCGGTAGAAGCGGCAAGAAAGATATGCCGGAAATCGGAACCAGTTCCGATATCGTCTTCATGTTCCTGTTCTTCTTCATGGTAACCACGCAGCTCCGTAAGAGCGAGAACATGGTTATGGTGAAACTCCCCGAGGCAACGGAAGTCGTCAAGCTCGACCGCAAGGATTTGGCTTCTTACATCAACATCGGTTCCCCGACCCGTTCCTATCAGGCACAGTACGGTACCGATGCCCGTATCCAGCTGAACGATTCCTTCAAGACCGTCGACGATATCCGCGACTTCATCGCCGCCGAACGTGAGTCCAAGAGCGAAGCAGACCGTCAGTTCATGACCGTCAGCCTTAAAGCGGACCAGGATGTCAGGATGGGTATCATTACAGATGTGAAGCAGGAGCTCCGCAGGTGCTCTGCGCTGAAGATCATGTATGCCGCCCGCAAGGGTGAATAATCCCAGACCTGATTAGTTTACAATAGAAAGCCCGGATCACGTGATTCGGGCTTTTCTTTTTTCCCCGTCCATTTTGTTATTATCTGCATTATCCCTATATTTGTACGATATATATATAGAACATGGACACACTCGCTAGAACGAAAGTCAAGGACCTGCTGAAAATGCCGGCAGGGGCCGATGTCCTCGCCAAAGGATGGGTCAGGACAAAGAGAGGCAATAAACAAATCAAATTCATCGCCCTCAACGACGGTTCCACCATCAACAATATCCAAGTCGTGGCCGATATGGCCG
>CADCCI010000110.1 GCA_902799895.1 uncultured Bacteroidia bacterium | reverse complement strand
ACTTGTTTGGCCAAAACGACAATTTTCAGACTCATATCTTGTAATGTATAAATATACAGTATTTAAATCTGACAAAGATAAGTATTTTCCGGGGATTTGCAAAACCGGGAATAATTCGTACCTTTGCAGCGGTACAATTAAACACAGAAAGATATGAAGAGAACCTTTTTGATGCTGGCCGCTATGTTATGCCTTGCGGTCTCGTGTGAGAAGAAGTATATCACGGAAGAATACATTACGGAATACCATTCAAACGTCACCACTTTCGACGTCCGGATCGCCCCTAGCGACTGGCTTCGCGAGGAAGGTGCCCAGGAACCCGGAGGTAACAACTATCTCTACTATATTTATTCATGCAAGGAACTTACCCAGGAGGTTATGAGAAATGGGGCCGTGGTTGCCTACATTTATTCCATTTATGATGCCAAGACCCAGCAGGGTGCCTGGAACCTCCTCCCCTATGTCTATCCCCTGGAAATCAACGAACAGGATAATGTTACCATTGTCCCGGAGACCATCCGTTGCGAGTGGGAAACAGGCAAGATTACCTTTATAATCCAGGATCTGGACGGATTCGATCCTTTGGCCATCAACGAGACCTTCCTGATGCGCGTCAGCGTGATTCTGTAAGAGAGATTGACCGATACAAAAAAGCCAGGCGTGAACCTGGCTTTTTTCGTACCCCCGCTCGGAATCGAACCGGGACCGTCAGAACCGGAATCTGAAATTCTATCCTTTAAACTACAGGGGCGGTTTGGGATTGCAAAGATAGTAATTATTTTGGAAGATTTTCTTTTTCGGCAAGATTTTCGTATATTTGGAAACTATTATAATTATATCGTCATAAATATGAAAAAAGCATACATATTTCCCGGACAGGGTTCCCAGTTTCCCGGAATGGCCAAAGACTTGTACAATGGCAATTCCACGGCCCGCGACATGCTGGAGCAGGCCAATGAAATTCTGGGATTCCGAATAACCGATATCATGTTCGACGGTACGGCAGAAGACCTCAAGGCCACCAAAGTGACCCAGCCGGCTATTTTCCTGCATTCCGTCGCGCTGGCCGCGACGATGGAGGACTTTACGCCGGACATGGTGGCGGGTCATTCTTTGGGAGAGTTCTCCGCCCTGGCTGCCGCCAAGGCCATTCGTTTCGAAGATGCCCTCCGTCTGGTAGCCATCCGGGCCAGGGAAATGCAGAAGTGCTGCGAAATGGTTCCCGGAACTATGGCCGCCATCCTGGGCCTGGACAACCTCACGGTAGAGATGCTTTGCGCCGGCTGCGAAGGCCTGGTGCTGCCTGCCAACTACAACTGCGACGGGCAGGTGGTCATCTCCGGAGAGAAAGAGGCGGTAGAACAGGCCTGTGTGAAGGCCAAGGAATCCGGTGCCAAACGCGCCCTTCCCCTGCCGGTCAGCGGAGCCTTCCACTCTCCTCTTATGGAACCCGCGCGCGTGGAATTGGCGAAAGCCATCGAACAGACGGAAATCGTGCAGCCCTGCTGCCCGGTGTACCAGAATGTCTGCGCCGCCCCGGTTACGAATCCCGCGGAAATCAAGAAGAATCTCCTGACCCAGCTCACTTCGCCCGTGAAGTGGACGCAGTCGGTCCAGGCCATGCTGGCGGATGGGGCCGACTGGTTCATGGAAGTGGGGCCGGGAACGGTCCTGCAGGGCCTTGTACGCCGGATTTCCGGAGGCCTGGTCAATATTGAAGGAATTCAATAAAAACAACATAATAACACTGCAATATGGCAAAAGAAAAAAAATTCATCACCTGTGATGGCAACACTGCGGTTGCGAATATCGCTTATCTTTTCAGCGAGCACGCTGCCATCTATCCTATCACGCCCTCGTCCCCGATGGCCGAGAACATCGACGAGTGGGCAGCCCACGGGAAAAAGAACCTTTGGGGTGAACTCGTCAAAGTGACAGAGATGCAAAGCGAGGCCGGTGCCTCGGGAACGGTCCACGGATCGCTCCAGGCCGGCGTGCTCACCACTACTTATACCGCATCGCAGGGTCTCTTGCTGATGATTCCGAACATGTATAAGATTGCCGGTGAAATGCTCCCGGCCGTTTTCCATGTATCGGCCCGTGCCCTGGCATCGCACGCCCTGTCCATCTTTGGTGACCACCAGGATGTGATGGCCTGCCGCCAGACCGGCTTCGCCCTGCTGGCTTCCGGCTCCGTCCAGGAGGCCCAGGACATGGCTGCCGTCGCACACCTGGCCGCTATCAAGTCCTCGATTCCGTTCCTGCATTTCTTCGACGGTTTCCGCACCTCGCACGAAATCCAGAAGATCGAGGCCCTGGACGAGGAAGCCCTCAAGGGAATGGTCAGCACCAAGTCGCTGGAGAACTTCCGCGCCCGCGCCCTGAATCCGGACGCTCCCGTCACCCGTGGTACCGCCCAGAACGGCGATGTTTATTTCCAGGGTGTAGAGTCGCGCAACCAGTTCTATGAGACCGTTCCGGATATCGTGGCCCGCTATATGGGCGAAATCAGCGAGCTCACCGGCCGCGAATATCGTCCGTTCACCTACTACGGTGACAAGAAGGCCGAGAACATCATCGTGGCCATGGGTTCCGTTACCGAGACCATCAAGGAGACCATCGATTACCTGGCCAGCCGCGGCCGCAAATATGGCGTCATTTCGGTACACCTGTATCGTCCGTTCTCCGAGAAGTACTTCCTGAAAGTGCTGCCGAAGAGCGTCAAACGCATTGCTGTGCTGGATCGTACGAAAGAGCCCGGATCGCTTGGCGAACCGCTCTATCTGGATATCAAAGCCCTCTTCCAGGACAAGGAGAACAGCCCGCTGGTCATCGGTGGACGCTATGGTCTGTCTTCCAAGGACACCACGCCGGCCCAGATCATCGCCGTGTTCGACAACCTGGAGATGAAAGAGCCCAAGAAGGACTTCACCATTGGTATCGTGGACGACGTTACGTTCAAGTCCCTCCCCATCAAGAGCGAGATTTCCATCGTGAAGGAAGGCACCACCGAGTGCAAGTTCTATGGCCTGGGTTCCGACGGTACCGTGGGTGCCAACAAGAACACCATCAAGATTATCGGTAGCCACACGCCCAAGTACTGCCAGGCGTATTTCGACTACGACTCCAAGAAGTCCGGCGGTTACACCTGCTCGCACCTGCGTTTCGGTGACCTGCCCATCAAGGCTCCTTACCTGGTATCCACTCCTGACTTCGTGGCCTGCCACGTTCCTTCCTACCTGCAGAAGTATGATATCCTGAAGGGTATCAAGGACGGCGGCACCCTGCTGCTGAACAGCCTCTGGGACGAGGAGGAGACCATCCAGCGGATTCCGGACTATGTGAAAGCCGTTATCGGCCGGAAGCATCTGAACTTCTATATCATCAACGCGACCAAGATTGCTGCGGAAATCGGTCTGGGCGGACGTACCAACACCATCCTCCAGAGCGCTTTCTTTAAGATCACGGGCATCATCCCTTACGAGGATGCCGTTAAATATATGAAGGACGCCATTGTGAAGAGCTATGGCAAGAAGGGTGAGAACGTGGTGAACATGAACTATGCGGCCGTTGACCGCGGCGGCGAATACACCCGCGTGGAGGTTCCTGCCGCCTGGGCCCAGATTACCGCCAAGTTCGAGACCCCGAACAAGGGTCGCTTCGCTCCCGAATTCGTCAAGAAGGTGGCCGACGTTGTGAACGCCCAGAACGGTGATTCCCTGCCGGTAAGCGCCTTCCTCCCCTACGCCGACGGTACCATGCCGGCCGGCACCACCGCCTTCGAAAAACGTGGCGTGGCCGTGACCGTGCCTACCTGGGATGCTGAAAAATGTATCCAGTGCAACACCTGCGCCTTCGTGTGCCCGCACGCCGCCATCCGTCCGTTCCTGCTGACCGCCGACGAGGCAGCCGCCGCACCGGCCGGTCTGAAGCTCGCCGATGGTAAAGCCAACCTGAAGGATTACAAGTATGCCCTGTCCATTTCGGTCGATGACTGTACGGGCTGCGGCAACTGCGTGGATGTCTGTCTTGCCAAGGAGAAAGCCATTACGATGGTTTCCGCCGAGCAGGAGCAGGCCGAGCAGGAGAACTTCAACTATTTGAATGCCAAGGTCGGATATAAGGAGAATGTGGTGAACAAGGCCGCCAACATGAAGAACGCCCAGTTCGCCCAGCCGCTGTTCGAGTTCTCGGGTGCCTGCGCCGGTTGCGGTGAGACCCCGTATATCAAGAACATCACCCAGCTCTTCGGCGACCACATGATGATTGCCAATGCAACGGGTTGCTCCTCCATCTACGGTGCTTCCTTCCCGGCTTCTCCATACTGCACCAACGCCCAGGGCCACGGTCCGGCATGGGCCAACTCCCTGTTCGAGGACTTCTGCGAGTTTGGTCTGGGTATGAAACTCGGTTCCGACCGCGCCCGTGAAACGGTGGCCCGCTTCATGGAAGAAGGTCTGCAGGACGAGAAAGTTTCCGACGAAATGAAGGCTCTCTTCAACCGCTGGCTGGAGAACCGGAACGATGCGGCCATTACCCGCGAAGTAGCCGACACCCTGGTTCCGATGCTTGCCAAGTGCAAGGGTGCCGTTTGCAAGAACCTCCTGGAGTACAAGCACTTCATTCCTTCCCGCAGCCAGTGGATCTTCGGTGGTGACGGTGCTTCCTACGATATCGGTTACGGTGGTCTGGACCACGTCCTGGCCAGCGGCGAGAATGTGAACATCCTCGTTCTGGATACGGAGGTTTACTCCAACACCGGTGGACAGAGCTCCAAGGCTACGCCGGCTGGTGCCATTGCCAAGTTTGCCGCTTCCGGTAAGAAGATTCGCAAGAAAGACCTCGGCATGATGGCCATGAGCTATGGCTATGTCTATGTTGCCCAGGTGGCCATGGGTTCGAGCCCGGTACAGTATATGAATGCGATCAAGGAGGCCGAAGCATACGATGGACCGTCCCTGATCATTGCATACGCACCTTGTATCAACCACGGTCTGAAGGCCGGCATGGGTCTGAGCCAGAAAGAAGAGAAGCTCGCCGTTGATTGCGGTTACTGGCATCTCTATCGCTACAACCCGATGCTCGAGGCTGAAGGCAAGAATCCGTTCACGCTGGACAGCAAGGAGCCGGATTGGACCAAGTTCCAGGACTTCCTGAAGGGTGAGGTCCGCTTCGCTTCCCTGTACAAACTGTTCCCTGACCGGGCACAGGAACTGCTGGAGCGTACGGAAGAGTTCGCCAAGATCCGCTTGGAGACCTATAAGCGTCTGGCCGGTAAATAAGCCGAACCATTCAGTTCCTCAATGAAAAAGTTGGTCCTCACACGGACCAACTTTTTTTATCCTATTGGACCCGGCCCGGAGATGGAGTAGTTGGACCTGCCCACTTGGGGAGCGGGTATCCTCAAGGGGCAACTGGCACTGCCAGACTGTGGCCCCACTGGCTCTGCCAGACTGGGCCCACTGATCATACCCTTGAAAAAACAAAGGAGGGTATGATCAAAAACGGCCCAAAATGATCATACACTTGGCAAAAAAACTTAGGGTATGATCACCCACCAAGTCCGCCGCCTCGCGATTATCCATGAATGGAGATCCCTTCCCTCTTGG
>CADCCI010000109.1 GCA_902799895.1 uncultured Bacteroidia bacterium | reverse complement strand
CCTTCGGAGGTAGCCGGGAAGCCTGCCCGCTCCGGTGAGGTAATAGACCTGACCGGCAAGATGGCTCCCGACGGAACGCTTTCCTGCATCCTGCCTGAAGGCAGATGGCGCATCTGGCGGTTCGGCGCCTCCCTGACCGGAAAGATGAACCATCCCGCGTCGCCCAATGCGACCGGCCTGGAGGTGGATAAACTCAGCAAAGAAGCCTGGGAGCGTTATTTCCACAGCTACCTGGACCTGTACAAAGAGGCGGCCGGCGGCCTGTTGGGCAGCCGCGGCATCAGCCGGATCCTGGTGGATAGTTTCGAGGCGGGCGGAGAGAACTGGACGCCCGGCCTGGCGCGCGAATTCAAGGCGCGGCGGGGCTATGACCTGCTTCCGTGGATGCCGGTGCTGGCGGGTGAGATCCTGGACGATCCCATCGCCAGTGAACGTTTCCTGCGGGACTGGCGGAAGACCCTGGCCGAGCTGTTTGAAGAGAATTACAACCGCATCAACGAACTCATTGCCGCCTATGGCATGCAGGGAACCTATATCGAATCGCACGAGAGCGGCCGCGCCTTCGTGGGCGACGGGATGCAGGTGAAGAAGAACGCCTCCGTGCCCATGTCGGCCATCTGGATGACGGATTCGCCCACCGGATCCATGCTCCCTTCGGCTATCTCCGACATTCGGGAAAGTGCGTCCGTGGCCCATATCTACGGGCAGAACCTGTGCGCCGCCGAGTCTTTTACGGTGAACGGCGACCGGAAGAAGGCTTACACCTACTATCCCGGCAATATTAAAATGGTGGCGGACATTGCGCTGGCCAGCGGCCTGAACCGCTTTATCATCCACGACAGCGCCTCGCAGCCTTCGGACGATTACCTTCCCGGGCTGGGTCTTTTCCGCTACGGGCAGTGGTTCCATCGGAACGAAACCTGGGCATCGTATGCCCGCGTATGGACGGATTATCTTTCCCGCAGCTGCCAGATGCTGCAGGCGGGCCGCAATGTGGCCGACATCCTGCTGTTTTATGGCGAGGATACCAACGCCACGTCGCAGTACGGAGGCGAATTCCTGAAATACCTGCCCCGGATTCCCGCCGGATACAATTTCGATTATGCCAACCCGGATGTGCTGCTGAACCAGGTCCGTGCGGAAAATGGCACCCTGATCACCTCCGGCGGCCAACGCTACCGGGTGCTGGTCCTGGGAGGCAACTGCCCGGTCTATCTATCCCCGCAGGTGCGGGAACGGATCGATGCGCTGAAGGCCCAGGGCATCCCGGTTTGCAGGGAGGAAGAACTTCCGGCCCTGCTGAAAGAACGGGGAATCCTGCCGGATGTGGTCCTCTCGGGCCCCTCTACAGGGGACGATGGCTTCCTGTACGGCGGCCAGGTGCAGCGGAATTTCCGCGGTCACGATGCCAGCCTGACGGGCGTACAGTTTGTCCACCGAACCCTTCCCGAAGGCCAGGTCTATTGGCTGGTTAACTTTACCGGCAAACCCTGGAAGGGCACGGTAAGCTTCCGCGAGGGAGAATCCCATGCCGCCCTGTTCAATGCGGAAAACGGCGGGATGTGCCGTCTTCCGGGCGATGGAAAGGCCGTGGAACTGGCTATGAAAGAGGGAGATGCCCTTTTTGTCGTGCTAACCCGTGAACCGCTTCCCCTTCCGAAGGCCAAACCCGAATATGCTGCGACAGAGGTGCTGACGCTGGACCGCTGGTGGGATGTGGCCTTCGACCAGAAAGGCGGCGAAAAGGCCCTGGAGACCTTCTCGCAGTTGAACGACTGGACCACCAACAGCGATCCGGTGGTTCGCTATTTCTCGGGTACCGCGCATTATCGCTCGGCCTTTACGGTGCCGGCAGGGGCCCTGGACGCGTTGAAAGAGGCCCGGATCCACCTGGGAACGGTGCATGTGATGGCGGAATTGATTGTGAATGGACACAATGCCGGCGTGCTGTGGCGCGCCCCCTTCGAGAGCCCGGACCTGCTGCCCTGGCTGAAAGAAGGCGAAAATACAATAGAAATAAATGTAACCAACCTCTGGGTAAACCGGATGATAGGGGACAGGCAGCCCGGCGAGGCGCCGGTAACGCGTGTGCGGCGTTTCTACAATGCCGGCGACAAACTCCTTCCTTCCGGTCTGCTGGGTCCGGTGAAACTGATTGGATATTATGGCAAATAAACTTTGGGACAAAGGATTTTCCATCGATGCGAAAATCGAACGGTTCACGGTAGGGAACGACCGTGAAATGGACCTGTACCTCGCTCCTTTCGATGTGTTGGGAACGATGGCGCACATCACCATGCTGGAAAAGGTGGGCTTGCTGGGCTCGGACGAGCTTCCGGTGCTGCTGGCTGAATTGCGGAAGATTTACCGCGAGGCGGCCGAGGGCCGCTTTACCATTGATCCGGATGTGGAGGACGTGCATTCGCAGGTGGAGTTCCTGCTTACCCGCGCCTTAGGCGATTTGGGGAAAAAGGTGCATACGGGCCGTTCGCGCAACGACCAGGTGATGGTGGATGTAAAACTTTTTTCCCGCGCACGGATCCGCCGGACGGTGGAAAAGATGCAGCACCTCTTTGCTGTCCTGCAGCAGGGGAGCGAGCGCTATAAGGATGTCCTGATGCCGGGCTACACCCACCTGCAGGTTGCCATGCCTTCTTCTTTTGGCCTGTGGATGGGCGCCTATGCCGAAAGCCTGACCGACGATATGGAGCTGATGCAGGCGGCCTGGAAAGTGGCCAACCGCAATCCGCTGGGCGCCGCTGCAGGCTATGGCTCTTCCGCACCGCTGGACCGTTCGCTGACCACGCGCCTGCTGGGGTTTGACGGACTCAATTACAACAGTGTCTATGCCCAGATGGGCCGCGGCAAGACGGAACGGGCCATTTCCTTCGCCTATGCTTCCCTGGCCGAGACCATCGGCCGCCTGGCCATGGATGCCTGCCTGTACAATAGCCAGAATTTCGGTTTCATCAAGCTGCCGGATTCCCTGACCACAGGGTCCAGCATCATGCCGCATAAGAAGAATCCGGACGTGTTCGAACTTATCCGCGCCCACTGCAACAAGATGCAGGGCGTGCCGAACAGCATCCGGCTCATTACAGGCAACCTGCCGTCGGGCTATTTCCGCGACATGCAGCTCATCAAGGAGGTCTTCCTGCCGCTGTTCGACGAGATGGACGAGGTGCTGGATATCACGGCCTATGCCATTGAGAACATGAAGGTTACGGAAGGCCTGATGGAGGATCCCAAGTACAAACTGGCCTTTACCGTGGAGGAAGTGAACCACCTGGTCTCCCAGGGCGTGCCCTTCCGGGATGCCTACCGGAAGGTGGGTGCAGCGGTCCAGGACGGGACCTTCACGTACCACGGAACCCTTCACCACACGCACGAAGGCTCATTAGGGAACCTCTGTAACGTCGAAATCGCCTCCAGGATGAAAGCGATTGTCGACGGATTTACCTTCGCCCGCGTTGAAGAAGCGGAGCGTAAATTGCTGGGTTAACCCTGGATCTCAAACAAATTCAAGAATCCCGTCATCATGAACACTTGCCGGATAACCGGTGAGATGCTCTTGATGATGATCTTCCCGCCTTTCGAAGCGGCGGTCTTGCGGAGGGTAAGGAAGATACGCAGACCCGAGCTGGAGATATACTCCAATTCAGAACAGTCAAGAATGAGCGTCTTGGCTGCAGCGGCCTGTAATTCATCCATGTTCTGGCTGATTTCCTGGGAAGCAGGCGTGTCCAGACGGCCAATGAGGTGGGCCGTCGTGATGTTTTCTTGTTGGGTGAGTTTGATTTCCATATCTTTAGATTTTTTTTGTCATAGTGAGAATGTTTCTGTCATTTTCCCGACGGTATTCTACCTTGTCCATGATATTCATGACCATGTAGATACCGAGTCCGCCGATAGGGCGGTCTTCGACGTCCAGCGAGATATCCGCTTCGGGTGCCGAGGTGGGGTCAAAGGGTTTGCCGCTATCGGAAAGGATGAACACCAGGCTGTCTTTCCGCACGATGGCTTCCAGGTCTACCAGCCCTTGCGATCCTTTCGGATAGGCGTACATAATTACGTTGGTGACGGCTTCTTCCAGTGCCAGGTTCAGCGTCATGGCCATTGACTGGTCCAGGTTGCTCTCCTGTGCGATGGTTTCGACAAAGTCGGCCAATTGCGGAATTTGTCGGATGTCGTTCTGAAGTAATAAATGTCGTTCTGTCATATCGCTGTAAAATAAAGCGTTAATCTTCTTCGGTGTCTCCCATGATAATGACCAGCCGGTCGCCCGGTTTAAGTTCCAGGCTGCCGTGGGGGACGATATATTTCTCGGCGCGCCGGACCATAATAACCCGGATGCCGTGGGGGAGGTGCAGGTCGCGGAGGGTCCTTCCCATAACCAGGTCGTCTTCCGTGACGATGTGGTCCCGCAGCATGCCCATCTCTTCCGGAACCTCCATGCCGAAGGTCTCCACTTCGGGATCTTCATCGATGCAGAGATCCAGCTTCCTGGCAACCCAGGAAAGGGAATTTCCCTGAATGACAAGAGAAAGGATCGTTACCATGAACACGATGTTGAAAATCGTGTTGGATCCTTCCAGACCGGCCAGCACGGGGGCCAGGGCGAAGAGGATGGGACCGGCTCCTTTCAGGCCCACCCACGAGGTGAACAGTTTGGCCCGGACCGACAATCCGCGGAAGGGGAGAAGGCTCATAAAGACGCCCAGCGGACGGGCGATGAACATCAGGAACAGGCCCACCATCAGGGCGGGAAGGAAGACCGTGCCCATCTCAGAGGGCCGTGCCAGCAGACCCAGCATCAAGAACATAAGCAACTGGCTCAGCCAGGTGATGCTGTCGAAGAACTTCAGCACATCGCGTTTGGCCGGCATGGAAGGGGAGTTGCCAATGATGATAGCGGCAATATACAGGGCCAGGAGGCCGTTGCCATTGAACGCCGAGGCCAGGCCGTCTGCCAGGAAGGCCAGGCTCAGGATCAAGATGGCATAGAGGGAACTGTTCGTAAGTTTTACCCTCTCCAGCAGCATGACGCTGAGTTTGCCAACGCCATAGCCGATGAAGACGGCCAGGACAACCTGAAGAATCAAGAACAAAATGCCGGCTCCGATGGACGCACTGTCCACAATGGTTTTCACCAGCATGATGGTCACCACGTAGGCCATGGGGTCGTTGTTTCCGGATTCGAACTCCAGCACCGGACCCAGGTTCTCCCGGAGAATCAGCCGCTTACCCCGCAGGATGGAGAAGATGGAGGCCGAGTCGGTAGAGCAGAGAACGGCGCCCAGCAGGATGCACCCGATCAAGGTGGCTCCGATGCCGCCGATCTTGGGCCCCAGGACGAAATAGGAGAACAGGCCCGTTGCCACGATGGTAATGAAGACGCCCAGGGTGGAAAGGACGAAAGCGGGCCGCTGCACTGGCCGGGTCTCTTCAATGGAAGTCTCCAGACCGCCGGTAAGCAGGATGATGGTCATGGCCAAATGCCCGAGGAATTCGGCCAGATGCAGGTTTTTGACAGATAATCCAATGCCATCGGGTCCCGCCATCATACCCAGCAAGAGGAAGATGAGCATGACGGGTACGCCAAACCGCGTGCCAACCTTGGTGAAGAGGATGGCAATGACCAGCAGAATCGAAATCGGAA
>CADCCI010000108.1 GCA_902799895.1 uncultured Bacteroidia bacterium | reverse complement strand
TCTTCAACAGGTCGCGCGAATTTCCCCGCACCACCGGAATGGGATAGAAGGCGCTCATCAGGGTGCTCACAATGGCCGCCGCCTGGCTGATAATCCACATACCCAGGCGCTTGCCCGTAACTTTCAGGAAGCCCGGGAACGACCAGGCAATTTCTTCCGTGGCCGATTTGCGGGACAGCATGACATCGTGAATCCAAGGCCGGAAATAGGTGGGCAGGTAGATGGTCGCCGCCACCGGCCCGTACATAAAGCCGTGATTGCACACGAAGACCGAAGGATATTCGTCCTTGCGGAGTTTCTCCAGTCCGGACACCCGAAGCCGGAGGAAGGGGCGCAGGAAGAAGCACACCAGGCGAGCCGATGCACGGATGCGGTATTTCCGGACCAACATGTTCTGCAGACTCTCACGGACACGCTCCTTGCGGGTTCGGCTATCGATAAACAGCATCAGTTTTTCGCGGTTACGTTTATCCAGCGGATGCACCAGGGCGAAGACCAAGGCCACCAGCATAAAGCCCACCGGTAATAACAGGAGGGCGTTTTCCGGCCATCCCAGGTGTCCGCCCGGTTCGATATCCGGCGGCAAGAAGGCCCCCAGCGCCACAATCGCCAGAAATCTGGGAGGAAATGATGTTGCTCACCTTCAGTTCTTTCACGCCCAGGTCGTCGGTCACCTTCCCGATGGCGGCAAAGTCCAGCTGGAAACGCCGCACCGAGGCCGTCAGGATGGCCACGCCGCTCCCCCAGACCGTCGCCCACAGGAAAACGCCCTGCTGCGTCCGCGTCCGGGACACGAACAGGAAGCCGACCACCCAGAAAACGGCCCCCAGGATAAAACCGGAAAGGCCGGTGGTCCAGCGCTGGCGGCGAATCAGATAGGTTCCCATTTCCAGGATAACGTTCACAAATCCCAGCCACACCACCATATATAGATAGATCCGATACGAAAACTCCGGCCCGAAAATCAGCACTCCCAACAGGAAACACATCATCACGCCCAAATCCATGGCGATGGTGGCGTAGAGGTTCATATTGGTGAAGATTTTGTACGAGGTCACCTGTTCGAAGCGGTTTTCCAGCGGTCCCCGTAGGATGCGATCGGGGAAAACAAGGCGGATAATACCCGTGAGCACCGTCAGGCCGGCCAGCAGATAGATTTCTTCCTGCGATGCCACCCGCAGATACAGGATGATGCAAAGGGTATTGAACAAGACCTGCACCAGGATCAGGAACGTCCACTGGCGCACCTTCCCTACGGTCTTATCATAGAGGGCCATGGAACACAGGGCGTCCCGCATGATGATCAGCATCACAGCCAAGGATGCCAGGCCGGCCGCCGGGGCATCGGCCACATAGGGATACAGGAAGGCCAGGGACAGACCGGCCGCCGCCACCAGCATCAGCAGCAGGACCGATGTATAACTGGCTCCGTTGGCGTGGCGCAGCTTGGAAATATTGCAGAACAGATAGGTCTTGACAATATTGGCAAACAGGAAAACGGCAGCTCCGAAGAAGGGGTTCCCGGTAAAGGCGTGCCCGACGGCCATCGCCAAAAGGAGTTCAAGGAAGCTACGCATGGGTCTTTATCGGAAAAAACGGGCAATCCAATCCTGGTCGATCTGGGCAAAACCTTTGTCGGGCTGCACGGCGGGGTTGCGCTGCAGGATGCCCCGGCAGTCTTCATAGACGTGGAAGCCCGTGCGGGCGCCGTGCATCTGACCGTCCAGGGGATAAGAAAAGAGGAGTTCGTTGTCGGCCCCGTCCAGACGGAGGAACTTCAAGGGAATGTCGGCCAGGGAACGGTCCTTCTCGGCCAGTTCCATGCGCGTGACGTATTTGCACATCTCCATCACGGTATCCTCCAACCCGGCATCGAACAGGTTCACTTTTTCAATCAGCGAGCCCACATCCTTCACCCTCCGCAGGGTATAGCCGTCCAGGCTGTCCAGCGTGGCGGCCACGGAGGCCGTCTCGGGAACGGGTCCATCCGGGAGGAGCCAGATCATCAGCCTTTCCTGCGGATCGTGATACAGGCAGGAATACTTGGCCAGGTTGGCCGTTCCGCAATGCGGGCATTCCCACACGAAGAGGGAACCGTCCTTTACGGAGGCCTTCAGAGCGGGTTCCTGCATCGCATTGATGCTGGAATGGAGAGTGATTTCGTGCAACTGCCCGCAACGGGAGCAGCGCATCTGGGCTTTACCGGTCATGCTTTTCTCCGTTTTTGCGGGTGTCGCGGCTATCGATCCAAACCCACAGCCGGTACATGAGCCAGCCCCAGGAGAGGAAAAGCACCACGTGCACCCAATAGGGCACCGAGGTCTGATACGTATCGTCCCGGATCACTTTTTCGTAGTCCGGGATATCGGTATAATAATAGGCTCCCGCCCCGAAGTCCAGCCCGTCAGCCAGACCCAGGCGGGCCGCCATGATATAAAGGGCGCACAATAAGACAATGACCACCGTCGCGATGGTCACTGTCTTGTATATGCGTCCGGCGTTCATTCTACTTGAAGAGATCCAATGACGGGATGTCAAAGACCACGCCGCTCAGCAGGAACCACACCGCAAAGAGGGTCAGGGCAATGTTGAATACCTGGCCGATGATGTACAGCCACAGGACCTTACCGCCCTTGAGCGCAGCGCCCAGCTCCTTGAAATTGGTATCCAGGCCGATGCTGGTAAAGGCCAGCACGAAAGCCCAGTTCTTATACTGGTCCAGTACTCCGTTGATGGCTTTCACCGTTGCTCCGTCCGTGTTGGGCAGGACAATGAAGGATGCCACCAGCGAGGCCACAAAGAAGCCAATGATGAACTTCGGGAAGCGATGCCAGATTTCCGAGGCGCCCACCTTGCTGGCGCCGCTGTTCTCTACCCTCGTGGCAAAGAATACCGCCACGAAGAAAGCGATGAAACCAATCAGGATATTCTGGATAGACTTCACCAGAACGGCGGCCTGCTCGGCCTCGGGACCCAGCGCGTTACCGGCCAGCACCACGGCACCCGTGGAATCTACCGTACCGCCTATCAGCGCGCCACCCATCAGCTGGGACATACCCGCCCAGCGGATGATCATCGGCTCGAATACCATCATCAAAATGGTAAAGATGATGGAAATGGAGATGGCGATGGAAAGGTCGTTCTTCTTGGCACCGGAGGCGGCACCCGTGGCGATGGCGGCGGAAGTACCGCAAACGCTCGTGGCGGCAGACAGAGTGATGACCAGGGGTTTATTATCGATCTTGAACACCTTCGTACCCAGCCACCACATGAAGAGGATGACGATGGGCGTCACGACCCAGGCGATGCCCAGGCCATAGAGGCCGAATTTGGCAATGTTCGAGAACAGCACCGAGAAACCCATGATGACCAGACCGGTCTTGATATAGAATTCGGTCCGGATGGCCGGCTTCAGCCAGGCGGGAACCCCTACCGTGTTGGAGATGAGCAGGCCCACGATCAAGGCCCAGAAAGCCCACTCCAGATAGCGGTTCAGGGTGAATTCGGCACTGATCAGACGTACCACGATGGCCAGCACGAAGAGTACGACAAAGGCGGGCAGGTATTCCTTCACCTTGCCGCCCTGCAGTTTCACGCCGGCGGTAAACAGGATGCCCAGCACCAGGAAGGTGCGCAGCAACTTAATCCAAAAAGCACCGTTCAGCTGCGAAAGGAGCGCCTTTTTCTCCGCTACATTCTCCCAAAGATGCCAGGTAGAGAACTTGGCGGCAGCGAAATCGAACGCACCCGTCAGGACTGCCACACAACCGAGGGCAATGACGATGAAGCCGATCCAAACGGCCAGCCAGTCCTCTTTTTTCCACAGGTCTGAAAGATTGGACTTACTCATTTTATTTACTGGAATTAACGGGTTTACTGGATTTTGCGGGTTTACTGAATTTTGCGGGCACCATCGCTGATGACCACATCATAAACCTTGGGTTCGTGACCGAAACGCGCAGCGAACTGCTCCTTTGCCGCAGCGATGAAGGGTTCGTACAGTTCGTCCTTCACCAGGTTGATGGTGCAGCCGCCGAAGCCGCCGCCCATCACGCGCGATCCCGTCACATCCATCTTGCGGGCCAGCTTGTTCAAGAAATCCAGTTCCTCGCAGCTCACCTCGTAGAGTTTGCTCATACCGAAATGGGTCTGATACATCATCTCGCCCACGGTCTCATAATCGCCCCGCTCAAGAGCGTCGCAGACATCCAGCACGCGCTGGACCTCGCCGATGACATACTCCGCCCGCAGGAAGTCTTCCTCGGGAATCTCGTCGCGGACCTCGTCCAGCCACTGGCGCTTGGCATCGCTCAGGAATTCCACATCGGGATGATATTTGCGGATGGCGGCGGCGGCATTTTCGCAGGAGGCGCGGCGCTTGTTGTAGGCGCTCGATGCCAGTTCGTGCTTCACGCAAGAATCAATCAGGACCAGCTTGTACCCCTGCGGATTGAAGGGAAAGTATTTGTACTCCAGCGTCTTGCAGTTGAGGCGAATCAGGCTGCCGGCCTTGCCGAACAGGGATGCGAACTGGTCCATGATGCCACACTTGACCCCGCAGTAGTTGTGTTCCGTGGCCTGGCCGATCTTGGCCAGCTCGAACTTGTCGATACCGTTGTTGAACAGGTTGTTCAAGGCAAAAGCGAAAGTGCTTTCCAGGGCTGCAGAAGAGGAGAGGCCGGCGCCCAGCGGGACGTCACCCGCGAAAACCGTGCTGAAACCATGCACCTTGCCTCCGCGCTTGATCATCTCCCGGCAAACTCCGAACAGATAGCGGGCCCAATTCTGGCTGGGTTTGTCTTCCTCGTTCAGGCCAAATTCGCAATACTCGTCATGATGCATCGAATATGCCTGGACCTTCTCCGTTCCGTTCACCATCACCTCGGCCATGATGCCTTTGTCAATGGCGCCGGGGAACACATATCCGCCATTGTAGTCAGTATGCTCACCAATCAGATTCACGCGTCCGGCCGATGCAAAGATGGCACCGTCCTGTCCGAACAAGGTCCGGAATTTTTCCTGGATTTTTTCTTTCATTTCCATATCGAAACTCGTTTTATGGTTATCTTTTATGAACAATTTACAAATATAATCATTTAAAGCGTTTTTTACACCTTTAAACAAAAAGAAACGCTCAACCCCCTCTCCCCTCCTAGCCCGTATCTTCATTTTGGGTACGGGATGAAGCCGGATGGCGCCATTCCGCACCTGCCGGAATTAACTCCTGATCGGGATGCGTGACAGGGCGGCATTGCCCCGGCCTTACTTGGCGCGGGCCAGGGCGGTAGAGGGATAGCAGAGGCGGAGGAGTATGGGGCGGTGGTCGGAGACGCCGCCGTTGTAGCGGGGGCCGATGTAGGTTCGGCGGGGTTTTTCGCCGCTGTGGGTGTTGTCGCGCTCCGTGAGGAAGGGCGGGTGCAGGATGGTCATCCGCGCGGAGGGGGCGGTGACGGGGGTAGTGACGGGAGCGGCGGAGGGAGCGGTGACGGAGAGGAAGAAGAGGTCGATCAGTTCCCAGCGTCCGTTGAAGCGGATGGTGCCTTCGCCGCGCGCGGCCAGCGGGAGGGCCAGGTTCTGCAGGCCATCCAGGCGGTGGAACAGCGGGGCATCGGCCGTGTCGTTGAAATCGCCTGTGGCGATGATTCGGTCCCAACCGGCGGCGGCCAGCGAGTCGCACAATTGCCGGAGCCGGTCCACCGCCGCCTCGCGCCGCCACGCCGACGAGGCTCCGCCGTACTTCGAGGGATGGTGGTTGACCAGAATGGCCCACCGGTCTGCCGAGGGAGCAGGACCAGCCGAGGGAGCAGAGCCGGAGGCCGAGGAGGCAGAGCCAGGAGCCAAGGAGGCCGGGGCGGAATCGGGAACAGCGCGGCGCTGCAGCTGCACCAGCAGGATGTCCCGCGTGGGAAGAACGGCCCCATCCGGCCCGAAAATGTGACACGCACGGGTACAGACGGTATCCCATCGGTCGGTGCGCCACAGGAGACCCACATCGATCCCGCGATGGTCGGGCGAATCGTAATGGGCAATCCCCCACGGCTCCTTCCGGAGGGCGGTATTCTTCAGCAACTGCTTCAGTACGAACCGATTCTCCACCTCGGCCACGGCCAGCACATCGGGCATCCGCCCCGTTTGACCGGCCGTCCACAACAGGGTCTTTGCCACCGCGTTACACTTTGTCAGAAAGCGCTTTTTTGTCCAATGCCGCAGTCCCCTTCCTGAGAACTCCGCATCCGATTCGCTCGTTCCCTGATCCCGGTAATCAAAAAAATTCTCCAGGTTCCAGAACAGCACATCCAGCGTATCCGCC
>CADCCI010000107.1 GCA_902799895.1 uncultured Bacteroidia bacterium | reverse complement strand
ATCCGTCCGGGGGATTCACTCACGGTCCTGGCCCGGAGAAATGGGGTGACGGTTCAGCAACTGTGTGAGTGGAATGGGCTTACGACCAAATCCACCTTGCGCGTGGGCCATACCATCCGGGTCAAATAGTCTGGCACGGCTTCTGCAAGAAAAGGAAATAGCATGAAACGGATTATTTTCACGATGAGCGTCCTGCTTTGCCTGGCAGCCTTTTCCGCCGCCGGGCAGGATGAACGGGCCCGCGCATTTCTGGATAAACTGGCAGATCATTGCGTTTCCCTTTCCTATTCTTTCCGGACCCGGGCGGCGGTTCCCGTTTCGGGCGAGGGGACAGCCATCCTCCAGGGCGATTGTTATTATGTGAACGGGAACGGGATGGAAATCTGGTGCGACGGCCAAACCCGCTGGCTTGTTGACCGGGCGGCCGGTGAGGTGGTCATTGAAGCTGTCGATGCCGCTTCGACCGATTGGCTTACCAATCCCGTGGCCTGGCTGAAGCAGGGCGGGAACGACTCATCCGTCCGTTTACAGTTCCAGGGTACCTATCCGTGCGCCGCTATGCTGACGCTCCCTGATGGGACGCTGGCCGATTTTTCTTTTTCCGGTTGGGCCATCAACGAAACAGCGCCTTCGTTCGTGCTGGAACTGCAGGCGCTGCCTAAATCGTATGTCGTAACGGATTTGCGGTAGTTTACCAACTGCCCGATGCACCGCCTCCACCGAAGGAGCCGCCGCCAAAACCTCCGAATCCGCCTCCGAATCCACCTCCGAAGCCTCCTCCCCAGGAGCTTCCGCGCGAACTGCCGCCCCAGGAACTGCCGCCGATGGGGCCTACCCAGATATGACGGTCTCGTCCGCCGGTGCCGCTGCCACCGCCGCCATTCCCTCCGGAATGACGGATAATCTTGATAATCAGAAGAATCAGGAAGAGGATGACCAGCATTGCCAGCAGGGATTCGAACGGATCGTCATCGTCGTCCCGGGAGCGTGGTTCGGAAATCTCTCCGGAGGCAAGGGCCATAAGGTTTTCACAGGCCTGTACAACGCCTCCGTAATAATCGTTTTCCTGGAAATGCGGAATCATGTCGTTCCGGATAATCCGGGACGCGTAGATGTCGGGGATAGCCCCTTCGAGTCCATAGCCCACCTGGATGGTTGCCTGTCCGCCCGAATCGGAGGTCTTGGGTTTGACGAGGACCACGATTCCGTTGTTATAGGCCTTGCTGCCCACACCCCATTCAATGCCGATCCGGTCTGCATATTCGGCTGCGGCGCGTCCTTCCAGGTCGTTTACCGTCACCACAGTAATCTGGTTGGAAGTGGAGTCGTCGAAGGCAACCAGTTTCCGTTCCAGCTCGTCCACCTGGCCGGCGGTAAACAGGCCGGCAAAGTCGTTGACCAGCCGCTGCGGGGAAGGTTTGGGCGGAATGGCGGCCGTCGGAAGGACGGTTGCCAGCACAAACAGCAGGAGGAAGAGGTGCCTAATCTTCGCCATCATTCTCGTGGAAAGAAATTTCGTCCGGAAGCTCATTTACGTCGTCGGAACGATAGGGGAAAAAGGTCTTGAGTTTCTCTCCGATCCGGCCGATGGCTTCTGCGAGGCCGTCGGCATAGGTGCCCCGGGAGAAATGGCCGGACAGGCCGGCGCAGACATCCTTCCAGAAACCTGCCGGAACCACTGCGTCGATGCCTTTATCGCCCAGTACGGCAAACCGCCGGGACTCGCACGCCACATAAATCAGGACGGCGTTCCGCTGGGCGGTTTTCTCCATCTGGAGTTTATGGAAGGTCTTGAGGGCCCCTTCTTTGGGGTCCTCGGGACATTTCCGTTCAATGTGGATACGGATTTCTCCGGAAGTCCGCTTCTCGGCTGCGACGATGGCATCGATCAGCCGCTGCTCTTCCTCCCGGCTTAGGAAATCCCGGGCTCTCATGCTAGAATTCTACCTTCGGAGCGGTTTCGGCACCTTCGGCAGCCTTGAAATAACCCTTCTTTTCGAAGTCGAAAAGGCTGGCGATGATGTTCTGCGGGAACGTACGGACCTGGGTATTGTAGGCCTGTGCGGTCTCGTTGAATTTCTGGCGTTCTACCGTAATCCGGTTCTCGGTGCCCTCCAGTTGGGCCTGCAGCTCCAGGAAGTTCTGGTTGGCTTTCAGGTCGGGATATTGCTCAACGGTAACGAGGAGGCGGCCGAGTGCCTGGCTCAGTTCGCCCTGGGCTGCCTGGAATTTGGCAATCTCTTCGGCACTGAGGTTGGCGGGATCAATCTTGGTCTGGGTGGCTTTGGCACGGGCCTCGATCACGGCCTGCAGGGTGCTGCTTTCGTGTTCGGCATACCCCTTGACGGTGGCTACCAGATTCGGAATCAGGTCTGCACGGCGCTGATAGACATTCTCTACCTGGGCCCACGCTGCTTCTACGCCTTCCTCACCCTTGACGAGGCTGTTGTAAGCGTTCTTTCCCCAGCTGAACAGTCCCAGCGCAATCACGGCCAGGACAACAATGGTAACGATTCCTTTTTTCATAAGATATTAGTATTTGTCTTCTACACAACGTACAGAGGCACGGAAAGAGGCCTTGTCGGCCGTTCCGGCCATGACATCCGGATTGTCGTCCCGGATGAGACGGTACCAGGCCTGGACGTTGTTGTCTTCATCGGCCGTCCAGAATGCGGCATAGAGGGTGCTGCCGGAGAACAGGGTGCTGCCTGATTCGATGGCATAACCCACAGGGATGGCGGAAAAGCCGGTGGAATTGGTCTTCACCACCTTGGGGAAGTATTCCCACATACGTTCGGAGAGGAACTTGGCGTCCGGCATCAGGGCTCCGGCCAAATTGGGAAAGATGCCGTATTTCTCCAGGGTCTTGGCTCCGGTAACGGCAATGGCCAGGTCCAGCCAATCCTGTTCGGTGGAAAGATGCCAGCCGGAAGGACAGGCGGTCTTGGCCTCCTCCCAGGTATAGTAGCGGCCAAAAATGTAAGACATGGCCTCGCTGTTCGAATACGGCTTTCCGCAGGCGCTGTAGGCACTGTTCTGTTTGGACCAGGTCTTGCCGCCGATGGTGGTTACGTAGTAACGTTTCCCGTCACGGTTGTCCATCATGAAAGGATCGGTAATCTTGATACCCGTATTGGAGACCGTGCTGTCTATATCGTCCTTCACGACACATAACTCGGCGGATGAGGACGATTCGGAATAGTCCGGGGCGAAGGCCGCCGCTTTAACCGTATACCAGCCCACATTGGCGGGAGCGGTCATATCATAGGAACCGTCGCCGGGAACATCGACCTTCTTGGTGGTGTCATTTGCCGTTTTCCAGGAAACGCGCCAGTAGTAACCCAGGTCTTTCCCGTCGGGGTGGGTAACCCCGCTGGGCACAAGATGATAGGCGGCTTCTGCCTTCGTGTACATAGCCATGTCGAAACGCATGGAACCCGACAGGTAATTATATGTGACATCGTCGCTGCTTTTGCTGCAGGATGCCAGGAAGGCCGCGGCCAAGAGGGCCGGGAAGAGTATTCTCGTCAGTTTCATTCTACAAATATGCACATTTTTTATGTAAAAACAGTTAACTTTGTGCAAATACTTTGCCGAATGAAACGAATCGCCCCAATTTTTGGATTTGTGCTGTTGCTGGCCGTGTCCGGCTGCACCGGAGGAGACCGCTATGTGGCCTTGCAGGGCTTTGCCCAGGGCGGCACGTGGACGGTAAAGGCCAACCTGCGCGGGGTGCGTCTTTCCCCCCAGGCGGTGCGGGACAGCATCAATGCCATCCTTATCGGAATCGACACCACGCTTTCCGGCTATAACAAGGGTTCGGTCCTAAGCCGCCGCAATGCGGGGGATACATCGGTTAACAATCTGATGTTCAAGCAGATGTGCGCAATTGCGGATAGCCTGCGGGAGCATACCGGCGGGGCGTTGGACTGTGCGGCCGGAGCCCTGTTCGACGCCTGGGGTTTCGGTTTCAAGACAGATTCGCTGCCTTCGGCCGAAGCGGTGGCTGTCTTGAAAGAAGACCGCAGCCGCTGGAATTTCAACGCCATCGCCCAGGGATACAGTTGCGACCGGGTGGCCGCCTTCCTCTACTCGCTGGGTGTGAAGGACATGCTGGTGGATATCGGCGAGATTTTCTGCGACGGGGTGAACCCCTCCGGGAAAGGCTGGAATATCGGGGTGGACCGGCCGGAAGACGGCAACCAGGAGCGTGGGAAAGCCGTGACGGCGGTCTGGCAGTCGGACGGGAGCCCCTGCGGTATCGTCACATCGGGAAATTATCGGAAATTTTATATCCGGGACGGACGGAAATTCGCCCATACGGTGGACCCGCGGACGGGGTGGCCGGTACAGCATAACTTATTGAGTGCCACCATAGTAGCCCCCGATGCCTTGACGGCCGACGCGTGGGCTACCTACTGTATGGTGGTGGGCCTGGACCGGGCACGTGAATTCATCCTTTCCGACCCTTCGCTGGAGGGCTACCTGATCTTTGCCGACGGGGAGGAGATGCGCGATTGGGCCTCGCCCGGATTCACCCTCGTTTCTACATTCCTGCAATAACTTCCAGACAGAAGAGCAAGGCCGATGCCGCCAGGTCCGTGAGCCGGATCAGCAGCATCGGGCAGATTCCCGCTGCGCCCAGGGCTACCGTGGTGATACCCAGGACCATAAGGAGGGTGGTGAGGGGCATGGCCAGCAGGTTGGTAAGCAGGAAATGCCGGGGAAAGGTATGGAAGGTGAACCAGGCCAGGGGTGCGGTGGTCAGTTGGCAGGAGAGGGTCAGGGCCGCCCCTTTCCAGACCTTGCGGATGGGGTCGAAACGGCCGTCGGCCGGATACCATCGTTCCAGTATCGGGTAAATGAGGGTGATGCCGGTCATGGCCAGGTAGGAGAGCTGGAAGCCGATCGTGGCTACCTGGGAAGGGTCGATGGCCGCCTGCAGGGTGAGGGCAACCAGCAGGATGTGCCAGGCATTCCGGGGCCGGTGCAGCAGGTTGCAGGCCTCGCCCAGCAGGATGAACAGGAAGGCGCGGACCAGGGAAGGGGAGGCGCCGGTCGCCAGGCAGAATGCTCCCGCGGGGACGATGGCCGCCACGCTGCGCACGATGCGGGCGAGGGGACTGTTTCCCAGGATGGACAGCACCCGCGTCATCACCAGGTAGAGGATGCCCAGATGCAAACCGCTCAGGGCCAGGATGTGCGAGGCGCCGCTGCTGCGGAAGATGTGGAGGGTGTCGCGTCCCAGGGCGGTGCGGTCGCCGGTGAACAGGGCGGTGAGCAGGGGAGCGGTGCGTTCATGGGGGAAGGGCAGGCCGGCCAGCAGGTCTTTGAGGGCCTCCAGCCCTCCGGCGGGCGGAGAAACGCTTCCTCCCAGCCGGTTCGCAGCCGTGCAGCAAAGGCCCGTACAGATCATCAGCAAGGCCATCTCCATCCGCCCGCCGCCCCGCCAGAGCATCAGCAGGGACATAAAGACCGCCCCCAGGCAGGCCAGGCCGCCCAGGAGATGGATTCCGCCCACTGCGTACAGTTGTTCCGGCAGGAGAAGTCCTGCTGCCAGACCGACGGTAAAAGGGAATGCTATCGCTTCGAAAGACCTCGCTTCTTCCATTTAAGTTTGGTTTTCTGCTAAAATAACGATAATATTTCATATATTTGCATGTTATACCGAAAAAACGTTACAGAAATGATTATACTTGTTATCAATTGCGGAAGC
>CADCCI010000106.1:9146-10916 GCA_902799895.1 uncultured Bacteroidia bacterium | reverse complement strand
CTTCTTCATCCTGTCCAACTTGAGATTTAACCAACCCGTTTCTTTCTCTGATGACCCCTCCGGAACCGTTCCTAATCTGGAGGCGTAGCAAGTCTCCGGTCCGGCCTGACCGCCGGACCGGGGCCCAAATAAACGAAGTATTAATGAGATACATGAAAAGAATTCGAACGGTAATCATTTTCCTGATGATGACGGCCTGTACCATTAAGGAAGACAGGATTCCCTGTCCCTGCTACCTTACCATCGACTTTGTCGACCTTCCCCTCCAGTGGCAAAAAGACGACAAATCGCTGTGGATGGATGTGCAGGACCACCGGTCCGATGTCCTGGTTCTGGAAACCGTCACCCTGACAGAAACGATGCGGAACCGGGGCATGCGTGTCAAGGTCCCCAAAGGGAAAGCCCTGGTGGCCTCTGCCGGAGGCCGGAACCTCTTTCGACCCTCGCCGGATGGAAAACTCCTGGTCCTGCCGGAGGGATATCAATCCGACAGCCTCTATCTGCATGCCCGCATAGTGGACTGCTCCGGTGAGCTGGCCCGGGATACGGTTCGCCTGCACAAGCAATGGTGCACCCTATCGGTCGTGGTGGCCGGAATGGATGCGTACCAGCGATACGATTTTGAACTGACCGGGGCTTGGGCGGCTTTCTCTGCCGAAGACCTCTCGCCCGTACGCAGTCCTTTCCGGGCATCCCTGATCCGGACCGACCGCGACCGTTTCGTGTGCCGGATTCCCCGGCAGGGAGACAACAAATTGGAACTGTGTCTCTTCGATGAAAATGTGGATGGGACCCGGGGCCGCCTGATTCACGCCTATCCATTAGGGGAACTCATCTACCGGGCGGGATACAACTGGTTTGCAACCGATCTGGATGATGTCACGGTGAAACTGGACTTCGCCCATGCCGACATTACGGTAGGCATCCAACCCTGGGATGCCGGTGAGAATTTGGGAAACATTGTAATCTGATCTGCATGAATAGAATACTTTCACGCTTGCTTTTCCTGCTCCTCCTGCCGGGAGCGGCCTGTTCCCGGGACGGGGACGAGCCCGAGTTTCCGGCCTCTTCCGTCCACATCGAAACCCGGAACGGTGAAAGACTCATCGACCTCAACCTGTTTGCCTTCGATGCCACCACCGGGGTCCTGCTGGGCCAGCAATATCGTGTGGATCCCGAATCGACCTTTCACTTCCCGGAAATACCGGCCGGTTCGCTGGTCCGGCTGGCCGCCATTGGGAACGTCGGAGAAAAACGGCTGGGAAAGGCAGCCACATACGACGACCTGATGCAGGTCGAAGTACCGCTCGATTCCCTGGAAGGAGCCCGCCTGCACAAAGAGGGATGCTGGCTTATGGTATCGGACCGGACCAACCGGGCCTCCATTTTCCGCACCGATACCCTGGCGGCCGTCACCCTGCAGCCCTTGTTTACCCGGCTGGGGCTGCGCATCGATGCAACGGCCCTGAAACAATGGAACGTGGAGCTGCGCGATGTGCGGCTGATGAGCCCCGAAGGCATCTGCCATATTTGGGCCAGGACCTTTGCCCCCGTCGGCAAAGATTTCCCGCAATGTCCTACCTCAGAAGAGTTTACATCGCTGCAGAATGCCCTTTCATCCAAAGAGAGGACGCCGGCCGTCTATTTCCACGTACCGGATGCATCGGCTGAAGAAAGCGAAGCGCGTGTCCAGGTTACCGCCCGGCTGCATGCAAAGGATGGCAGCATGGTATTTTCCAGTTTATTTTTCATTTACGTTTTTTTCATAAA
>CADCCI010000106.1:0-9133 GCA_902799895.1 uncultured Bacteroidia bacterium | reverse complement strand
GGGACAAAGAGACTCCCCTTTCCGCCATCCTTCACCTGACCGATGGCAACGCAGGCGTCGACGGGCAATGGAGCTGCATCGACGAGCCGTCCCGAATGCTCCGTATCCAACTGGCGAATGCCCCGTCCGGAGGCAACGCCCTTCCCATCCGCTCCGCGGCCGTTCTCCTCTTTTCTACCCTTCCTCCCGCCGGCTTCCACGATCCTGCCTGTACACCCCTGGTCAGCGGGATGGCCAACGGGAATGAGGTCTGCCTCGATATCCGGAACGGGAGCATCGGCAACGCACAACCCGCTTACTATCTGGCCGTTGCCAATCCGACCGCGGCCCTGTATCAGCGGCTTTTGCAACCGGAAGGACCTCTGGATGAAGTCTTTACCACTTGTTCGGAAGAAGACCCGGAATACCCGCTTATGTGGTCCTGCGGGACCCTGGACCTGAACGGAAACGGAGACACTGCCCTCTCCCTGCCGGTCCGCTGCGGACTGGTAAAAGTTTCCATCAGCCATATCCGCCATTCCCTGCGGGACGACAACCGAAGCCTCACCTTGAAAGGCCTGTTACTCATCAACGCCTCTGCGTGCTTCTTTCCACACTTTCTCGCCGACGGCTGGGACATGGACCGGGACGCGTACTGCCGGAAATACTATCATCCATCCGCCTGCTATACGCCGGGGACAGACGGCTGGCCCTCTACCTCGGCCAACGGGTACGGAATGACCTCCGCCGCCCCGTCTTTCATGCGCCTGTCCACCCTGAAAACCGTGCAGAAAGGCAATGCCATCGACGACACTTTCGTCCTGTACACGTATCCCAATTCCACCGTAGAGGATGCCTGGAGCACACTGGCAGAAGTTCATTCCTGGTCGAGCCTGGAAGGGAACTGGCTGCCCCGGCACACCCGGCTGGTCCTGGAAGTAGAGATTGGCGGGCAGACCTGCTGGTATCCCATTACCCTGCCCACTCTCCTTCCGGGACGCTGGTACAAAATCGATGAGGTACGGCTGACCAACAGCGCTTCCTCCTCCCCCGACATTCCGGCCTCCCGGATAGACCCGGTTTATGCCCTTCATGTCCTCAATTGGGGCTACGCCTCTCTTCGTGAAACCATTTGACAATCCATATTATGCGTACCTTATCCTATTATTTGGCGCTTGTCCTCCTGCTCGGCGGAGTGGCCTCCTGCCAACGTGAGACGGATCCCGCTCCGGAAGAAGACGTGGACCTCTATACCCTCTCCTTGTCCTCCCCTCAACCCGACAGCAAGGGGCTCATCGGCTCCTGGAGCGACCGTTCAGCCGAAACAATCCTTTCACAGGCCCGCCTGGCCATTTACCAGGATGGCCATCTGCTTACGGCGTACAACGTCGGAAGCGGTGAAAAAGTCCAGCTGAACAAGGCCTTGGAATACAGTATCTACGCCCTTACCTCAACGGGTGAAAACTGGACCTGGCCGCAGGACGAGGCAGACCTGAACGGAAAGGCCCTGACTCTGGAAGAAGACGCTTCCGTCTACCGGACCCGCGGCATTCCGCAGTTCGGCTCCCTGACCGGATTAAGACCCGAAGCGGCCGACGCGTCAGATGGCGTAACGGACGGGTGCATCACCCTCCCGGTCCGACGTCTG
Organism: uncultured Bacteroidia bacterium; assembly: GCA_902799895.1. Lineage (GTDB taxonomy): Bacteria > Bacteroidota > Bacteroidia > Bacteroidales > UBA932 > Cryptobacteroides. The sequence continues at coordinate 7,506 of CADCCI010000106.1, read as the reverse complement.
TTTGCCCGCATCACCTTCCGTTTTGAGCCCGACTTCGAATCCCTCCAGCCCTATGCTTTCAACGAGTTGGTTTCCCTGCGCGTATGCCATTCCAACTACGTGCTACGGCCCTTTTCCAACCCGTGTAAAGCCCTCAGTTCAAGTGATATCCGCGTTTCCGGCTGGGACCAAAAGACAGAATCCTATCTGTATTCCGACCAGCCGGACGACATTGTCCTGTACATCCCCGAAAACATGCAGGGAGACTTGCTTCCCCAAAACAGTGACCCCTATCAAAAAACCCCGGGACAGGTCGACCTTCTCTGCGGAGCAGGAAAATCAGACCTTTGCACCTACCTGGAAGCCATCGTTCATGCGGACGAGGCCTATCTTCCGGGAGTGGGTGGCGATGCCACCTACCGGTTTTACCTGGGGAAAGACAACACCTCCAACTTCGATGTGCAAGGCAATGTGGATTATCATGTTACCCTGACCCTGGCACAAGAAGGCCTGGGCCTGACCGGGAACTGGAAGGTGGATACCGGAGACCTCACTGACAACCGCCATTTCCAGTTCCTGGAGCACAACCGGATGGTTCGTCCCGGCGCTACCGCCTACCTGCGATGCACCTATGGTTCCACGGCTTCTTATAATAATTTTGCATCCCCGATGTGGGGGTCCAAATGGGGCTTTTATGCCGGGAATGCTTCTACCTACGCAGCCTATTCTGCAACGGGAGAAACAGATGCCTCCCAGGTCCATCTTCACGGAACCTCGCTGGTCTGCCCCCATTGCGGCCACGAATACGAAGCCTTCCCGGACGGCCAGGACGGAGACCTGTCCCGCCTGGGATCTTCCGTCATCCAAACCAAACAGCACCAATGGATTACGGAGAATCTCTACCGGGAAGGAAACAACTATATCTGCCGGTATTGTTCCGACAATCCCATTGTCTTCTTCCCCGCGGAGAACCTGGAGAACCTGCCCCTGGTCGATTGTTCCACCTATGCCTACACCGGTTCTATCGCAGCCTCCTACCTGTGGATTCCCATTCCGGACAGCGTTCCGCTCCATAGCGTCTTTCCAGTCTTCGGCGGATCGGGCGACGGACGGCACACGGACCGTGTCGACATCCAGGTCGGAGACGACACCCCCCTGCTGCTGAACCTGTCCACGCTCCCGCGGTATATCGCCCAGCAAGGGACGGTAACGGCCTCCCGCCTGCCTGCGGAAACCACCGGCCTGACTTTCCGCATCGCCTATCAATCTACAGCCGATATGCTTTCCGTCGAGGATACATCTCCCGCTGCCACAAACATTTCGTGTACAGTCAAGAGCCGTAAGGCCGGTACGGCAACCATCAAGGTCTATGACAAAGAAACAGACCTGGAAGTGGGTACGTTCGCCTTGCAGGTTGCCGCGCCGATCATCGCCTTTGAAGGGAATGCCTCCGCCACACAGTGGCTGGTTCCGGATGGAACCGCCTTGAGTCTTCCCGCGCACTATGAGACCACAGAAGGAACCGCGATGGATGTTGCGGCGACAGACGAGCTGGGCTACGGAAACCATTTTGCGCCCAGCCTGTACGCAGTCCTTCTGGGCGATATCGCGGCTCAGGCCGGCACCCATACCGACACGCCGCTGTTGGGTTTTTCGGGCCGGCAGGTTTATCTTCAGTACTTCGTCCAGGGCACCCACACCGCAACCTTCAATTCTCCCATGGCGGATGCCGTCCGACTCGTCTCCACGCTCAGCACGGACGTCACGCCCGTTTCCCTCACGACAGGCATCCATGCCCCCGTCTCAGGTTATCTGGGCGACAATATCCTGATTGAAGACTGGTCCCTCCTGGAGGAGATTGGATGGAATGCCACCCAAACCGCCAGCATCGCCTGGCGGGCCCGTTCCGGTTCCACCCTGTTGCTTCCGGGAGGCCGTCCCTCGATTGGAAATTATGATGTCCAGACCCCTGTTGCACAAGAGAACACCAGTGTAAGCTTTGCCAACGAAGGCATCGTGGACGGCATGGTCAATGAGACGCCCCTGTATTACGATAACATCGAACGGGAGGTCTCCGCCGGCGGCCAGGTGACCGTCCGCGTCACCCCAGGAGGCTCGTCCAAGGGTATTGGCCAATTCGCCATCGTTTTCAATGTCAAGAACTTCCGGAGCAACCAATACCACCAGACCAAGATAGGAACGATGAAGATTTACCTCCATACGGTCATTGGCGGCTGGATCGGAACCTGGCAAAGTTACTCCGGTGGTTATGGGCCCGGCTACACCTGTACCATCTATGTCTATCCTTTGGGTTATTACAAGATTCCGTCCGCTTTCAACAACATGCTGGAAGATTGCATGACTCTGGACCCCGCCGTCCTTGCCCGGATCAACACACCGGCCGGAACCATGACCGTAAAAGGGGTCACCATGGATATTACCTATATTTATCCCGGCCTGGTGACCTGGTCTCCAGACGATGGGGTTTACGAGATGGACCTGGTTCCCCAGAGCCATTCAAGTGCCAACGGAGACGACTGTAAAAGAGCCTGTTACGATACCCAGATGCCCAGCGTAATCGTCGATGAGGAAAAACGCATGAAAGACGGATACAAGGACATCTTGAAAGCTTCCGCCACCCATAGCGGATCCTGGCATTATGCCATAGGCGGCATGCAGGATGCCGATAACGGGAACCGCGGCTACTATGTCTTTGATTTCTTCCAGGACATTTATCCGGCCAACCGGGGCTGGTATGACAAATCTTCCTTTACCGATACCCCGCCCTGCGGGCAATAACACCATCCCGTATGAAATACAATATTCTGCTTATGCTGATGCTCGCAGGAGGCTTCGTCCTCTCTTCCTGTCGGGAAAGCGACCCCGAAAAACCCGAAGTGGAAGAGCCGAAGGACAACCCTCCGCAAGAAGAGGAAGAAGTACCCCTGGATTTCCTCCGGATTCGGGTCACCACCAACAAAGGATATGACCGCACGGTAGAACTGCACAGCCTGCCCGAAAAGATGCAGGTAAGCAATACAGACCCTTCCTGGAAGTATTACTGGGAAACGGTAAAGGGGCAGGAAGAATTGAAACCCTATTTCCTGTTTACCGGTTCCTATTCCGAAATGGGAAAGGGAGATGTGTACGTTTCGTTCGAAATCGTAGGCTTTTCTCCGGACAATACCACCTGCCGGACCGTCCATCGGATTGAGTTCAGCGGAGACTACGAGTATATGTATTCCCGGATCAACCCCCATCCCGAATGGCGGGAAATCTTTTCCTCCTACCGGGGTTTCCCGGAAACTTTCTGTGAGGGAAAGGACCTGGAAGGAATGCTGCACAGTTTCTATTTCTCCCGAAACCAGAGCTGCCCGTCCGAGCCTTTGCTATACGACGCGTCCATGGCGGGCACCCTGGTCATCCGGTCCCAGGATTCCCGTCAGAAAGAGTCGTTTGTATTTATCACGGCCAATACCCGGTAAGGCCTTATTCCACCAGGGCTTCCAGGAGGGAGCGGCAATGGCCGGGCAGGATAATATGATGATTACCAATAGGATTCGTGAGGAAATAGGCCGTTTCCGGAAGCTGCAGGACCACCTGCGTCCGGCAGAGGTCCGGCTTGGACTGGTTGCGCAGCAGCTCCCCTTCCGCGGCAAAGTGGCGGGACAGGTCCCCGGAGACCTTGAATACCGTTACGGGGCCCTCCGGAACGTGTCCGCGGACACCCACGCCGATACCCGATTCGAAATGCGTATCGAAGGCATAGCGGGACACCATGTCGAACGGAACGGTGCAGTGCGCGAAGAGGATTTCGCCGGTTTTGGGATCGATCCGGGAAGGATTGGCCTGGAAACCCGATACACCCAGCAGGGAGCGGCCGATGTACATGCTCAACATGGCCGGCACGTCTCCCTCGCAGCCTGCCACATAGCCTTCGGCATTCAGCCGGGCGAGCGCGATGCAGCCGGTATTCTTTACCGCCGTCAGCAAGTCGAAACAGCGGATGGTAAAGCCTTTCAGCTCATAGCGTTCCACTACCTTCCGCAGCGCCTTGTACAGCGACCAGGCCCCCGGGAAGGCATCCTGGACGTTCTGTCCGCTTTCGTACACCGGCGTGCCACAGGCGATGGCCGCATCGGCCAGGGTGGAGGGTTCCAGGGCCTCCAGGACCTCCTCCATGATGGAGACCAGTTCCACGCCCAGTTTCTGCCGGACGGTCACAGGATCGTAGCCGCTGGAAATGAGCCAGTCGGACGGTTTTCCAATGATGCCCAGCCGGGTGCCCCGCATCTTGCGGCGGGCGGACTCCACCTGGTGCAGCAGGGCAATCCGGGCGTTGACATATTCGGCATCGCCATGCAGGATCTCCCCTTTCAGCCCCTGCTGGCGCAGGAAGGAAAGGATTTCCATGGATGCGGCCAGGGAATTGCTTTTCCCGGACGTAAGCAGGTAAAAGGGACCGCCGCCCAGTTTCGGAAGCAGTTCCTTGAACAGGCCTTCGGTTCCGCCGGTGCGCACGTAGATGAGGTCAAGGTCGTGCGAGGAGCCGAATCCGGCATAATCCGGACCGCAGAAATCATACGTACAGTCCAGCGTGGAAAGGAATTCGCGGGTAACACCCGCCACGGCCGATTCGTCGTGAAGGGGCGAAGTAAGGGTATAAATGGCTACTGACATATCGAATGGATTGGTTTTCCAAAAATACAAAGAATTCACGAGAATTTGACCATCCGGGAATAATATTTTACCTTTGTCCCGCAATGGATCATATGCAACGACAGATTTTCGACCGTACCCGCCGGCTGGTGGGTGACGAGCAGATGGAAAAACTCGCCCGGACGAAGGTGATTCTCTTCGGCGTGGGCGGCGTGGGCAGCTGGTGCGCCGAAGGACTCATCCGCGGCGGCATCGGTCACCTGACCCTGGTGGATCCCGACCTCGTGAACGTCACCAACATCAACCGGCAGCTGATGGCCACCACTCGGACGGTCGGGCGCGTTAAGGTGGAAGTCCTGCGGGAGCGGCTGCTGGAAATTAACCCGGAAGCCGATATTACCGCCCTCCAGGCCACCTTCAGCGAGGAAACCGCGGCCGATTTCCACCTGGAGGAATACGATTATATCCTGGACTGCATTGATTCGCTGAAAGACAAAAGGAGCCTCATCCTGCACGCCTGCGACACCCCGGCCAAATTCTTCTGCTCGCTGGGCGCGGCATTGAAAATCGATCCGGTACAGATTAAGGTGGCAGAGTTCTGGAAGGTGCGCGGATGCCCGCTGGGATTCCTTCTGCGTAAGAAAATGAAACGGGAGAAGACCCTGCCCAGCCACAAATTCCTCTGTGTCTATGACGAGGAAGTCCTGCCCAACCGGGGGCCCGAACCGCAAGGAGAAGACCCGGGACTGTTCCAGAAAGCGGTCACCAACGGCACCATGGCCCACATTACGGCCCTCTTCGGGTTCACCCTCTGCGGCCTGGTCATGCGGGATGCCTGTCAGGAAATCTTGCTGTAATCGCGCTTGAAATATTTATCTTTCCGCAGTTCCGCCACCAACGGAGCGTTCTCCGGCAATTCCAGGGACGGGTCCTTGTCCAGGATATGGGTGGCATAGGCGCGGGCATCGCTCAGCAGCGGGCCATCCTTGGCCAGCGAAGCAATGTTCAGGGAGATGGGCAGGCCGGACTGCATAGTGCCCTCCAGGTCTCCCGGACCCCGCATCTTCATATCTTCCTCGGCCAGTTCGAAGCCATTTTCCGTTGCCACCATCAGGTCCAGGCGCTTCTGTGACTCGCGCGAGACCTTCTGGCCCTTGACCAGGATACAATAGGACTTCTCGCTGCCCCGGCCCACACGGCCGCGCAGCTGGTGGAGTTGGGAGAGGCCGAACCGTTCTGCGCTTTCAATCACCATAACCGAGGCGTTGGGCACATCCACCCCCACCTCGATAACGGTAGTGGACACCAGGATATGCGCCCGGCCGCCCACGAAGGCATTCATATTGAAGAGTTTTTCCTCGTTGGGCTGCTGTCCGTGGACGATGGCCACCTTGTACGGCGGGAACGGGAAAGCCGCCACCACCTGCTCGTAGCCCTTCTCCAGGTTGCTGTAGTCCACTTTATCGCTTTCAAAGATCAAGGGATAGACCACAAAGACCTGCCGCCCGGCCGCGATTTGCTCCCGCATGAACTTCCAGAGCGCCTGCCGGCGGTTCTCGCCGATAAGCATGGTCTGCACCGGCTTGCGGCCGGGCGGCATCTCATCGATAACGGACACGTCCAGGTATCCGTACAGGGTCATGGCCAGGGTACGCGGAATCGGGGTTGCCGTCATAACCAGCACGTGGGGCGGCACGTCGGTCCGGGCCTTGGCCCACAGTTTCGAACGCTGCTCCACGCCAAACCGGTGCTGCTCGTCGATGATGGCCAGGCCCAGGTTGGCAAACACCACCGTATCTTCAATGAGCGCATGGGTTCCCACCAGGATGCCGATACTGCCGTCCGCCAGGCCGGAATGAATGTCCCGGCGTTCGGAAGTCTTGCTGCTTCCGGTAAGCAGGGCGCACCGCACACCCGTAGGGGCGAGGTATTTTGAAATGTTGATAAAATGCTGGCGGGCAAGCACTTCCGTCGGCGCCATAATACAGGCCTGGTAGCCGTTTCCCACGGCAATGAGGGCCGTCAGCACCGCCACCATGGTCTTGCCGGACCCCACATCCCCTTGCAGGAGGCGGTTCATCTGGGCCCCGCTCATAAGGTCTGTCCGGATTTCCCGGATTACGCGCTTCTGCGCCCCGGTAAGTTCGTACGGAAGGGCATCGTAGCAAGCGTGGAAGGCATCCCCCACCTTGGGCATCGGAATCCCCACCACACTGCGGCTGCGGACATATTTTTGCTTCAGCAGCGACAGCTGCAGGAAGAACAGTTCTTCGAATTTCAGGCGATAGGTCGCCTTGGACAGGGCCGTTTTGTCCGTGGGGAAATGGATGTTGCGCAAGGCAAAGCGCAAAGGGACCAGCCCTTTTTCCCGGATGATGTAGTCCGGAAGGCTTTCTTCCACCTCCGGCAGCGCCAAGTTCAGCGCTCCCATCATCAGTTTGTTCATCACCTTCCCCGTGATGCCCGCGTTCTTGAGTTTCTCGGTACTGGGATACACGCCGGTCAGCACGCCCGTGCGTTCCCCATCCGGCTGCTGCTCACCTGCCGCGGGCGGATTGTCAATCTCCGGATGCACCAGGTTGATGCGTCCCTTGAAGGCTTCCGGCTTGCCGAAAAAGACAAAGGCCGCGCCGGGTTCCAGCCGGGCTTTGATGTACTTCAGGCCTTTGAAAAAGACCAGCTCCAGCTCTCCGGTGGCGTCTTCCACCCGCACGCTCAGCCGTTTTCCGCCCACGAGTTCCGTCGATTTCACCCGGGCGAGAACCTGGACGAACGGCATGTCTGGCGTAAGGTCGGCAATGCGATGGAAGGTGCTTCGGTCGATGTACCGGAAAGGATAGAGGTGGACCAGGTCGCCCACGGTCTCCA
>CADCCI010000105.1 GCA_902799895.1 uncultured Bacteroidia bacterium | reverse complement strand
CTGTTCATCGGGCCGACGCAGCATGGCTATTCGAAGCACAATCAAGACGCGATGGTCGGTTTCTTCCGCCGCGTCAGTGGAATGGAGGGCGAGCAGGTCTTCATGGATCCTGTTCTGGAATCGCAGGATACGCTGGCCGTCCTGCCGGAGAAGAATGTCGTGAAGTGGGTTTCTTCCGAAGCTGGCAACGAGGTGTTCGTTAAAGGTGAGGGTGAAGCCACTATCGAGCCTGCAACGGCTACCTGGCTTACCTGGAACAAGGAGACCAAGACGGTGTCCTGGACCGAGGCCACAATGCCTCGTCAGGCCAAACTCTCCTTTGCCGATGGTGCTTCTTATGACCTTACTCAGATTGATGCCAAGATCCTGGCTGGTAAATGGACGCTCTCCGGTGATATCCGTACGGGTACAACCAAGGGCTCCGTTGCCAAGGCTACCGCTTCCAGCACATCCGGCGCTTCTTATGGCAGCAAGGGTGGTATCACGAAGAACAACTGGTATGATGACGGTTGGACGACTTCTAGCAAGGTTTCCGGTGGTGTGGAACTTCCTGTCGAGGTCGCCTATAACGCCGAGGGCGAGGATCCTGGCAAATATCTGAATCCTACTGCTACCGGCACTTCCGCCGACCGCGCAAAGGCCCAGAAGAACAACCTCGTTCTGACCGGTCTGTACGAGAACCTGACCATGCCGGCCCGTGCCGAGGTGAATTACGATGAGAAATGGGCCCGCCTGTATCTGGTAATCGAGAACAAGAACCAGCAGCTCACGAGCGGTGTCTACAGCGGTGAGTACGCTTCCTTCCAGACCGAACTCCAGAAGCCGAATGGCGACTGGGAACTGGGCTTCGCCAATGGTGGTCTCAACTACTATCTGGGCGCCCTGACGGTTGTGGGTGATGTTGTAAAATCCTCTTATGCCGCCTCCCAGACCTGCGTGTATTACCCGTCCTACAACATGGTGGGTATCATCGTGAACCGTTTCGCTACGGAGACCAGCACGGCCGGTACGGAACTGATCCGTTCCACCAAGAGTGCTTGGACCAAGACGCACATCAATGCGAGTGGTTCTGCCTATGCCCGCGTATTCCAGAACGCCCTTACGTTCGAGATGAAGGAATCGGTCAGTCCTGAACCCGAACCGGAACCGACAACGGTTGATGAAGTCCTTACCAAGGCCGGTAAGAACCCTGCCGATTACGAGAAATATCCTTTCTGGTACACCAAGAACGCCTGGTATCAGTCTACGGCAGCTTCTAATTATACCAAACTGCAGACAACGACCAGCGGCGGCAACTTCAATAAGTTCGTTGCAACGAATCTTATCCAGAAGGGTGAGATTCCCAACGGCTCCGTGGTTGTGACCATGGGCGGAGACTTCGGTTATCGTCCGGAGGGCTGGGTGGACGCCAGCACCAAGACGGCGAACCGTCCCGACCGCACTTCCGTACAGGTTACCGAGGTGGATGACAATTGGTGGGTCCGCGGAACGCAGACCTTCGGACTGCGCGGCTTCAACCTGGATATGAACAAGTCCAACTTGACCGATGCCGAGATGGAAGAAGTGATCCAGAAGTTCGCCTTGTACATTCCGAAGAGCACCAAGACCCTGCCCGATCCGGATGCCGTCTTCACGGCTGCCAGCTACAAATTGGATGATTACACGAAGCTGGATCTTACTTATTTTACGTATGCATACTACAACTCGACCGACGGTACCAGAGGTGGGGTTCTCCAGAACAAGGATAATGTCCCTACCGCTAACAACCTTGGCGAGTTTGTCGCAACGGACTTCATTGCAAAGGATGCTATTCCGAACGGTTCCGTCATCGTTGTTTGCGATGGTTATCAGTATCGTCCGGAAGGCTGGCAGGTGCAGGGTGAGAAGAACACCGGCTCCCGTCCCGGCAACGTGACCGAGGCGATCACCGTGGTCGACGACGCCTGGTGGGGTAACTTCACTGTCCGTGCTTTCAACCTGGCCTACACCGGCAACCCGGGTATTCCGGTTACCGAAATGGACCATGTGAAAGCTTCCTTCGCCATTTATGTGCCGAAGGCCGATCCCGATCCGACCCACATCGATACGCCTGAGAAGCTTGTCGCGTTCCTGACGGCATCTACCGCCGAGACCACGACGGATTACATCATGACCAAGGATGTGGATATGAAAGGCGTCACTGTTCCCACCGCCGCTGGCTTCAAAGGCACGTTCGACGGTAAGGGCAAGACCATCAAGAACCTCGCCGCTACGGCTCCGCTCTTCGCCACCCTCGACGGTACCGTGAAGAACGTCACCCTGGAAGGTGCGTTTACCGGAACGGGAGATGGAAAGGCTGCGTTGTTCGCTCCTATCGCTGAGAACAAGGGTACGATTGATGGTGTTACCAACAAGGCTACTGTGAGCTATTCGGTAGAAAATGGTACTGAGCCTATCCTCGTCGCCGGCGTTGTTGCTTTCTCTACGGGTACACTGAATAAGTGCACGAATTCGGGCAATGTGACATTCACTTCCACGAATGGTATCGTGGGTGGTGGCGCTGCCGGTGTTGCAGGTTTCCAGGCTGCTGCTGTGACTGAATGCGTCAACAATGGTAGTGTCAGCTGCGTTTCCTTGTATACCAATGCAAAGGCTATGAAAGTTGAGGGTGTTGCATTCACCGAGGCCCTGGCACCGACCAATGCCGCTCTTCCTACTGCCGCTGGTATTGTAGGTTTCGGTGGCGAGGGTTTCTCGATTAAAGATAGCCAGAACCATGGTGCTGTAACCTTCTCCCAGACCAAGATTGAGGCCTTCCCTACGAAAGGTTCCGTCAATATGAACCGTCATCAGGTTGCTGGTGTCGTGGCTAATCCTTGGGGCTCTATCGAAGGATGCTCCAACGATGCTGCTATTACCGCTAGCCTCGTAACTTCTGACGGAACGGCTATGTCTGGCAGCAAGTGCGAGTATATCTGCTGCGTTGGCGGTATTGCCGGTGGCGATTATTTCGCAAATGGTCAGAATGTTTCCGGTCTGAAAGGTTGCACCAACTCTGGTACTGTTAAGTTGATTTCTGATGCTGCACAGTCCAACTCCGTCGTGGGCGGTATTATCGGATGGCCGGGTGTCGAAGGTGCCCAGGCTACGAAGACCGAAGGCTGCACCAACAGCGGAGAGATTGTCCTGCAAGGTACCGTAAAGGCCCGTATCGGCGGTGTCCAGGGTGGTACCGGCAACATGGTCGGTTGCACGAACACCGGTAACGTTCATGTTATTTCGGCCAATGCGACCTCTGTCGCCGGTCTGCTTTGCGGTTTCCATTCCCAGGGCCACGTCATTGAGAATTGCGTTGCCCAGGGTACGCTTACGGGCGATGTTAAACTGGATGGTGTCGGCGGTCTGATGGGTAACATCGGGAATGCCGCTCATACCACAGGAGCCGGATGTGCCGCGAATTGCACCATTGTTTGCACAGACGATACCGCGAACAAAGGTATCATCGTCGGTAAATATAACGGAAAGACCAAACAGATCAATCTGGGAACCGATGAGTCGCCTATCAAGGTGAAAGGTACGTTGGCCGGTACGGTGCTTACCGTTGAGAACTTTACCACGTTGCTGGAAGGTCCTGCCAATGCCGATGCTTCTATACATGTGATTAAAGCCGTCTATGGTGAGTAATCATATCCCTTAGAATCAGAATCGGGACCGGCCATTCGCCGGTCCCTTTTTTTGTGCCCCAGCCCCCGCCTGCGCGACCCGCACAAGGCCATTTGCTTCGCAGGCACCCCCTAGCCGGGGGTGGCATGTCGCCTCATGCCGCCCCGCCCGGCTCCTACCCACCTGCTCCGGCCATCCCGCCACCTCCGCCTTCCTCGGCTCTGTTTCTGGACAAAAAAAGCGGTTCTTTGTCCCAAATGCTACAGAATTGCAGTATTTGGACAAAATTAGCCGTTATGTGTCCCAAGGTGTCATTTCCGGATTTAGGTTGACTCCGATTGGAGTCTATCCCTGATAGAAGTTGACTCTGGTTTAACTTATAACTGATGCGGGTTGACTTGTCGTCGTTATCCCTATTTTTTGTTGTCTGCCCAGGTCGTATCCCGGTCAGGGATTGACTGGAGGGCGTAGCCCGGAAGGAGATCCCTGACCGATGCACAAAGGTAAAGTATTTTCAGGGATTTCCAAGACGGACTGCTTCTCTCGGATGTTTTTTTCACGGTAGCTGAACCACATTTTCTCAATGGTCCCCTCGCAGAAGGCAGCCTGGGCGGGGGTCATCATATTGATGCTCATGTGAGGTCGTTCGTTGTTGTAGAAGTCCACCGCTCTGCATACAGCGGCGATAACTTCTTCAATGCAAGAGAACTTCATTCCCTTTAAGAGTTCATTCTTCATCGTGTTGTTGATACGCTCTGCCTGAGCATTATCCTTTGGATCTCCGGTTTCCGTCATACTAATGCGGATGTTATGGTCTTTGAGGAGCTGTATGTACTCCGAGCTGGCATACTGACAGCCGCGGTCAGAGTGATGTATAAGAGAGACGCTCTCAGCTCCCTCTATGCGTTTAAGTGCCATCCTGAGTGCCTCCACAGGGTACTGGGTTGATAACGTGGGGCCAACACTCCATCCCACAATCTCTTCGGTGTAGGCATCGAGAATGAGAGACAAAAAGCAGTGTATATAATGATATGCGTCTACCCATATGGTAATGTATGTAATATCACTTACCCATAGTTGATTAGGTGCGGTTGGAATAAAGTCTTTCACGATGTTTGGATATGTCGGCAGACCGTGTGTTGAGTCCGTTGTCCGAGGCTTTCGGACGCGAAGCCTCACCTTGAGATTATGCCTGTCTACGATATCTGCAAAGCGGTCACGACCGACAGGATTATTGCCCTCAAAGTCACGGCAGTACATATACCAGAGCTTGCTGCCGCCCAGCCCAGGATCCTTCTCTCGGATAGCGCGTATATACTCCAGCACAAAAGCTTCCTGGGCAGCCCTCAGCAATACTTTTGACTCGTCATGTTGATAATATGCCTGCTTGGATACGCCAAACAATTTGCACAGGCCCAAGACTTCATAGGTCTTGGCATCCTTTGCATGCAGGGCCTCTACTGTTCGGCGCCAGATTTTTTTCTGATCGGGATCTTGAAAGCATCCTCGGCCAGATCAATCATCATGTCGTAGGCATCTGCACGCATCTTTTCCTGCTTGAGTTCCTTCTTTAGCCGGAGAACTTCTTCCTGAAGAGCTTTCACATCTTCAGGAAGGTCTGTGCGAGGTCCTTGCTCAATTTGAGGAGTCGGCTGTATAAACCGTTTCTTCATGATGGGTGCTTTATGCGGATTATCATCTGCAAAGTTAGCAATCCATCGAGCAATTCCACTCTTACTGACGGGAATTATTTGTGCAATACGACGGACGGAATATCCTTCCCTATAATACAAGTCGATTGCTTTTTCATAATACTGATCCCTCAGTGTTGTTCGATAAATAAACATTGTTAACTCGTGTTTGCGAGTCAACTTTTTTCAGGGAAAGACAAGGAAACCCTTCCCAGTTCTGAACTGCCCACGATGGAGGCTATTTCCCGAGGAAGGCACGAAGGGCGTCCGGGAGCGGCGGCTACGGCTCGGCCGGGATGCGGGGAACTGAACCCAAAAGGTTCTCCTCCCCGGCCGGCCGTTGCCGGAGCCAGTCCAAGGGCATTTGAGGGTGCATTTGTAGGTGCTTGATACTCAGGCATATCCCAGAAAGCCGGTTCCCAAAATACTGGAACCGGCTTTACGGGATGTCGCTGAGTCATAGATGGTTAAAGATGCAGCCCAGAATGGATGGTCCCTTTTTTTGTCTACGTATTGTATTTTTATTATATTTGTAGGTAATGAAGAATGGAATACATATTCTTTTGTCTGTGCTGCTGTCGGT
>CADCCI010000104.1 GCA_902799895.1 uncultured Bacteroidia bacterium | reverse complement strand
GTTAATCAGGGCCTGCGGATGCTCTACCCGTACGCCCATGGCAAAACCCTTGGCTTCCAGGCTCCAGCCTTTGGACGCGAACAGTTCGTAGATATCACGGGCGGAGTGGCCGGTGGCCAGGATGACCGCCTTCGACCGGAAGGTCTCGCCCGTTGCGGCCGTAACGGTGAAAACACCGTCGGAGTCGCGGGAAATATCGGTTACGCGCGTATCGAAATGATACGAACCGCCATGTTCTTCGATGCAGCGGCGGATGTTTTCCACCACCCGCGGAAGCTTGTCCGTTCCCACATGGGGATGGCTGTCCACCAGGATCTGCGGATTGGCTCCGAAGGCAACCAGCTGATAGAGGACCTCGCGCACATCGCCCCGTTTGGTGGAACGGGTATAGAGTTTGCCGTCCGAGAACGCACCGGCACCCCCTTCTCCGTAGCAATAATTGGAATCGGGGTTCACCTTGCCCTCGCGGGAAAGCCGGGCCATATCGCCCTTGCGGGCGTGGACATCCTTGCCGCGTTCCAGAATGACCGGACGCTTGCCCAGCGTGAGCAGCTTGAGGGCCGCAAAAAGGCCCGCAGGACCCGCACCGACCACGATGACGGGCTCGGCTTCCTGCACGTCGCGGTACTGCGGAACCGTGTAGGGCGTCCAGTTTTCCTCGGCCAGATAGGCCTGGATTTTATAGCGATACACCACATCTCCCCGGGCATCGACCGAACGGTGGGCGATGACGCAGGTCGCCGCCGCGCCGGGATAGCTGGGCTGGAAAGATTTGGTGGGATCCACCACGTTGATAACGGCATTCGGACGCAGGCGCAATTCGCGGGCGGCCACTTTGCGGACATCGTCTTCGCGCAGTTCGCGGCCGATGCGGCAGGTGAGTTCAAACTCTCTCATAATCAATAATCTGCAATTCTGGAAACCGGGGCCACATCCAGCGGGGTCCGTTCCCCGGCCTGGTAGTGGAAATAACCGGCTACGGCAATCATGGCGGCATTGTCCGTCGTAAACTTGAATTCGGGCAGGAAGGTGTTCCAGCCCCGCTTGCGACCCTCGGCCTCGATGGCCTTGCGCAGGCCGCTGTTGGCCGATACGCCGCCGCCGATGGTAATGTCCCGGATACCCGTCTGGCGGGCCGCCAGGATGAGTTTTTTCATCAAAATATCGATGAGTGCCTTCTGGAAACCGGCACAGATGTCTTCCTTGTTCTTTTCCATGAACTGGGGGTCCTTTGCCATCTCGTCCCGGACGAAATACAGGAGCGAGGTCTTGATGCCGCTGAAGCTGTAATCCAGGCCGGGAATGTTGGGTTTGGCGAAGTGGAAACGATCCGGGTCTCCCTGCTGGGCCAGTTTGTCGATGATGGGGCCGCCGGGATAGCCCAGGCCCATCATTTTGGAGCATTTGTCGAAGGCCTCGCCCACCGCATCGTCGATGGTCTGTCCCAGGATTTCGAAATGCAGGGGGTCATCCACGCGCACAATCTGGGAGTTGCCGCCGGAAACCAGCAGGCACAGATACGGGAAGGAGGGTTCGTGAACCGGTTTGTCCGGCTGACGGACGAAGTTGGCCAGGATATGCCCCTGGAGGTGGTTGACCATGATGATGGGGATATCCAGGGCCAGTCCCATGGCCTTGGCGAAAGAAGTGCCCACCAGCAGGGAGCCCAGCAGGCCCGGACCGCGGGTAAAGGCAATGGCGGTGAGTTCTTCCGGCTGCACGCCGGCCAGTTCAAGGGCCCGGCTCACAACCGGGACGATATTCACTTCATGGGCCCTGGAGGCCAGTTCGGGAACCACGCCGCCGTAATCCTTGTGAACCTGCTGTGAGGCAATGACATTGGACAGCAGGACACGGTCTTTCAGGACGGCTGCGGAAGTGTCGTCGCACGAAGATTCGATTCCCAAAATGATATCTGCCATAATTAACTTCTTTCAAGGTACAAAGATAAGAAGAAAATTATTATTTTTGTAGATTAGATGAATACGGCCTTGAAGATATTCCGTTTCCTGCTTGCCCTGTTGCTGGTTCTGGTCGCCACCCTGCTGGTCGCGATGCAGATTCCCTCGTTCCAGACTTTCATCGCCCGGAAAGCGGTGGAGAAACTGGAACAGAAAATGGACGGAACCATTACCTTCGAGTCCCTGAAACTGAAACCCTTCAACGCCC
The DNA here is from genome assembly GCA_902799895.1 of uncultured Bacteroidia bacterium. Classification (GTDB taxonomy): domain Bacteria; phylum Bacteroidota; class Bacteroidia; order Bacteroidales; family UBA932; genus Cryptobacteroides. The sequence continues at coordinate 3,836 of CADCCI010000104.1, read as the reverse complement.
TGGTGGCCAAGGACGTGACCGTCCTGGACAAGCATCCCTACATAGACCCGGACGGGCGGCTCGCCCCCGTGGATACCCTCTTCCACGCCGGGACCATCGTGGCCACCTTCTCGCTCCGCAGCCTCCTGGATCCCGACGGCATCTATCTCGACCGGGCGTATGTCCGCAACGGCGTTTTCGCCCTGGCCCTGGAGCCTGGAGACGACAACCTCTCCCGTATCTTCGGCCTGACCCCGAGCCAGAAGCCCGAAGCACCCAAAGCAGAAAAAGAAGGAACGGCCTTCCACATCCGCCACGTGGAGTTGAAGAACTTCCACTATGTGATGGTGAATTTCCAGGGAGCCGCCCGGGATGTGGCCCGTGGGGAGGCCTTCCCGCAGCCCCACGGCATTGATTGGGACAACATGGACTGTCTCGTCAACGTAAAAGGACGCGACTTCCGCGTGAGTGGGGGTTACATTTCCGGTACGGCCGATGAACTGAATATCCTGGAAAAGAGCGGCTATCACATCCTGTCGATGTCGGGGCGGGCCAAGGTCGGACACGGACAGACGCTGGTCCGCGACATGAAGATGACCGACCTGTGGTCCCGTATCGAACTCCCCCTGTATTCCATGACCTATGAGAACACCGCCTCCTTCAACGACTTTATCGCCAAGGTACGCCTGCGGGGTATCGTAAAACCGAGCATGGTGAGCTTCCGAAGCATCTCCTACTTTGCGCCGTCCCTGAAAGACATGGACCTGCTCGTTAACCTGGAAAATGTCGACGTGGACGGCTATGTCAATGATTTGCACGTCAAGGATGCCGTTTTCCGGGAAATGCATTCGGGAGTAGAAGGATCGGCCGATGTAATCCTGGTGGGGATTCCGAACGCCCAGAGCATGATGCTGGACGTCCAAGCCCGTCCCCTGCGGTTCACCACCGACGGGATCGGCCGTTTCCTGAAAGGCCTCTCCCCTTCCACGAAGCTGGATTTGAGCAAATGGGCGCGCGGGATGGCCTTGTCGTTCTCCGGCCGGGCCCACGGACCTATGAACCGCCTGGCCATCCAGGGAACCGTCCAAACCCCCACCGGCTCGCTTTCTGCCGATGCCGATATCCGCAACCTCACGGACAAGGCGCGCGCGCGCACGCTGGGCGGCACGGTCCGGACCGATGAACTGGATCTGGGGAGCATCCTGGGCGTTTCCGCCCTGGGTCCCTGTACGATGCGCACCACCCTCAACGCCGTCCTGGGGAAAGGCGACATCAGCGCCCGCATCGATTCCCTCAACATCGACCGCCTGACGGCGATGGGATATGCCTATTCCGGCATCGCCGCCAACGGAACCTATGCCAACGATTCTTTCAACGGCAAACTGGTCTGCAACGACCCCAACCTAAATTTCCTCTTCCAGGGAACCGCCAGCCTCTCCCCTGCCAGCCGGAACGCGGTGTATAAATTCTACGCCAACCTGGGTTATGCCGACCTCAACGCCCTGCAGCTGGATAAACGCGGGACATCGAAAATGTCGGCCCAGATCACGGCCAACTACATGCGGGCTGACAATGTGGACCTCCTGGGCGACCTGGACATTACCGACCTGGTCCTGGAAGACGCGCGCGGACGACATCAGATCGGGAACATTTCCCTTTCTTCCCATGCGAACGAGAACCTCAAACGCATGGTCCTGAACGCAGATTTCATGGACGGCAGTTTCTCCGGTTCCCAGTCCATCACCGCCTTTATCAAGGATATCCAGAAACTGACGCTCTGCCGCGAATTGCCGGCCCTGGCGGGCTGCAGCGATGATTCCTGGTCCGGCGAGCAGTACCGCCTGAGCCTGCGTTTCCACGATTCGCGCGACCTGCTCTCCTTCATCAAACCGGGAGCCTATATTGCCGACAGCACCTCGCTGACCCTGGATATCGCCCGGGACGGTTCCCTGAAGACAAGCCTGCGATCCCCCCGCCTGGCCTTGGGAAAGACCTATCTGCGCAAGGCGAAACTGGAAGCCGACAACCTGCACGGCTGCATCAACGGTTCCTTGACCGGCTCGGAGTTCGCCCTGGGCTCGCTACACTTCCAGAACAGCGCCTTCCTGCTTTTTGCCGACGACAACCACCTGGGACTGGGCGCCACCTATGACAACGAAAAAGACAAGACCGATAAAGGAGAATTTTACGCCACGGCCCGTTTCTCCCGTGACGAGCAGGACAGTCTGGCCATCCAGGCCCATATCCTGCCTTCCAACGTGTATTTCGACGGGACCGGATGGAACATCTCCCCGGCGGTCCTGGATTACCGGAACAACAGCCTTACCCTGATGGAACCGATTTCCGCCACCAGCATGAACCAGTCCATTTCCATTGCCGGCGGCATCTCTCCCCATCGGCGGGACACCCTCTCCCTGAAGATGGACCACTTCGATATCGGCATCCTGGGATCGCTGACGGAATCGGACTTCGACCTGCGCGGACAGGCAACCGGAAGAGCCCTGGTCACCTCGCCGACCCAGTCCGGCATGGCCCTGCTGATGAACCTTCGCTGCGATTCCACCTACATTGCCTCCCATCCGGCCGGCAACGTGGAACTGAGCAGCGTCTGGGACGATGAAAGCAACCTCTTCCGCATCCTCTGCCGCAATGAGTTGGACGGACGGCGGAACATCGACCTGCGGGCCGGATTCTCACCAAAGAACAAGTCGCTGAAAGCCGATCTGAACCTGGACCGCTTCGAGGCGGGTTACGCCGCACCCCTGCTGGAAGGCGTCCTGTCCACCCTGGAGGGCAAACTGAGCGGCCACATCCACGCCGACGGCGCCCTGGACCAGCTGAACCTGTCCAGCGAGGACCTGCGCATCGACGAATCCCGGCTGGCCCTGGACTTCACGGGGGTACCCTATCATGTATCCGGTCCGCTGCACCTGACCAGCCAGGGTGTATTCTTCGACACCCTGACCCTGCGTGACGAGCATCAGGGATCCGGCACCCTGGACGGAGCCTTCGCTTTTTCCGGACCGGACGGCATGGCGGCCGACCTGCATATCCAGCTCGAAAATATGGAAGCCCTGCGGACAACGGAAAAAGACAACAGTTCCTTCTATGGGAATGTTTCCGCAAACGGCCGGGTTTCCCTGACCGGACCGCTCAACGCCCTGTTACTGGACATCAATGCCAGTTCGGTGGGAGACGGCTCTTTCCACATTCCGCTGGACACGGGTTCCACCGCCGGAAAGAACGACCTCCTCACCTTCCGCGAACCGGCCAAAGTGGTCTATATCGACCCGTACGAAGAGTTCCTGAAACCTGCTAAATCCAAGGAAGGAGGAGATTCCGACATGCGGATCCGGCTGAATATCCAGGCCAACCAGGACATTCAGGCCCTCATCGAATTGGACAAGGATGCCGGCAACATCCTTTCCGCCCGCGGCAACGGCCAGATCCAGCTGGACCTCCGGCCCCGCACGGACCTGTTCCAGATCAATGGCGATTATACCCTTACCTCCGGCAGTTTCAATTACAACGCCCTGGGATTCACCAACCGTCTGTTCAAGATTGACAATGGCAGCAGCATCCGCTTTTCGGGAGACCTGATGGAGAGCGACCTGGATATCGGCGCTACCTATTCCACCAAGACCTCGGTGGGAACCCTCATTGCCGATACGTCCTCGGTCTCCACCCGCCGCCTGGTGAACTGCCACATCCAGATTACCGACAAACTGAAGAACCCGGAACTGAAATTCAGCATCGACGTTCCCGATATCGATCCGGCAACGAGAACCCGCGTAGAGAGTGCCCTGAACACGGATGACAAGATCCAGAAGCAGTTCCTCTCCCTGCTGATTTCCGGC
>CADCCI010000103.1 GCA_902799895.1 uncultured Bacteroidia bacterium | reverse complement strand
GGCCTCCAGACGGAACTCGGTTACGCCTTGGGCCAACCCGTTTACCGGTATGACAAAGGATTCACTCATAAACCCGACTCACGGATAAGGGATGCAAAGGTAGGAATTTTTTTTCGATTTACAAGAAAAAACTATCTCTTCTTCTTGGGGAGCATATAGCGCACAAAACCCACGTGAATCGAGAACACTTCGGCGTTCCGATTCAGGCCGAAGGAAGACATCGAGGCCTGATTGTCTTCTTTTCCGACACCCTGCTGCTTTTCCTGACGGGTATGGGTGTAACCCACACTCATGATCGGGACACTGAGGGTAAGCGCACTGTTGTCGCGCAAGCGGATGCAAAGGCCAGGAGGTCACCCGTCCGTATTTGCCATACAGACGGCCTTCGCCGAAGACGGCAATCATCTTGCTGCCGAAAAAGGACACATAGCGACGGGCCGTAAAAGAGGCGCCAAAGGAATTGCTCTGCATGTGGCGGCACATGAGCTGCAGGTTGAGATCCGGATCGTCCGATCCCGTTACCTGGCGGAGATCCATCTTAAAATCCGAATCGAGCGTATAACCGGTATACTCCAGGCGGATTCCGAGGGAGAAGTCGTCTGCCGCGAACCAGGAATAACTGGGCGCTACGCTATAATAATGAAGGGATCCGTTACCGATGTTAAACATGGACAAGATCTGATAGCCGTCGCCGTCCTGTTCTCCGCCCACATTCAAGTAACGGTAGGTGCCGGAAATGCCGGCTGCGCGGTGCCCTTTCGAGATGAAGACCGTACGGCCTTTGGCCGGGTCGGTAAAACGGTCCAGGATACCCAATTCCTGTGTCTGCGCATACCCGGACAGGCACAAAAGGGCAAAGGCTATGGTTAAAATCTGTTTCATGGGGCCAAAGGTATGAAAAAAAACGGGAATTACGCGAAAAAGCCGTATCTTTACCTTTTGTATGAAAAGAATGATGCTCCTTGCCGTCCTGTTGCTGCCACTGGCAGCCCTGGCCGGCCCGAAATACTCCCTGCTGGTGGACAAAGGCGCGTTCACCATCTCTGTCCTGGACGATGCGGGTCAGGCCATCAAGACCTTCCCCGTTGCCACGGGCGAAAACGCAGGCCGCAAACGCAAGGCGGGCGACGCCAAGACGCCCGAGGGCACCTTCACCGTCACCTGGGTCCAGAATACGCGCGGCGTCCTGTACGACTACCACGACGGCCACGGGCTGGTAGAGGCCTACGGGCCGTGGTTCATCCACCTGGAAACGGGATTCAAAGCCATCGGCATCCACGGAACCTGTCCGCATCGGGACAACCGGATCGGTACCCGTGACAGCAAGGGCTGCATCCGCCTGCACAACGCCGACCTCCTGGAAATCCTCCCCTATGTGGAAAAAGGAACCAAGGTGATTATCATCCCGGGGCCGGAAGACAAACTCGTGGACCGCGATTTGTAAGCCCGCGCTTTTTTCCGTATTTTTGCATCCGCAAACCCTATCGACATGACGACCATCGAACAGATAAAAGACCTTCACAAACGGATCGACACCCTCCGCGACTGCCTGGACATTGCCGGCAAGCGGGCGCAGGTGGAGTCCTTGCAGAAAAAGACGGAAGCCGCCGATTTCTGGGATGATCCCAAAGCCGCCCAGGCCTTCCTGAAGAACCTGAACCGGGTCAAAGCATGGGTCGTTGACTTTGACAAGGCCCATTCGTCGGTCGAAGACCTGGATGTCCTGTACGAATTCAACGAAACCGAAGACCTGGATACCTCGTACGAAGGGGCCGTCAAGCAGGTGGAGGACCTGGAGTTGAAAAACATGCTGGGTGCCGAGGGGGACAACCTGGGTGCCGTGCTTACCATCAATTCGGGCGCCGGCGGAACGGAAGCCAACGACTGGAGCGCCATGCTCATGCGTATGTACCTGCGCTGGGCCGAGCGGAACGGTTACAAGGCCGACGTGACCGGCCTGGTGGACGGAGACGAGGCCGGCATCAAATCTGTCACGGTAGAAATTGAAGGAGACTATGCCTATGGCTACCTGAAGGCCGAAAACGGCGTGCACCGACTGGTGCGCATTTCACCTTTCAATGCCCAGGGCAAACGCCAGACCACCTTCTCATCGGTCTTTGTCTATCCCCTCGTGGACGACAGCATCAATATCGAAATCAAAGATTCCGACCTGGAATGGGACACCTTCCGCAGCGGCGGCCACGGCGGCCAGAACGTGAACAAGGTGGAAACCGGCGTGCGCGTACGCCACCTCCCCACGGGCATCGTGGTCGAGAATACCGAAGGACGCACCCAGATTGGCAACAAGGAGAATGCGCTGCGCATCCTGAAATCCCGCCTGTACGATATTGAACTCAAGAAACGCCAGGAGAAACAGGCCGAGCTGGAAGGACAGAAAAAACGCATCGAATGGGGTTCCCAGATCCGGTCCTATGTCCTCCACCCCTACAAGATGGTCAAGGACCTGCGCACCGGCTTGTCCACCGCCGACACCCAGGGTGTCCTGGACGGAGACCTGGATGCCTTTATGCGCGCTTTCCTGATGCAACAGGGAAGCGGTGTTACACCCGTTATTGAAGATATCGACTAACCGCAGACATATGGAATGTATCGAAAAATTTGAATCCATCTACCGGAAAAGTCCCGAAGATGTTGCCTTCTGCCCCTACCGGGTCTGCCCTGTAGGCGCCCACAGCGACCATCAGCTGGGCAAGATTACCGGTTTTGCCATTGATAAAGGTATCCACATCGCTTACGGTCCCAAGGCCAACGGCGTGGTGGAGCTGGCCTCGCTGCAATTCGACAAACGCGCCCAGTGGCACGTGCGCGACGTTCCCGAGGTGAAATGCAACGACTGGGCCGACTACCTGCGCGGCGCCACCCTCGAGCTGAACAACCGCTATACCCTGCGGACCGGCATGAGCGGCGTCATCCAGGGAAGCCTCCCCATCGGCGGACTGTCCTCTTCAGCGGCCGTTACCATCGTTTTCCTCACCGCCCTGTGCCGGGTGAACGAAATCCGCCTCTCGCCCGCCGAGCTCATCGATATCGCCCTCCACGCCGAAACGGACTATGTGGGCGTGTCCGTGGGCAAACTGGACCAGAGCTGCGAGGTCTATTCGCGCGCACACCAGCTGCTGTATCTGGACACGAAGGACGACAGCTACGAACTCATTCCCGAGCGGCCGGGCATCCAACCGTGGAAGATTTCCATCTTCTTCTCGGGCATCGAGCGCAACCTTTCCGGCAGCAAATTCAATATGCGGGTCGATGAAGTCCGCTCCGCGGCCTATGCATTGAAAGCCTACGCGGGCATGGAGTACGGTAAATTCAAGGAAACGCACTGCCGCGAAGTCCCGCGCGAAGTTTACGAACAATTCAAGGACCGCCTGCCCGAAACGTGGCGGCGCCGGGCCGAACATTTCTATTCGGAATTCGACCGTGTGGAACAGGCTGCCCAGGCCTGGCGCATGGGCGATATCGCCGCCCTGGGCCGCATTTCCACCGAAAGCGGCGCCTCGTCCATTTACAATTGGGAGACCGGCTCGCCCGAACTCAAGGCCCTGTATGAAATCATGACGCACCAGGACGGTGTGTACGGCGGCCGCTTCAGCGGTGCCGGCTTCAAGGGTTGCTGCATGGCCCTCATCCATCCCGATTATGAAGAAACCATTGCCCGCAACGTGGAAGAGGCCTACCTGAAGGTCTTCCCCGCCCTGCGCGGCAAATACCTGTATTGCGGTTGTGAATCATCCGACGGTGTTGCCCTATGAAATGTCTGATCCTTGCCGCGGGCTATGCGACCCGCCTGTATCCCCTTACGGAAAATTTTCCCAAGCCCCTGCTGAAAGTAGGCGATAAGACCATCCTCGACTGGCTCATCGACGACATCCGCTCCAGCGGGATCGTAGACGAGTTTGCCGTGGTGACCAACCACCGCTTTGCCCCCATCTTCCGCGAATGGGCCCCGATGGGCGTCACCATCGTAGATGACGGGACCTCTACCAACGAAACACGCCTGGGCGCCGTGAAAGACATCCAGTTTGCCATTGATTCCCTGGCCCTGGACGATGACCTGCTGGTTATCGCCGGCGATAACGTCCTGGATTTCAGCCTGGTAAAGTTCATTGACTACGCCCGCGCAAAGGGAACCAGCTGCATCATGCGCTACTTCGAGCCCGACGAGGCCCGCCTGCACAAATGCGGCATCGTGGAGACCGATGCAGACGACCGCGTCCTGTCGATGGAGGAGAAACCGGCCCAGCCCCGTTCCCACTGGTGCTGTCCACCTTTTTATTATTATACGAAGGCCGACGCCCGGCTGGTCGCCCGTGGCATTGAAGCGGGCTGCGGCACCGACGCACCCGGTTCGTACATTGCCTGGCTCTGCACCCAGACAAATGTCCACGCCATGGAAATGCCTGGCAGCCGCTACGATATCGGCAACCTGGAAAGCTACCGAACCGTTTGCGATACGTATAAAGGGATTACCCGCTAGTTATTTCGATTCAAAAAACGAAAAGTGCACCCGCCCATAGACCTTCTCCTTCACGAAGGAGGGATGGGCGGTAAAGCTGTGCTCGTCGCCGTGCTCCAGGATAAAATAGCAGCCGGGATGCAGGAGAGAGCGGGACAGGACCTGGTCGGGCAGGGTTTCCAGTCCTTCCAGGGCATAGGGCGGGTCGGCAAAGACCAGGTCGAATTTTTCCCGGCATAGCGGCAGGAAGTCGAAGACGTTCGCCCGCACCATGGTCACGTTCGACAGGCCCAACCGGTCGGCCTCCCGCTTGATAAATGTTGCATTTTCCCGCGCCATTTCCACGCTATAGACACGCGCAGCCCCGCGGGAAGCAAACTCAAAAGAAATGGCGCCGGTCCCTCCGAAGAGGTCCAGCACCTTCAGGTCTTCAAATTCGTATTCGTTGTTCAGGACATTGAACAGGCCTTCGCGGGCAAAATCCGTCGTAGGACGTGCCTTGTAGCCGGCCGGCGGCTGGATTAACTTGCCTTTCAGGGCTCCGCCGATAATCCTCATACCTGCTCCACCGCCTTGAAATACCGATACAGCGACAATTCTTCCTCCGATTCCAACGGCGTGCGGAAGGTAATGGTCGTCACTTCCGGATTAAGCTGCAGCTTCTTCATGGCCAGGAAGATGAAATACTCGGCCGTGGTAAAGTCCACCGCGTCGAACGTATTGGCCAGCAGGAGGCTCTTGCCCTGGGCGATGGCCAGGTTCAGCAAGCCGTCGTGATAGGAGGCCAGAATCTTGTTGTATTCCTTGCACAGAGGCAGGTCCCGGAGGATATAATACAGTTCCGGAAGCACCTCGGCACGGTTCCCGGACGAGGTAAAGAGGGTCTGGGACAGTACTTTGGAAAGGGACTCGCCGATGGTATTGGAGTAAACCAACATCGCACCGAATTCCGGGACATCAATCCAGGAAACGGCATCCTCTTCTTTCAGTTTTACCACATCGGAAAGGATGCTGCGGGCAGCGGCCGGCTCAAAACAGGGAGCCGGGACCAGCGCACATTTGGGCGTGAGCAGGGAAATCTCCACCTCGTCGTACCGGCGCTGGAGTTCCGGGGTAGTAAAAACACGGTCGGGACCGAGCCAGCCTGAGCCAGTGGTTCCGACCTTGAAAGCGAATCCGCTCAACGAAACTTGAACAGATATCCTACTCCCAGTTACCGGCATTGTTGTTAGGAGCGGTAACGCTGCCTACCTGCAGGCCCTTGAAATGGCCCTGCGTCTCGCGCTCGGCGTCGAGGTTGATGCGCAGCTGCTTGTTAACATCGTCCAGGAAAGCACGGTAAGGCATGCGGGCCTCGAAGAGAGGCACATCCACACCGGAGACCTTGCGGACCGTGGATTCCATTTCCACGGGCTGCTGGCCGGAGAACGGGATATATTTCAGGGAATCCACGACGAAGTCTGTGCGATCGTGGAAGAGCGTATCCTTCACGGCAATCTTGCTCTCAACAGCGAAAACGAGGTTCTTGTCACCTGCCAGATACAT
>CADCCI010000102.1 GCA_902799895.1 uncultured Bacteroidia bacterium | reverse complement strand
ATAATCAGTTTTTTTTGAATAGAAAACCTATGTCAGCACCTTTCCGGCAAGGGCGCCGGTGTGGGTTTCGGCCGATATGGCCTGGACGCCGTTCACGAAGACGTAGCGGATTCCGGCGGGGAACGTGTGCGGCTTGGCGTAGGTGGCCAGGTCGGCGATGGTCTCCGGGTCGAAAACGGTAATATCGGCAGCATAGCCCGGCAGGAGCAGGCCGCGGTCTTTCAGCCCGATCCGCGAGGCCGGGAGGGCGGTGCATTTGTAGATGGCGGTGGACAGGTCCATAAGCTTCTTCTCCCGCACAATCTGGAAGAACCGGGGGAAGGTCCCGTACGACCGCGGATGCGGAAGTTCCTGTCCCAGAACGCCTTCCGGCGAATACACGCTTCCGTCCGATGCCGGCATGGCCAGCGGATGCGAGTAGATTTTCAGCAGGTTGTCCTCCTTCATGGCAAAGGTGGCCTGGTTCACCTGCAGCTTCTCCGTGATGAGCAGATGACGAATCATTTCCCACTCGTCCTTGCCCGAAATTTGGCAGCATTCCGACAGGTTCTTTCCGGCAAAGACGGCATTTTCCTCCCTGTTGCACCCGGCCACCAGCACCTGTTGCGCCCCGCCGAACCGCGCCAGGCGGTTATAGGCATAAGCCCGGATGCGTTCGCTGGCCGCCCGGTCATTCAAGCGCGCGTAGATATCGTCATCGGTCCCGTCACGCAGTTCGATGGGAATGAACGATGTGAACCCGGTGGCGAATGCGGTGTAGGGATATCGGTCTACCGTGATATCGATCCCCTCGGCCTTGGCCGCATCGACCTTCTGCAGCAGCTGGTCCAGCTTGTCGAAATTGGCCGGATTCTGTGCCTTCAGGTGGGAGATTTCCAGGCGGGCGCCGGAGTGGCGCGCGGCCTCGATGGCCTCGTCCAGGGCCTCCAGCACATGGTCGTCCTCGTTGCGCATATGAATGGCATAGAGGGCGTTATGGCGGGCCACCACCTGGTTCAGGGCAATCATTTCCCGCGTGTCGCAATAACATCCGGGGGCATATTCCAGGCCATAGGAAAGGCCAACGCAGCCTTGCGACAGCTGCCGATCCAGCAGGTTGCACATTTGCTCCAACTGGTCGTCCGAGGCCATGACATTATACGGCCCCACAATGGCTTCGCGGATGTTCCCGTGTCCCACCAGCGACATATAATTGATGCCGATTCCCTGCTCGTCCAGCGCCTTGAAAAAGCCTTCCGCGTCTGTCCAGGGGGCGTTTCCGGTGAAAGGGCAGTAGCCACAGTTGCCGCCTACCTCGCTGGTAATCCCCTGGAAAATGCGGCTGTCCCCTTTGGGAGCATCAAACAGATTGGTATCGGTATGCGAATGAAGGTCGATAAATCCGGGCGATACGGCCATCCCGTCCGCGTCCAGCACCAGGTCGGCGCTGCTACCCAGATCCGTTCCGATAGCGGCGATTCGCCCATCGCGCAGGGCGATATCTCCCCGAACGGGCGGTTTCCCGTCGCCGGTATAAAGGGTGCCGTTTTTAATGAGGGTATCGAAACGATTGCGAACCCGGCAGGCGCCCGGACCCAGCAGCGAAAGTGCCGCGGCTCCCAGGAAGGAGGATTTTAAAAATGATCTTCTGTTCATAAGGCTCAAGGAGGTCAGTCTTACAAATTTACGCATTTTTTGTTTTAATGTTCTATCTTTGTGTTGAAATGGAAAAGAATAGCGTTTTTACGACAGATACCCTCCGGCAGGAAATCCTGGGCTTTAACCTTCAGGAAGAGGATTTCCGAAAGGGGCTTCCGCTAAGCCCCACCCGCGATGTAAAAGGCAATAACGAGTGCCTGAACCTGACGCGGCCGGATGTCATCCGGTCCATCCATCGGGCGTACATCCAGGCCGGGGCGGATATCATTGAAACCAACAGTTTCGGTGCCAATGCCCTGGTGCAGCAGGATTACGGCCTGGAGTCGCTGGTGCCGCAGATGGCTTTCGAGGCGGCCCGGCTGGCCCGTCAGGAAGCCGATGCCGCACCGCGCAAGGTGTGGGTGGCCGGCAGCATGGGCCCGGGTTCCAAGTCGCTGTCGCTGGTGGCCGATTTTGCCCGTCCCGAATGGCGCCCCTGCAGTTTTGACGAAGTGGCTGCGGCATACGAAGAAGAGGCTCGCTCCCTGATTGAAGGCGGCGTGGACCTGATTATGATAGAAACCTGTTTCGATGCCTTGAATGCCAAGGCGGCCCTTTACGGCGTCCACCGGGCCCGTCCGGGCTTCCCGGTCATCGTCTCCGTATCGGTAAGCGGAAGCAGTGCCCGAACCCTTACCGGACAGAGCCTGGAGGCCTTCTTCCTGGCGGTTTCGCACGCTCCCCTGGCCGCTTTCGGACTCAATTGCTCCATGGGTGCGGAGGGGCTGCTCCCCATTGTCCGGGACCTGGCTTCCTGGTGCCCCGTTCCGGTGGTCTGCTATCCCAATGCCGGCCTGCCCAATGCCGACGGCGGTTACGACGAAAGTCCGGAAACGATGGCTTGCCATATGGCCGAACTGGACGGTCTGGTGAACCTGGTGGGCGGTTGCTGCGGCACCTCGCCGGACCATATCCGGGCTATCCCCGAACTGCGGGCGCGCACAGTTCCGCAAGCCGATAAACAATTAAAAGTGAGTGGTTTGGAGGCCTGGACCCTGGAAGGAGATCTCACTTCCGCCCTGTCCACGGCAGCCAATGTGCAGGAGTCGCCGGAGTTCGCGGGCATGATGGAACGCGAGGAATATGACGATGCCCTGTATTATGCCTCGGAACAGGTCTGTGAAGGTGCAAGCGTGTTGGATATTAATCTGGACGGCCTGCCGGATACGCCGGCCGCCATGGAACGCTTCGTTCGTCTGATCCAAAGCGACCCGTCCGTTTCCTGTGCGGCGTTGTTGATAGATTCTTCCGATTGGGAAACCCTCCTGCAAGGGTTGAAAAATGCGCAGGGACGATGCCTGGCCGGCCCGCTGAATCCGGAGGACCCGGACTTTGAGGAAAAGGCCGCCATTCTGCGCAGCCTCGGAGCCGTCGTTATCGGACCCAACCGAGGGTTGCTGTGCTGATGCGGACTTCCGGCGGGAAAACTTCCCGCAGGGCGGCGTGACACGCTGCCAGGGTCGCACCGGTGGTGAACACATCGTCAATTAACAGCAGGTGATGCGGACCGTCCGGTCCGATTTGCCGGTACGCGCGCGACCGGAGGGCTGCCGGGCGGATGGAAAAAGCCCCCAGGACATTGGCCAGCCGCTGCGAGGCATCCAGGTGTGTCTGGGTGGAGGTCCGCCGCCGGCGCGCCAGCAGGTTTACCAGGGGAACTCCCAGACAATCAGCCACTTCCTTTCCAATCACGGCCGCTTGGTTGTAGCCGCGCTGCACCCGTCGGAACCCGTGCAGCGGTACCGGCACCACCGCATCCACCGGCAGGAGCGCGCCACCCGCTTTCCCATACAGGGCCGATGCCGCCAGCCGCTCCCCCAGCATCCGGGCCACGTAACGCCCGGTGGGAAAATCGGCCCGATATTTCAGCCGCCGCGTCAGTTGGGAATAGCCGTTTCCGGACCGATAGTAAAACAGGGCCGTCGCATAGGCGTAGGGCTCGTGGGCGGCGTTTTCCGGCAGGTCTGCTGCGGTCAGGCGCGCCTGGATGTGTGCGTTGAGCTGGTCGGCCATGGGATGATGGGACAGGTCCCAGTTCCAGGTAAGCGGCAGCTCCAGGGCACAGGACACGCACAGGCACGTCTCTTGAACCCGCAGGGGACGTCCGCAAACCACGCAGGTGCGCGGCAGCAGCACGTCCCCCAGGGCTCTGATAACAGGCCGTATGGAAATAGAAGGCACTAGCAGTACAGGGCGCCGTTCACGGCAATGACCTGGCCGCTGATGTAGGAAGACAGCTCGCTGCCCAGGAAGAGGGCGGCGTTGGCAATATCTTCGGGCGTACCGCCACGGTGCAGCGGAATCTGCTTCAGGTACTCCTCTTTCACGGCATCCGGAAGGGCGTTGGTCATATCGGAAACGATGAAGCCGGGCGCGATGGCGTTGGCGCGGATGCCGCGGGCGCCCATCTCCTTGGCCACGGATTTGGCCATGGCAATCAGACCGGCTTTGGAAGAGGCATAGTTCACCTGGCCGGGGTTGCCCATCTGACCGGCGATGGAGGCCATGTTGATGATGCTGCCGCCGCGCTGGCGGGCCATAATCGGTACAATGGCGTGGATGAAGTTGAAGGCCGATTTCAGGTTCACGGCGATCACCGCATCCCACTGCTGCTCGCTCATCCGCATCACCAGACCGTCTTTGGTAATACCGGCATTGTTTACCAGGATGTCGATATGGCCGAATTCGGCGGCCACCTCGGCTACCACCTGCTGCGTCTGCTCAAAGTCGGCCGCATTGGAGGCATAGGCTTTGACCTTGTGGCCAAAGGCCTCGATTTCGGCCACCGTCTGCTGGGCGGCTTCGTTGATAACCAGGTCGGTGAAGGCGACATCTGCACCTTCGGCTGCATACTTGAGGGCAATCGCTTTTCCGATGCCACGGGCCGCTCCGGTAATGAGGGCGACCTTTCCGTCTAAAAGTCCCATATTCTTAAAAATTTTATCATTCAAAATCGCCGATTCGCTTCATCGGTACCGCAAAAATAACCCGATTCTGTGAACGGGCCAAATTTTATTGGCGAAATCCTCCCCTTTGTGGCGAAATAATGGTTATCTTTGCAATTCTAAATAGAATAGTATGAATAATGTACGCAACCTGTCCCTCGCACCGCAGGGAGAAGTGAAAATTGCATGGGTCCGCCGGCATATGCCGCTGTTGGCCGCCATCGAAGAGGAATTCCGCCGTTCCAAGCCTTTCCGGGGCCTCCGCATTGCCTTGAGCGTACACATGGAGGCCAAGACAGCCCATCTGTGTGAGGTGCTGGCTGCCGGCGGGGCCGAGATGTGGGCCACCGGTTGCAACCCCCTCAGTACGCAGGACGATGTGGCCGCCGCCCTGGCCGCCCAGGGAATGCATGTGTTCGCCCTGCACGGCGCCTCTCCCGAAGAGTATCAGGACTGCATCCGTGCCGTTATCGCGGCCGGTCCGAACCTGATTATCGACGACGGAGGAGACCTGGTGAACATGATTCATACCGAATATCGCCACCTGCTGCCGGACGTGATTGGCGGTTGTGAGGAAACCACCACCGGCATCCACCGGCTGCGCACCCTGGATCGCGAGCACGCATTGGAATTCCCGATGATGCTGGTGAACGATGCCGCCTGCAAGCATTTCTTCGACAACCGGTACGGAACCGGCCAGAGCGTCTGGAACGGGATCAATCGGACCACGAACCTGATCGTGGCGGGCAAGGATGTGGTGGTGGCGGGTTATGGCTGGTGCGGAAAAGGCATCGCCATGCGGGCCAAGGGTCTGGGAGCCCGGGTCATCGTCACGGAGGTAGATCCGGTGAAGGCCATGGAGGCCGTGATGGACGGTTTCCGGGTGATGACCATGGACGCGGCCGCCCCGCTGGGAGACCTCTTCATTACCGCGACCGGATGCGAAGGTGTCATCACCGAGAAGCATTTCGCGCGGATGAAGGATGGCGCCATCTGCTGCAACGCGGGCCACTTCGACGTGGAGGTAGATATCGCCTGGCTGAAACGGAACGCTGTCGGCTGCGGGGTTGCGCGGGAGAATATCGACGATTACACCCTCCCGGACGGGAAACACATCTACATCCTCGGCGAGGGCCGGCTGGTGAACCTGGCTGCCGGAGACGGCCATCCGGCCGAGATCATGGACATGTCGTTCGCCATCCAGGCGCTCAGCGCGGAGTGGATGGCAACCTCCCGCCCCGAGCGCGTCAAGGGTGCCATGCTGCATGATGTTCCGCCGGAGATCGACCGGCGCGTGGCGCAGATGAAACTGGCCACCTGGGGCGTTAGCATTGACACGCTGACCCCTGAACAGCATCGATACATTTTTGGATTTTAAGTTATTATCAATATGCCCCTTATTCCCATCTATACCTGGACGAAAGGTGTCAGAAAAGTTGAAATGAGCAGAAAGACATTCCGGAAGCTGCCCTGGGCCCAGGGCGTTGTCCTGTTTGTCTGTGTGATTGTGGCCATGCTGCTGGCAAACCTGCCGTTTACCCGGGATGCTTACCATAACTTTCTGGAAACCAGCCTTACCATTACAACGGTTACGCCACACGGCGGAGGCTTCTCCTTCCCGCGCGAGATGACGGTGGAGAAGTTTATCAACGACATCCTTATGGTGATTTTCTTCTTCACCGTGGGCCTGGAAATCAAGCGTGAGGTGGTTTTTGGGGAACTGAGTACCCCGCAGAAGGCCATTATGCCGGTCATCGCCGCCTTTGGCGGTGTCATTATGCCGGCGGTCATCTATGCCCTCATCAACCACGGGACCGGCGCGTCCAGCGGCTGGGGAATCCCCACGGCTACCGATATTGCCTTTGCGGTGGGGATCCTGTCCGTTCTGGGCGACAAGGTGCCCGTCTCGCTGAAAGTCTTCCTGACGGCCCTGGCCATCGCGGACGACCTGGTGGCCATCCTGGTGGTGGCGCTTTTCTACGGCGGCAAGATCAACTTCTTCCTGCTGGCCATTGCCATCGTGCTGATCCTGCTGGTCCTGCTGCTCAACAAGCTGGGTGAAAAACGGCCTTTCTTCTATTTTCTCCCGGCCATTTTCATCTGGGTCCTGTTCTATTATTCCGGCATCCATGCCACCATGTCCGGTGTGGTGATGGCGTTCCTGATGCCCATGAAACCCCGTTATACCAAGCCGTATTATTACCATAAGCGCGACAGGTTCCGTCGCCTCCTTGCAGAATACGATTCGATTCCGGAAGCCGGCGGTTTCCCCAATGGCCCGCAGCGTCATGTCCTGCGCCAGTTGAGCTGGACGTCCAAGAACTGCATCGGCCTGAGTTACCGCCTGGAACACGTCCTGAATCCGTGGGTGAACTTCTGCATCATGCCCATCTTCGCCCTGGCCAATGCGGGCGTCACCATCCCCAGTCTGGAATACTTCAACATTGCCCAATTCTCGCCCGAACTGGGTAGCGTGAGCATGGGTATTTTCCTGGGCCTGCTGCTGGGCAAACCCCTGGGTATCACCCTGGCCAGCTTCCTGGCCGTCAAGACCAAGGTGGGCGCCATGCCCGCCAATTCCTCGTGGAAGATGCTCTTTGCCGTGGCTTGCCTGGGCGGTATCGGATTCACGATGTCCATCTTTGTGGATACCCTTTCCTTCGGTGAACAGCTGCCGGAAGTGACCGCGCAGTTGCGCGATATGGGTAAGGTAGCCGTGCTGATGGGCTCGCTCTGCGCGGGTCTGCTGGGCAGCGGACTCATCAACTTCGTTCACAAAATAGAAAAGGCATAACCATGTTCGCAAAAGAAATCTATATCGCCCGCCGGGCCCGTCTGCTGGCCGATATGGCGGCCGCCGGAGAAAAAGGGATTGTCCTTTTCCTGGGGAACGCCGAGGCGCCTGCACAATACAAGGATAACTGCTACAAATGGCGTCAGGACTCTTCCTGGCTGTATTTCTTTGGTCTGGACGAGCCGCTTTACGGGGCGGTCCTGGACCTGGAAAGCGGGGAGCAGACCCTCTTTGCAGATGATGTAGAGATTGGCGATATCATCTGGATGGGCCCGCAGCCCACGGTCTTGTCACGGGCCGAATCGGTGGGCATCCGGAAGGCGGCCCCGTACGGGGAACTGGACACCGTGGTGGCAAAGGC
>CADCCI010000101.1 GCA_902799895.1 uncultured Bacteroidia bacterium | reverse complement strand
CATCGAGTACTGGAATTACCTGAGTGCCTCGTACTGGGTGATTGATGCCGGGATGATGCGGGATATGGCGTCGGCAACCGGCCGCGATGCCGCCCGTTTCGAGGAAATGACCGCCAAGGCCAAGGCCTATGTGCGCGAGCGCTTCCTGAACCCGGATGGAACCTTCAAACTCGCCATCCTGAATACCATGCAGACGCCGGCCCTCTTCGCCCTGAAGAACCAGCTCTTCGACGGGGAAGTCAAAGACGCCATCGTGGCCCGGCTGCGTGCGAATTTCGCGGCGCACGACAACTGCCTCCAGACCGGCTTCCTGGGTACCTCCATCCTCATGGACACCCTGACGGACAACGGTATGGTGGACATTGCCTATGCCCTGCTTTTCCAGCGGAAGAACCCCAGCTGGCTGTATTCGGTAGACAACGGTGCTACCACCATCTGGGAGCGCTGGAACAGCTATATGATTGAATCCGGAATGGGTCCGAAAGGCATGAACAGTTTCAACCATTATGCCTATGGGTGCGTCTGCGCGTGGATTTGGAAGACGGTGGCGGGCATCGCGGCCGATCCGGCCGATCCGGGCTTCGCGCACATCATCATGAAACCCGTTCCCGACAAACGGCTGGGCTTTGTGAAAGCGGAATATGATTCTGCCTTCGGTACCATCTGCAGCGAATGGAAGTATGACGGAGACGAGTGGGTGTGGGCCTTTACCATTCCCGAGGGTGCTACTGCCAGCGTGACCCTGCCGGGCGAAACAGAGGCGAAGGAATATACGGAAGGAACGTACGAGGTAAGACAAAATGGGTAGTCTGCTAGCATATTTATTGGGGGCGATGGCCGTTTCCTTCCTGTGCTCTGTGCTGGAAGCGGTCCTGATGAGTACGCCCATTTCTTACATTACCATGCGCGAGGAGGAAGGCTACAAGCCTGCCACGCGTTTTAAGGAGTATAAACAGAACTCCTCCCGGCCCATTGCGGCCATCCTGAGCCTGAACACCATCGCCAACACGATTGGTGCTGCCGGTGTGGGCCGCCAGGCGACCCTGCTCTTCGGCAGCCAGTGGTTTGGCGTGGTATCGGCCATTATGACCGTCCTCATCCTGGTCTTTTCGGAAATCATCCCCAAGACCATCGGCACCAATTACTGGAAATCGCTGATGGGTTTTGCCGCGGAAACCATCCGGGGCCTGGTGTTCTGCCTGTATCCCATCGTGGCGGCCGTGGAGGGAATCCAGAAGTGGATTACCCCGGTGGAGCACGAGACCGCCATCTCCCGCGAGGAGGTGAGCGCCATGGCCGACGTGGCCGAGGAATCGGGCGAACTGGACGAGAGCGAGAACGAGGTTATCCAGAATATCATCAGCTTGGACGAGGTGACGGCATCGGATGCCATGACGCCCCGCGTGGTCTGCGCCATTGCACCGGAGAAGATGACCCTGAAAGCCTTCTACAAGGATAAACGCTACCTGCATCATTCCCGTATTCCGGTCTATGCCAATGACGATGAATATATTACGGGTTATATCCTCCGGATGGAGGCCCTCCAGCTGATGGCGGAGGACAAGTTCGACAAGACCCTGGGCGATATCCGCCGCGACATTGCCTCCTTCGGGGAGGAGACGCCGCTGGACCAGATCTGGGACGAGATGCTGTCCAAGGACGAACAGATTGCCGTGGTACTGAACGAGTACGGGTCCTTCCAGGGAATCATCACGCTGGAAGATGTCATCGAGACCATCCTGGGCGATGAAATCGTGGATGAAAACGACCTGGTGCGCGACATGCAGGAACTGGCGCTGGAGAAATGGAAGCGCCGTAACCAGATGGCCCAGAAAAAGCAGAAAGTCCGGGAAAATCCCGATAAGGACTAATAATAGTCGATGTTGTACCGCGTCAGGATATCCATGTGTACGTGGTTATCCTTCTGTGCGGGTTTCTTATCCAACAGCAGATAGTCTGCCAGTGCCTGGATGGCGCGGGCAACCTGTTCGCCGGGACGCTGGCCGATGAGCACGGAAATGGTCCCCTTGCGCAGGGCGGCCATGTTTTCCGCCAGGTTGTCGAAGCCGACCACACGCCGCTGCGGGTCGGGATGCGCTTCCAGGAAGGGAACGATGCGGTGAATCCGGGAATTGAACATGACGATGTGCCGGATGTCGGGATGGGCGGCGTACACCTCTTCCATGGCCTGCCGGATCTGAACCGGGTCGGAGGGGTGGACGAAGGTCTGGATCACTTCGCAGCCGGGGCAGTGCTCGGCCAGGTAATCCAGGAAGCCGGTACGCCGTCCGGCCGTCGGGTCGGCCTGGCGGTCACGGTCAGGGGAGATGCGGACGATGAGGACCCGCTCCATGGTCTTCCCCTGGCTCAGCTGGTCCCCGCACAGGTATCCGCTGGCATATTCCTGCATACCGAAGTACGCCAGGTAGTTTTTGTTTTCGATCTTGGAATCCACCAGCACGAACGGAATCCGCTCGGCGTGCAGGCGCTCGCCCAGGCTGAAGGACTCATAATGGAACATGGGCGCCAGGACAACCCCGTCGGGGTGGCTGTCCAGGACCAGGTCGCAGGCCACGCGGAACGAGGCCAGGTCGTACTGGTCGTAAGTAACTGTCTTGCAGTCGATACCGAGAGGACCCACCGTCTCGGCCGCTTTTTTCATTCCTTCTGCCGATAAGGTCCAGAAAGAACCCGAGGCAGGGGAGGGAATGAGCAGCACCACATTTTTTCGGTGGCCGGAAGCCAGCAGGGAGGCGTGCAGGTTGGGCTCATAGCCGAACTCGCGGATGGCCTTCAGGACTTTTTCACGACTTTTGGCGGAAACTTCTCCGCGATTGTGGATAACGCGGTCTACCGTTCCTTTCGAGAGTCCGGTTTTTTCGGCGATATCGATAATGGTTATTTTTCCTTGTTTCATTCTTAATCATGTAGTTGCGTACAAAGATAGTAAAATTTTTGAAATCCGTGCATAACACGGTTGATAAATTTTTTCCGTGAACGTGCACGGAAATTCAAAATTAATTGTATCTTTGCCAAAGTGAGTTTGCAAACTAACAACAAAATAATGACACGAAACTGGTTCCTGATAACCCTGGTGGCCGTTTTCTTATTCCCGGCATGTCAGAATGAGGAGTGTATTCCACTCCCGAAGATTCCGTCTTATACCGTATGCCTGACCGATTTCGGCGGCATCGGGGATGGCGTATTCCTCAATTCGGATGTTTTTTCACACGCGCTCGCGCATCTGTCCGAGCGTGGAGGCGGTGTCCTCACGGTACCGGCCGGCATCTGGTTCACCGGTCCCATCACGCTGCCCAGCTGCACCGAGCTCCGGGTAGAGAAGGATGCCGTTATCGTGTTCTCCACCGACCAGGACCTGTATCCCATCATCGATACGAATTTTGAAGGCCTGGACGTGCGCCGTTGCCTTTCCCCGATCAACGCCACCGATGCTCACGATATCGCCATTACCGGCGGAGGCATCATCGACGGCAATGGGGACGCCTGGCGTGAGGTAAAACGCCGCAAGGTTTCCGAGGATCTTTGGAAAACCGTCCTGCAGCGGGGCGGCGTCCTGAGCGAGGACGGCAAGACCTGGTTCCCCGACGAGGGTTACCAGAAAGCCCGTGCGACGGCCGGTTCCCTGAATTATCCCGACCCGTCGCTGGACGAGAACGAAATCAAGACCTTCCTCCGTCCGGTGCTGGTTTCCCTGCGCGAATGCGAACGGGTCCTCATCGAGGATTGCACCTTCCAGAACTCTCCTTGCTGGAACCTGCATCCGCTTTGGTGCCGCAATGTGACTGTCCGGAACATCAATGTCCGGAACCCGTACTATTCCGCAAACGGCGACGGGATCGATATCGAAGCCTGCGAACATGTGCTCCTGACCGGTTCCACCTTCGATGTGGGCGATGATGCCATCTGCATCAAATCCGGTAAGGATGCCGACGGGCGCCGCCACGGCCGTCCCTGCCGCGACCTGACCATTACGGACTGCACCGTCTATCACGGACACGGCGGTTTTGTGGTGGGCAGCGAAATGTCCGGCGGCGTGGAAGACATCACCGTGAGCCACTGCCGTTTCCTGGGCACCGACGTGGGCCTTCGCTTCAAGAGCACCCGCGGCCGCGGCGGTGTGGTGAAAAACATTCGCTGCGACCATATCTATATGAAAGACATTGTATCGTACGGCGTGATCTTCAATCTCTACTATGCCGGCGTGGCCGCATCGGAGATGAAAGAAGGTGGGGAAGTGGCCACCGTGGCGGTGGACGAGACCACCCCGGAATTCCGCGACTGTACGTTCAGCGATATCTATTGCAGCGGCGCCGGCCAGGCCATCTACATCAACGGTTTGCCGGAAATGCCGGTGCGCAACCTCGCGTTCCGGAACTGCCTGTTCCAGGCCGATAAGGGCGCGGAAGTCCATTATGCGGAGGGCGTTTCCTTCGAGCAGGTCACGATTAATGGGGAAGCCTTATGAAAAAGATCGCCTTCCTCCTCCTTGTCTGGTGCACGGCCAGTTCCTTCACCCTTCATCTGATGGGGGACTCCACCATGGCCGACAAGGACCTGTCCAACGGCAATCCCGAGCGGGGCTGGGGCATGCCCTTCCGTAATTTCGTGGACGATGGCGTCCAGGTCATCAACTATGCCAAAAACGGCTTGAGCACACGCAGCTGCATCGATAAGGGCATCTGGGCCCGGGTCTATGCCGCCGTGCAGCCGGGCGATTATGTGTTCATCGAGTTCGGACACAACGATTCCCATCGTGCCGATTCCACCCGTTTTACCGAGCCGTGGGGCGATTACAGCAACAACCTGCGCCGCTTCATCCAGGGTGTCCGCGAGCGCGGAGGTATCCCGGTGCTGATGACGCCGGTGGCCCGCCGCTGGTTCAAGGACGGCCAGCTGGACCGGACCAGCCACGGGGAGTATCCCGCCGCTATGAAGGCGGTGGCCCGCGAGACGGCTACGGTGCTCATCGACATGGAAGCCGCTACGCAGGACTGGCTGGCGTCCCTGGGGGACGAGGCCTCGCGTCCGTACTATATGCACCTGCCGGCCGGCAAATACGCCTGTGCCCCGCAGGGAAAGACCGACAATACCCATACCGTGGCCTCCGGAGCCCGCAAACTGGCGGAAATCGCCTGCGACTCCCTGCGCGTCCGCATCCCGGCCATCGGCGAACACCTGGTTCATTATGATATCGTGGTGGGAGCCGACGGCTGCGGCGATTACATGACGGTGCAGGAAGGCATCAATGCCATCCCGGATTACAGCCACAACCGTATCACGCGCATGCTCATCCGCGCGGGCGTATATAAAGAGGAAGTAATAATCCCGCACAGCAAGTTCCGGGTGCTGATCTGTGGCCAGGGGGCCGACAAGACCATCATCACCTACGATAAATATGCCCGCCAAATGTGGCCGGGCTGCGATTTCGAGGTGGGAACCTCGGGCAGCGCAAGCGTGTATGTCCATTCCAGTTACGTAACCTTCGAGGACCTGACCTTCGAGAATTCGGCAGGCGAGGGGAAGGGTATCGACCAGGCGGTGGCTGTTTTCACCGACGGCGATTTCCTCTTCTTCCACCGCTGCCGTTTTATCGGCAACCAGGATACCCTGTACACCTACGGGCGGTACGGAAAGAACGGGGGTGTGAAACGGAATTACTACCTGGACTGCTATATCGAGGGAACGACCGATTTCATTTTCGGCCCTTCCATCTGCTACTTCGAGAATTGCACCCTGCATTCCAAGAAGAACAGCTATGTGACCGCCGCCTCCACCTTCGAGGGGCAGCCGTATGGCTATGTGTTCAAGAATTGTACGCTCACGGCGGCTCCCGGTGTGGATAAATGCTATCTGGGACGGCCCTGGGGCGCTTATGCCAAGACGGTCTTCCTGGACTGCACCCTGGGCGGGCACATCCTGCCGGAGGGCTGGCACGACTGGGAGAAGCCCGGCAAGCCGGATACGAAGAAGAATTCTTTCTATGCCGAATATGGCAGCCAGGGTCCCGGTGCCCGCGGTCCGCGCGTGAAATGGGCCCATACCCTGCGGGCGAAGGACCTGAAGAAGTATTCCTTTGAGAAGGTGATGTATCAGCAAGCGGACGGAATCGTCTGGAACCCCTTTGACAACCGATGAAAAGATTTGTACTCATAGCCTGCTGCC
>CADCCI010000100.1 GCA_902799895.1 uncultured Bacteroidia bacterium | reverse complement strand
TTCGGAGCCGCAGCCATAGGTGACCGCGCACTTTGTTCCGCCGATATCGACGCCCAGTAAATGCTTCTTACTCATGGTTATTCGGTATTAGTTGGATTTGTTGGACCCGGCTGTCCAATTTCTTTCCGGTGTGGTCAAAAAGGGTAAATTCGGCATCGTACAGGACGGGACCGGTGTGTTCGTCGGCCGGTTCCAGGTCCTCCAGTTCGCCAATGAGTTTGCCGGTGGGCGATTTCACTACAAAATCGTCCTTCCAATAAAAGAAATTGTCTTTGGTGAGGGAAATCTGCACATAGAGGCCGTTCATTTCCTCCGAAGGCACGTCCAGCACATATTCCAGCACCACGCGGGCGGTATGGTTCTCCGGATCCACCGCTTCCGGGGTCCAGGTCACCTGGCCAATCCGCAGCGGGCCGGCCAGCAGGAGCAAAAGCGTCAACAAATGGGTTCCGAGCATATCCGTGTCGATTAAAAATCCACGCCGAAGTCCAGCAGCAGCTCATAAACCCGATGGACGGGGAAGCCCACCACATTGAAGTAGGAACCGTCGATGCGGGTAATGCCGATATAGCCGATCCATTCCTGGATGGCATAGGCTCCGGCTTTGTCAAAAGGCTTGTACGTGTCTACGTACCGGGTGATTTCGGCGTCGCTCAGGGGTTTGAACCAGACTTCCGTGGTATCGGAAATGGTTTTGCGTCTGTGGCAGTCCCGGACGGTGACCGCCGTAACCACGTGGTGTTCGCGGCCGGACAGGTCCCGCAGCATACGGATGGCGTCTTCCCGGTCTTTCGGTTTGCCCAGGATTTCGCCCTTCATAGGGCAGATGACCATGGTGTCGGCCGTGATGAGGATTTCATCTTCCAGGAGGGGACGATGGAAGCCGTCGGACTTGCCTTCCGCCATCAGGCGGGGCACCTCGTCATAGGGGATGTCCGGACCAAAATTTTCCTGGAAGTGATTCTCCGTATCTACCGTAAAATCAACGCCCAGGCCTTTCAATAGCTCCCGCCTTCTGGGAGAGTTGCTCCCCAAGATCAGCCGTTTCATCGCTAATACAGTTTCTTATAAACGGCCACATCGAAATCCCAGTCGCCGCGCAGTTTCATCACAGTCTCGATGCCTTCGCGCACACAGCCTTTCCCACCGGGGCGGGAAGATACCCAATCGGCCGCGGCGATGGTCTCGGGAACCGCGTCGCACGGGCAGGCGCCCACTCCGGCGGCCTGCATGGTTTCGATGTCGGGAATATCGTCGCCGAAATACATCACTTCCGATGCATCCAGCTGGTAGCGGCGGCAGAAGTCCTTGAAATCCACGATCTTATCCCGCGAGCCCAGGTAGATGTCTTCCTGCGGGAGGCCGCAGGTGCGATAGCGGGCGCGGATGGTAAGCGAACGGCCGCCCGTAATGACCGCCACGGGATAGCCCTTCATCCGGGCCATCCGGACGGCGAATCCGTCTTTGGCGTCAAAGCAGCGGTACAATTCACCGTTCAGGTCGCACAGCAGGCCGCCATCGGTCATCACCCCATCTATATCGAAGGCAAAGGCCCGGATCTTTTTCAGGTCTGCCATGGTTTAGGATTTGGGACCGTTGTTGTTGAAATCCGGCAGGGGCATACCCAGGTCGATGAATCCGAACTGGCTCTCGTACTTGGTAATGTTGTCCATAAGCGCGTTCAGGAGGCGTTTGGTGTGCTCCGGAGTCATGATGATGCGGTTGCTGACCTCCGGCTTGGGCTGTCCGGGCAGCATAGTGGCAAAGTCGATGATGAACTCGCTGTGGGAGTGCGTGATAATGGCCAGGTTGGAGTAGGTTCCCCGGGCAATTTCCGGTTTCAGTTCCAATTGCAGTTGTTTCTGCGTGTTGTTGTTATCCATGATTCATGTTTTATTCTATGCAAATGTAAGCAAGTTTTTCCAAATAAATGTAGTATCTTTGTAAGATTATAGAAAGATACGTTATGAAGCAAGCAGATTTACCGGCCAAATACGATGCCTCCCAGGTGGAGGACAAATGGTATGCCTACTGGCTGGAAAATAAGTTTTTCCATTCGGAACCGAATGATAAAGAACCCTATACGATTGTGATTCCGCCGCCCAACGTGACGGGCATCCTGCATATGGGACACGTGCTGAACAACACGCTGAACGATGTGCTCATCCGCAAGGCCCGCATGGACGGCAAGAACGCCTGCTGGGTGCCGGGTACGGACCACGCCTCCATTGCGACGGAAAGCAAGGTGGTGGCCAAGCTCAAGGCCCAGGGAATCAACAAGGAAGATATCGGACGAGAGGAATTCCTCAAACACGCTTGGGAATGGAAGGAGGAGCACGGCGGCATCATCCTGCAGCAGCTGCGCAAACTGGGCTGCTCCTGCGACTGGGACCGCACGCGCTTTACTATGGAGCCCGCGTTGAGCGAGGCCGTGATCAATACCTTTGTCTATTTCTACAAGAAAGGCTGGATCTACAAGGGCGTCCGTATGGTGAACTGGGACCCCGAAGCCCTCACGGCCGTAAGTGACGACGAGGTGATCCACAAGGACACCCAGAGCCATTTCTATCACCTGAAATACTACATTTCCGACGGCCAGGGCCATCCTACGGACAAGTATCTGGTCATTGCCACCACGCGTCCGGAGACCATTATGGCCGATGCCGCCATCTGCGTGAACCCGAAGGACGAACGGCATTTCTGGCTGAAAGGCAAGAAGGTGCTCATCCCGCTCATCAACCGGGAGATTCCGGTGATCGAGGACGATTACGTGGAGATGGACTTCGGTACCGGCTGCCTGAAGGTGACGCCCGCGCACGACGTGCACGACTATGAAATCGGCCTGCGGCACAACCTGCCCGTGCTGGAAATCATTGACGACCACGGAAAACTGAACGAGAAAGCGCAGATCCTGGTGGGTGAGGACCGTTTCGTGGCCCGCAAGAAGATTGTGAAGATGCTGGAGGAATCCGGCAACCTGCTGAAGGTGGAAGATTACACCTCGCCGGTGGGATACAGCGAGCGGACGGATGCGGTGATCGAACCGAAACTTTCCGCGCAGTGGTTCCTGAAGATGGAAAAACTGGCGGCTACCGCCCTGGAGACCGTGGAAAGCGGCCGCACGAACTTCATCCCCGAGAAATATGTGAACACCTATCGTCACTGGATGGAGAACGCCCGCGACTGGTGCATCTCCCGCCAGCTGTGGTGGGGACAGCGCATCCCGGCTTATTACCTGCCGGACGGTTCCTACGTGGTGGAAGCCACACCCGAAGCGGCCCTGAAGGCCGCCCAGGCCATCAATCCGGCCATCAAGGCCGAAGACCTGAAGCAGGACGAGGACGTGCTGGACACCTGGTTCAGCTCCTGGCTCTGGCCCATCTCGGTCTCTGACCCCGAGAAACCCGGCCACCCCGAGCACCAGCCCAACAAGGACCTGGCCTACTACTATCCCACCAACGACCTGGTCACTGGCCCGGATATCATCTTCTTCTGGGTGGCCCGCATGATCATGGCCGGCGAGGAATTCATGGGCAAGGAGCCCTTCTCCAACGTCTATTTCACCGGTATCGTGCGCGACAAACTGGGCCGCAAGATGTCCAAGACCCTGGGCAACAGCCCCGACCCGCTGAAACTCATCGCCGAATACGGCGCCGATGCGGTCCGTATTGGTATGCTGCTGTGCTCCAGCGCCGGCAACGACATCTTCTACGATGAATCGCAGGTGCAGCAGGGCCGCAATTTCTGCGCAAAGATTTGGAATTCCTTCCGGCTCATCCAGGGCTGGACGGTGGACGACAGCGCCCCGCAGGCAGAGGCTTCCGCCCTGGCGGTCAAGTGGTTCCGCGACCAGCTGTCCCGCACCATCGAAACGGTGGAAGACCATTACAGCAAATTCCGCATCTCCGATGCGTTGATGACCATTTATAAACTCTTCTGGGACGAGTTCTGCTCGTGGTACCTGGAGCTGGTGAAGCCCGCCTGGGGCGCTCCCATCGACCGCGCTACCTACGACGCCACCCTGTCCTTCTTCGACGCCCTGCTGAAACTGGTGCATCCGGTGATGCCTTTCATTACCGAGGAACTGTGGCAGCATCTGGCCGAGCGGAAAGAAGGGGAGACCATTATGTATGCCGCCACGCCCAAGGCGCAGGCGTACGATGCCGCCTTCCTGGAGCGCTTCGACCTGGCCCGCGAGGCCATCGTGGCCATCCGCGGCGTCCGCGCGCAGAAGAACATCCCGCCGAAGGAGGCGCTGGACCTGAAGGTAAAGGCATCCTTCCCGCAGGAAATGCTGCCGGTGGTCGCGAAGTTGGCCGGCCTGTCGGGCACGGAAGTGGTGGCCGATTTCGGCGATACCGCTATGGGCGTGGCCCTGCTGGTCCGCACCGCCGAGCTCTTTGTCCCGCTGACGGGCCTGGTGAACGCCGACGAGGAGATTGCCAAGCTGGAGGCCGAACTGGCCCACAAGAAGGGTTTCCTGGAGGGGGTGCGCCGCAAACTGTCCAACGAGCAATTCGTCGCCCACGCCCCCGAGGCCGTGGTGGCGGTGGAGCGCAAGAAGGAAGCCGACGCCCTCTCTGCCATTGAAAGCATTGAGAATCAATTGAAAGCCTTACGAAAATGATGTACTTCGAAACCTCCTTTCCGGTCCGGTACTATGAGACCGACCAGATGGGCATTGTGCATCACTCGAACTATATCCGTTACTTCGAGTGCGCACGGAACCTGATGATGAAAGAGGGCGGCTATCCTATCGAACAATGCGAGCAGGAAGGCGTCACCATTCCCATCGTTTCCGTGGAATGCAAATTCAAGCATCCCGCCCATATGGGCGATGTCGTACGCGCGGTAGCGGCCATTGAGAGCGTTCCGATGGCGAAACTCACCGTGAAACAGGCGGTGTACAACCAGGACGGCGTGCTGTGTGCAGAGGGAGCGGTCGTGCTCGGATTCCTGAACAAGGAGACCGGACGTCCTACCCGCTGCCCGCAGAAACTGGCCGACCTGATCGCCGCCCGGCTGGACGAGAAATGATATCCATCAACAACCTGACCGTATCGTACGGGAGCTGGACCCTGCTGGACGGGGTGAGTTTCCACATCAGCGAATCCGATAAAATCGGACTGGTGGGGAAGAACGGTGCCGGCAAATCGACGCTGCTGAAGCTCATTTGCGGCCTCCAGAGCCCTACTTCCGGCCAGATTGACAAACCCGTCCACCTGCGTATCGGCTACCTGCCCCAGATTATGGAGCATCACCGCGGCCGCACCGTGATGGAGGAGACCATGACCGCTTTCGACGCCCTGCTGGCGCTGGAGCGGGAAATGGACGCCATCTCCACAGAACTGGCGCAGCGGACCGATTATGAATCAGAAGCCTACTTGGGGTTAATTGAACGGATGAATGAGATCAGCGACACGCTGAACGTATCCCATTCGGAACCCCCGCGCGTCCAGGCGGAACGGACCCTGCTGGGCCTGGGATTCAAGGACGAGGACTTCGACCGCCTGACCGAGACCTTCAGCCAGGGCTGGAACATGCGGATCGAGCTGGCCAAGATCCTGCTGTCGGCACCGGATGTGCTGCTGCTGGACGAGCCCACCAACCACCTGGACATCGAATCCATTGAGTGGCTGGAAGATTACCTGAAGCGCTATCACGGTTCCCTGATGCTGGTTTCCCACGACCGGAAGTTCCTGGACAATGTGACCAACCGCACCGTGGAGGTGATGCTGGGCCATATCCACGATTATAAAGTGCCTTATAGCCAGTATGTTACCCTGCGGGCGGAACGGCTTTCCCAACAGACGGCCGCGTACGAGAACCAGCAGCGGATGATCGAGAAGACGGAAGATTTCATCAACCGGTTCCGCTACAAGGCCACCAAGTCCAACCAGGTGCAGTCCCGCATCAAGGCGCTGGAGAAACTGGACCGGATAGAGATTGACGAGACGGACAACGTGCGGCTTACCGTGAAGTTTCCGCCGGCTCCCCGCGCCGGGGACGTGGTCTTCAAAGGCACGGACCTCACGGTGGGCTATCCCCAGAAAGTGGTTTTCCGGGATGCTCAGATAGAAATCCGGCGAGGCGAGAAAGTGGCCCTGATCGGCCGCAACGGCGAGGGCAAGACCACGCTGATGCGGGTGGTGGCAGGGGAGTTGGACCCCATTTCTGGCGAAGCGAAGCTGGGCCACAACGTCCATATCGGCTATTTTGCCCAGAATCAGGAAGATATCCTGGACAAGAACGACACGGTGATGGGCACGCTGGACCGGATTGCCACGGTGGATAACCGCACGAAACTGCGGGACATCCTGGCGCAGTTCCTCTTCCGGGGCGAGGATATCGACAAGAAGGTGGCGGTGCTCAGCGGTGGCGAACGTGCCCGGCTAGGGATGGCCAAGCTGATGCTGCAGCCCTATAACCTCCTGGCCCTGGATGAGCCCACGAACCATATGGATATCAAGTCGAAAGATATCCTGAAACAGGCGCTGAAGGCCTATGACGGCACGTTGATTGTAGTGTCCCACGACAGGGATTTCCTGGACGGAC
>CADCCI010000099.1 GCA_902799895.1 uncultured Bacteroidia bacterium | reverse complement strand
CGCTTTGCTGCAAAGGGGATTTGGAGGTGGACGAGCACCATACTATGGAAGATTGCGCCATTGCCCTGGGCGAGGCGCTGCGCGAGGCCCTGGGCGACAAACGGGGCATCGGCCGCTATGGCTTTGCCCTGCCGATGGATGAAAGCCGCGCCCTGGTGCTGCTGGATTTCGGCGGCCGGAGCGAGCTGGTGTGGGATGTAACCTTTACCCGCGAATATGTGGGCGACGTGCCTACCGAGATGTTCCGCCACTTCTTTAAGTCGCTCTCCGACGCTATGCGCTGCAACCTGTACATCCAGGCCCGCGGCGAAAACAACCACCACCTGGCCGAAGGCATCTTCAAGGCCTTTGCCCGTTCGCTTCGCCAGGCCGTGGCACGCAACGTATTTTCGTATGAACTGCCTTCCAGCAAAGGATTGTTATGATAGCGATTGTCGATTATGATGCGGGCAATATCCGCTCGGTAGCCGGGGCGCTGGAGCGCCTGGGACAGCAGTATGAACTGACGGCCGATCCCGAGCGCCTGCTGGCGGCCGACCGGGTCATCCTGCCCGGTGTCGGCAATGCCGCCCATGCCCTGGAAAGCCTGCGCCAGAAAGGTCTCTATGAGGTGATTCGCTCCCTGCGCCGGCCCGTGTTGGGTATCTGCGTGGGGCTGCAGCTGCTTTGCCGCGATTCGGAAGAGGGACCCGTGGAGGGCCTGGGCGTGTTTGACGCCCATGTGCGCCGTTTCCCGGACGAGCCCCAGATTAAGGTGCCCCATATGGGCTGGAATGCCCTGGGCAACCTGGACGGCAAACTGATGAAGGGGCTGCAGAGCGGCACCTTCGTGTACTTTGTCCACTCTTACTATCCTTCGCTGTGCCAGGATACCGTGGCCACCTGCCGGCACGGCTCTACGCTGTTCAGCGCCGCCCTGCGGTACGAGAACTTCTACGGTACCCAGTTCCATCCCGAAAAAAGCGGGGATGCGGGCAGCCGTATCCTCCAGAATTTCATTGACTTATGATCCGGATTGTTCCTGCCATCGACCTGATCGGAGGCCGTTGCGTGCGGCTTACGCAGGGCGACTATGCCACAAAAAAGGTTTATGACGCCTCGCCCGTGGAGACCGCCCGCCGCTATGCCGACTGCGGCGTGCAGCGCATCCACCTGGTGGATCTGGACGGGGCCAAGGCTTCTGCGCCGCGCAACCTGGATGTGTTGCAGGAGATTGCCGGGGCCGTGTCTTGCGAGCTGGAATGGGGCGGCGGGATTGCCACTACCGACGATGTGGAGCGGGTCTTTTCGGCCGGTGCCACCCACGCCATCGTGGGCAGCGTGGCGGCTTTGCAGCCGGAGCGTTTTGCAGCGTGGCTGGATCGCTGGGGTGCCCGTATGATCCTGGGGGCCGATGCCCGCTTATCCGTGGACCAGGCGGTCCCCCCTTCGTCACAGGGGACGAAAGAAAATGCTCCTCAGGGGGGACCGGCTGGCCCTCTTACGAAGGAGAGTGCTCCTTTGGCCAATTGGCGGATAGCCGTTAAGGGCTGGCAGGAGGAGGCGCCGCTGTCGCTGGAAGACCTCCTGAAGCGCTTTGGCGGCGAGGGCGGCGCCTTGCGCGAAGCCATCGTCACCGACATTGGCCGGGACGGCATGCTGCAGGGTCCCACGACCAGCCTGTACGTCCAATTGCAAGCCGCCTTCCCGCAGGTTACCTTTACCGTGAGCGGCGGGGTGTCTTCCTTGGACGATATCCGCGCGCTGGATGCCGCCGGCTTGCAGAAAGCCATTGTGGGGAAAGCCTTGTATGAAAATCGTATCACATTGAAAGATATTGCGTTATGGTCGCAAAAAGAATCATACCCTGCCTCGATGTAAAAGACGGACAGGTGGTTAAGGGCATCCATTTCGAGGGGCTTCGCGAGGTTGGCGACGCTGTTGGAATGGGTGTGCGCTATGCCCGTGAGGGTGCCGACGAGCTGGTGTACCTCGACATCAGCGCAACCCAGGAGGGTCGCAGCACCTTCGTGGACCTGGTGCGTGAGATTGCCCGCGGGATCGACATTCCCTTTACCGTGGGTGGCGGCATTTCGTCCATCGACCACGCTGCCCGCCTGCTGGATGCCGGTGCCGACAAGATTTCGCTGAATTCATCGGCCATTGCCGATCCGTCGCTTATCACGCACATCGCCTCGCAGTACGGCAGCCAGTTTGTGGTGGTGGCCATCGACGCGCGCACCATCCCTGCCGGCAGCGGCAACTGGCGTTGTACGACGCATGGCGGCAAGGTGCAAACCGAACGCGAACTCTTTGCCTGGGCGCACGAGGCGCAGGAGCGGGGTGCCGGGGAAATCCTCTTTACCTCCATGGACCACGACGGTACATGCAAGGGCTATGCCTGCGAGGTGTATGCCCGCCTGCACGAGGAACTGAAGATTCCGGTCATCGCATCGGGCGGCGCCGGGAACATTGCCGATATCGTGGAGGTGCTCACCACCGGTCAAGCCGATGCAGCCCTGGCCGCCAGCATCTTCCATTACGGGCAGATTTCCATTCCCGAACTGAAGAAAGCCCTCGCAGAAGCGGGCGTAAATGTAAGACCGACAGCAATTTAACCCTACCGAATACGATGGATTTCAACGATTTCGACTTGAGCAAGAATGAGGGCGGCCTGTTGCCGGCCATCATCCAGGATGCCCGCACACGCAAGGTCCTGATGCTGGGCTACATGAACCGCGAGGCCTTTGAAAAGAGTGCCGCCGAAGGGCTGGTGACCTTCTATTCCCGCACCCGAGGCTGCCTCTGGACCAAGGGAGAGACCAGCGGTAACTTCCTGCATATCAAGAAGATGTACAAGGATTGCGACAGCGACACCCTGCTTGTCGAGGCCATCCCCGACGGGCCCACCTGCCACCGCGGCACGCTGAGTTGCTTCGATACGCCCGATTCGGAAGGCTTCCTGGGCGAACTGGCCGAGGTCATCCGCGGCCGGCACGAGCAGATGCCCGAGGGCTCGTACACCACGAAACTTTTCATCAAAGGAGTAAAGACCATCGCCAAGAAGGTCGGGGAAGAAGCCGCCGAGACCATTATCGAAGCGGTGGACGGCAACCGGGACCGTTTCATCTACGAGACCGGCGACCTGCTCTACCACCTGCTGGTTCTCATGGAGCAGATGGGCGTAAGCCTCGCCGACGTGGAAGGCGAACTGGCCCTCCGGCACCGGTAAATCCGGGTCTATACCAACGCAGCAAGTTTTTCCAGCCAACGGGCATCGACATCGTCAAACGTGCCGATGTCCGTGCTGTCTATATCCAGCACGGCCGTGACCTCGGCCGATTTGCCGAAAACCGGGACCACAATTTCGCTTCGGGATGCTGCCGAGCAGGCAATATGCCCCGGGAATTGTTCCACGTCGGGCACCACCACGGATTGCCGGTTTTTCCATGCCGTTCCGCAAACTCCCTTGCCGAATCCTATGCGGAAGCAGGCGGCCGGTCCTTGGAAAGGCCCCAGTACCAATTCTTTTCCGTCGGGCGATACCCGGTAGAAACCCGTCCAGAAGAAATGCATCCGCTCGGCTATCAGGGCGGCGGTGTTAGCCATCCGCGCCACCGCATCCGACTCCCCTTCCAGCAAAAGCCGAAGGTCTTGAAACAGACGCAGATAGCGGAAAGTTTTGAGCGGAACGTGGCAGTATCCGCCCGGATTTTTGTCCAAATAGGCCTGATGCCGTTCCTCGGCCGGGAAAAAGTTCCGCAGCGGCTCCAGCTGGACAGCCAGTTCACCTGACCGCTCCCCGAGCCGATTCCGCTCCTGCGCGAAAACGGGTTCGATATCGGCCCGTTCGGCCGCATCGGTATAGTACACCCCCGTGCGGTAGCGCGTGCCTACATCGCCCCCCTGACGGTTCACGCTGGTAGGATCGATAATCTCGAAAAACAGGCTTACAAGTTCCTGCAACGACGTTTTCTGCTCGTCGTACACAACCTTTACCGTTTCGGCAAAACCCGTTGTATCGGTATAGACTTCCTCGTATGTCGGAGCCTCGGCCCGATGGCCGTTCGCATAACCGGCTGTAGCTTCCTTTACGCCGAGCACCTGCGCGAAGAAATGTTGGGCTCCCCAGAAGCACCCCGCAGCAAAATAAATCTCCTTATTCATGGCTGCAAGTTACGAAAAAGCAAGAAAACACGAAAAAAATTTGCAAACAAGAAAATTGTTCGTACCTTTGTGGTCCCAACGCGGAAATAGCTCAGTTGGTAGAGCACGACCTTGCCAAGGTCGGGGTCGCGAGTTCGAGTCTCGTTTTCCGCTCCAAGAGACACCAGGAATGGCGTCTCTTTTCTTTTTTTCGGCAAGGAACGAAAAGATATATCCTCTTGTTTGTGTTACTGTTCTCTGTGCTGCGGAACAACCCCACCCTCTCCTTGTTGGATATAGTCCGGCTTAAATTAAAATTTGTACAATTTTAAAATTGTTCATACCTTTGCAATAAGGTATAGACATGAGATTTGAAGATATCTTACATAATGGTCGGTTGTGGGCCGTTGTCTACGATGAAGACACACAAGATATTCTGACCAAGACATTTGCGGACTGGCTGAATCCGTCTTTCCTCGAAGATTTCTTTAATAGGAACAGTCAGGATTTGGAGTCTTTTTTTCATATAACAAATATAGACATTGCCATTTACGACACAATAGCAGATGCTTCATCATTGGCTTGTTTGATTTTAGATATACGTCCCGATGCTAATTTGGATCTGCTTTTTCGTCCTCTTGAGAATCATCGTATCCAAGAGATGCTCCTTTCCAGAGAAAAGGCGAAGGGGAAACGGCAGACGACGCATGGCTCATGGCTTAGGATATATGCAATCAAACTTGGCGAAGGGATTTATCTAATTACCGGGGGAGCCATTAAGCTGACTCATCTTATGTCAGAAAGAGAACATACTCTAAATGAATTGAAAAAAATGGAAAAGGTTAGGAATTACTTGATAGATAACGGAATCTTTGATATAGATGGAATAAAAGAAGAATCACTATGAATACCCTAGATTTTCTTAAAGCAAATGAGCACAAAAGCGTCGATGCTTTTGTCTCAAAAGCGCAATATCTAAAAGAGAATTGGCCATGGTTAAAGTATTCTTATGCCATTGCTATAAAGGTGCGTCGTAGAATGAAGGAGTTAGGTGTGACGCAAAAGGAACTTGCCAGACGGTTAGAATGTACTCAACAACACATTTCCGTACTGTTGGGGGGACGTGCGAATATGACACTTGAAACATTGGCCAAATTGGAGCAAGCCCTTTCCTTCAATTTAATTGGGAATGGCTTACAAGATTTTAATTACGCTCTCCAAGAAGAGGGAACGGGAGTGTATTTGAGTGACTCGGCGGTGAGCGACCCTATTCCTGAAGGGATCAAAACCAGTGATTTTGTAGATGGCTACAAGCCAAGGAAGAAAAAAGGTCCCAAACGCCCTCCAACGACACTCTAAAACAAATATCGTATTATTACACAATCACCGAATCGGCGCGGTCGGTGTAGACGAGGCCGTCCAGGTGACCGCGCCGCTGAAGGGGTCATATCCAGGCCTATTGACAGAGAGAGTTTTAGAATAAATGATTATCTTTACAGGAGAAAAATGAATGAGACATGATGAAGAAACTTTTTTCCCTCCTATGCTGTTGTTTGACAATGACCCCGTTGTCTGCTCAGGACTTGCCAAGCAAGGCCGTTTATTTGGCCCAAAAGGACTCGTTGAGCAAAGAGTTTGCTGCAGCGGTCGATAAATGGAACAAGACGATTCCTCCATATTACCGTGAAGCCATTCGTCTGGAAAAGGAAGCCAAGAATCATCCTGAGTGGAAGGATTCTCTTTTAGCCGCCGCTGCCGAAAAGCGAAGGATGGGGGATTCTTTCAAGCCGGAGTTACAAGCCAGGCTAGATGTGATCCAAGCGGAAAAGCGAGCGCTGGAGGACCGGTATGCCTTAATCTTTGAAGAGGCGTTTTCTTACTTCCAGAGACGAAAGCATTTTTCCAAAGACAGTCTTGCCGTTCTGTTGAGCAAGGCCTCTGTGGAAATCCGCGAATCAGAAAAAGGGCGGGCCCTCCGGAATTATATCGAGCACGATCAGTTGGAGGAAGGACAGCCTTTCCTGCCCTTCCCTTGCTATGACGTTGAGGGAAAGCCCTTTGATTGGAACCTGACCAAAGGAAAGAAGGTTTTTCTGGTCCACGACGGGCTGTGGTGCATGACGCATGGCCAGGATAACAGTCTGTTTAGCAAGTATCTGCAACACCTTCATGAGGTGGCGCCCGATTGCTTTCCCTTAATTGTTATAAATGGTGCAGACCGGGAAGACATTCGGGATGCCATAACAGAATACAGCCTGCAGGGTTTCCACGTAGTCAGTGAATTCCAGAAAAATTTAGGGATTCTTAACTGGCTGTACAATGACCAAGACACCCCCACCTGTCATTTCATCAATGAACAGGGAATAGTCGTAAAGACAACAGTAGCCGTGGACGAAGCCTATCTTGAAAAGGTTTTTTTGGGAATCTAATTTTCGCAAAATACCGCTTTTTCGCTTTCGGTCAATAGGCCTGGATGTGCACGCCGGCAACGGCGCGGCCGCTGGGGTCGTTGAGGTTCTTGAAGGCCGCATCCCATTCCAGGGCGATGGCTGTGGAGCACGCTACGCTGGCCTCCTGGTTCCGGTAGTAGTATTCCTCCTTGTTGAGCGGCGGGTTGATAGGGAACCGTTCCGCGGCAGCAGCCATCTGCTCGTCGCTGACGGCCTCGGACGTGATGCGCTTGAGCGTATCGATCCAGGAATATCCCACCCCGTCGGAGAACTGCTCCTTCTGTCGCCACGCCACCTCGGCGGGGAGCATATCGGCAAAAGCTTCGCGCACGATTTTCTTTTCGATAACCGGCCCCGGACACATCTTCGCGGCGGGATTCAGCCGCATCGCCACATCCAGGAACTCCTTGTCCAGGAAGGGAACGCGCCCCTCCACGCCCCACGCCGCCAGGCTCTTGTTGGCGCGTAAGCAATCGTAGAGGTAGAGTTTGGACAGCTTGCGCACCGTCTCTTCATGGAAGGCGCGCGCAGAGGGTGCCTTGTGGAAGTACAGATAGCCGCCGAAGACCTCGTCCGCCCCCTCGCCCGAAAGCACCATCTTGATACCCATCGACTTGATGACGCGGGCCAGCAGGTACATCGGCGTAGAGGCGCGGATGGTTGTTACATCGTAGGTTTCGGTATAGTAAATTACATCGCGGATGGCATCCAGCCCCTCCTGGATGGTATAGTTGATTTCATGGTGGATGGTGCCGATATGCTCGGCCACCTTGCGCGCCTTGTCCAGATCGGGCGCACCCTTCAGCCCCACGGCGAAGGAATGCAGCCGCGGCCACCAGGCCCGTGTGCGGGAATCGTCCTCGATACGCATCGCGCTGAACTTTTCGGCGATGGCCGAGATGACGGAGGAATCGAGCCCGCCCGAAAGCAGCACGCCGTATGGCACATCGGACATCATCTGGCGTTTTACCGCCGCTTCCAGGGCACTACGCAGCTGTTTTGCATCGGCCGGATTGTCCTTCACGGCATCGAAATCCCTCCACTCGCGCCGGTACCACCGCTTCATGCCGGGGTCGCCGCTCCAGTAGCAGTGGCCGGGCAGGAAGGGTTCGTAGCGCTCGCACTGGCCTTCCAGGGCTTTCAGTTCCGATGCTACGTAGATGGTTCCGTCGGCATCGTACCCGATGTACAGGGGAATCACGCCGATGGGATCGCGGGCAATCAGGAAGGCATCCTTCTCTTCATCGTACAGCACGAAGGCAAAGATGCCGCTCAGTTCATCCAGGAAGTCCGGACCCTTGTCGCGGTACAAGGCAAGGATGACCTCGCAGTCGCTTCCCGTTCGGAAATCATACTTCCCGGAATAGCGACGCCGGATTTCCTGATGGTTGTAAATCTCTCCGTTCACGGCCAGGACCTGATGGCCGTCGGGCGAAAGCAGGGGTTGTCCGCCCGATTCGGGATCTACGATACTAAGCCGCTCGTGGGCCAGAATGGCGCTGCCGCCACACCAGATTCCACTCCAGTCTGGACCTCTGTGCCGGATTTTCCGGCTCATTTCCAAAGCTTTACGCCGCAGTTCCGCACTTTGCTGTCGGACTTTTAAAATACAGGCAATTCCACACATGATAATAATCCTCCATTAGTTATAACAGCTTTCGCCGTGTTCATAAATATCCAGACCTTCGTCTTCGACCCGAGCCTCGACCCGCAAACCGTGCGCCTTTTTGATGCCGAAGAACAGCAGCACACCGCAAACGGCCGCCCAAAGGTCTATAACGACGATGCCGATGCATTGCACACCCAGGAAATGCCAGCCGCCACCGTACAGCAAGCCGCCATCCGTAGCCAGCACACCCGTCAGAACCGTTCCCAGGATGCCGCACACCCCGTGCACGGACGATGCGCCCACCGGGTCGTCGATATGCAGTTTATGGTCGATGAATTCAATGGAGTACACCAGTACGGTACCGCAAAGCAGTCCAATCAAGACGGCGCCGCAGGGCGATACCACGTCACAGCCGGCGGTGATGCCCACCAGGCCCGCCAGGATGCCGTTCAAGGTTAGGGAAAGCGAGGGTTTACCATATTTGAACCAGGTCACGAACATGGTGGCCACACCGCCTGCCACGGCAGCCAGGTTGGTGGTTAGGAAGACGTGCGAAATGGCAAGGCGATTCACTTCGCCGCTGGCGGCCAGCTGGCTTCCGGGGTTGAAACCGAACCAGCCCAACCAGAGGATGAAGACGCCCAGCGCTGCCAGGGCCAGATTGTGGCCCGGGATAGCCCGGCTCTTGCCGTCTTTGCCGTATTTACCCCGACGCGGGCCCAGGGCCAGCGCACCTGTCAGGGCCAGGACGCCGCCCACGCTGTGTACGATGGCGCTGCCGGCAAAATCGTGGAAACCCATTTGCGACAGCCAGCCGCCGCCCCAGGTCCAGTGACCTTCGATGGGATAGACAAAGAGCGAGATAACGGCACTGTAAATCAAATACATAGAGAATTTGGTGCGTTCCGCCATGGCGCCGCTCACAATCGTGGCCGCCGTTGCGCAGAAGACCGTTTCGAAAATCAGGAAGCCCTCTACGGGCAGTTCACCTTTATAGAAAGAGAGGTCGCCCCAGTTGGGTGCGCCGATGAATCCAGCCCCGTCGCTGCCGAACATGAAGCCGAAGCCCACGAAGAAGAAAAGCAGCGAGCCAAGCATAAAATCGACGAAGTTTTTCATGAGGATGTTGACGGTGTTCTTGCTGCGGGTAAAGCCTGCCTCGCAGAGGGCAAAACCGGGTTGCATCCAAAACACCAACATCGCAGCCAATAACATCCATACGGTATCCAAGGATATTGCCAATTCGTTCATAATACTTTCACTGTTAAGGTTTTACTTTCTGTCTCGGAGAATAGAGTCTCCGTGCTCTCCCGTTCGGATAGACCAGGTGTCGATGACATCGCTCACGAAGATGCGGCCGTCGCCTACCTCGCCCGTATGGGCTTCGCGCAGGATAACTTCGATGGCCGGCTCCACGAACATGTCGCGGCAGATGATGGTCAGGGCAATGCGCTCAATGACGTCCGTGGAATACTGGACTCCTCGGTAGATCCGTTCCTGGCGGCTCTGGCCGATTCCGTGGACATCGTGATACTCGAACCAGTTGATGTCCGATTGCAGGAGGGCTTCCTTTACATCCTCAAACCTTGTTTTCCGGATGATGGCTTCAATCCTTTTCATACTTTTAACACATCTATTTGTTAAGTTGTTTGAATAAAAAAAAGACCGGCTCACTTGAACCGGTCCTTACACTTTCATAATAAAAAAGACTACCTTATCTGACCGGAAAGACAAGATACGACGTTATTCTGCGAATTATTGAAATTCACAGAACCAGCCTGCTGCTGCTGATTGTAACTGCCTTTCAGATAGACCTTTGTAGCCACTGTTCGTTCGTTTTACGGTGCTAAGGTACAGAGCCCGCAGGAAAAATGCAAGAAAATTTTCATTTTTTTGCAAAAAACGTAACTACCTTTGCACCATGAAGATACAAGGAAAAACCGTGCTGATTACCGGAGGATGCTCCGGGATTGGCAAAATCATGGGCCGCCTGTGCCTGGAAAAAGGAGCCGGCCAGCTGGTCATCTGGGATATCAACGAATCGGCCATTGAGGCCACTGTAAAGGAGTTCTCGGCCCTCGGGAAGGTGAACGGATTCCGGGCGGATATCTCCGATCCGGTTTCCATCGATGCCGCCTTCCAGGCTACCCGGAACGCCTGCGGCGAGGTAGACATCCTCATCAACAATGCGGGAATCATCACCAATAACTACACCTTCGACCGGCAGACCGACCAGGATATCATCCGCACCATTGACATCAACACCAAAGGAGCGATGTTCGTCGCCCTGCGGTACATCCGCTCCATGAAAGAGCGCGGCTCGGGACATATCTGCAACATTACCTCCTCGGCCGGCATGCTCGCCCTGCCCAAAATGTCGCTCTATGCCGCATCGAAATGGGCGGCCATCGGCTGGTCGGAATCGGTGGGGATTGAGCTGGAACGCGAAAAGAGTCCCGTGAAGGTTACCACCATCGCCCCCTACTTCATCAACACCGGCATGTTCGATGGCATCCGCTCCTTCTTCCGCGTCCAAGACCCCGAAAAGGTGGCCCGGAAGACCCTGCGTGCCATTGAAAAGAATACCCGCTACAAGGGAATCCCCTTCTCGGAACACTTCATCCGCCTGATGCAGGGCCTGGTCCCCGTGAAACTCTTCGACTTCCTGTTTGGCGACATCTGCGGACTCTACACCGTAATGGACCACTTCACCGGCCGTAAAAAATAGCCGTCCTGGCACACTCCAAACGTTGACCGTCCGGAAAAACGGCCTCTGATGTGGATGGTCCCCGGGTTTGAAAGGTGACCATCCGGAAAAATGGCCTCTGACGTGGATGGTCCCCTGTTTTGAAAGGGGACCGTCCACATAGAAGCCCCAGATCCCGGAAGGTCGGCAGTCTGGGGATAGCTTAGTAAACAAATAAAGCCCATTTTGTTTACCAATGTAGAAAATTTGAAGGGCCGTAAACAAAACCGGCCCAAAATGTTTACAGACACTGGCCTAGGTGTCACTACTCTCCCTATTTTTACCGAGACTAGGTACACTTGCCCTGTCAATACCAGAGATAGAGCCGGTAAGGGCGTAGGTGACGGGATGGCCGGAGCCCGTGCCACCCTCGGCATCGTAAGAGGGGGGACCGGAACGAATGTGAGCGAAAGCGAACGGAGTGAACGGTGGGGTCGAGCGTAGCGAGACGGCTCCGGCCGCCCGGCACGCAGCCGGTGCCGCCCTGGCACGCGACGGAAAGGCCGGGGC
>CADCCI010000098.1 GCA_902799895.1 uncultured Bacteroidia bacterium | reverse complement strand
GTCAGTTTTCCCGTGACGATGGTTCCCGGGGCCATGCCGAACTCCTCTCCCAGCGCCACCCGCACGGCGGGGGCCGGCTGGGCAATCACCACCTTGTCCGGGTTGCCGAGATCTTCCAGCAGGCGGTCCGTGTTGTCCCGTTCCGTCAAGGCGCCGGTGGGGCAAACCGCCACACACTGGCCGCAGTAGGTACAGTCGGTATCCTTGAACATCCGGTCGAAGGTGGGGGCGATGGTGGTATTGAATCCCCTGCGGACGGCACCGAGCACGCCCACCGTCTGCACCTGGTTGCACACGCTTTCGCAGCGTCGGCACAGGATGCACTTATCCATATTGCGGGTAAT
Organism: uncultured Bacteroidia bacterium; assembly: GCA_902799895.1. GTDB lineage: Bacteria > Bacteroidota > Bacteroidia > Bacteroidales > UBA932 > Cryptobacteroides. The sequence continues at coordinate 6,489 of CADCCI010000098.1, read as the reverse complement.
GGCGGCCGTTTCTTCTTTCTTGCGGGCAGACTGCTCGCCTTGATAGGTCATCCGGCGGATATTGAACCGCGTGACCAGTTTCTGGAGTTCGCAGTCGTTGCACTTCGGGCAGGTCAGGCAGTCGTTCGGGTGATCGGACAGGATCAGTTCGGCCACGGTCTTGCGGGCACGCACGACGCGGGGGGAATTGGATCGGACCACCATGCCTTCAGCGACCATCGTCGCGCAGGAAGGCGCCAGGTTGCGGCGTCCCTCCACTTCCACCACGCAGATGCGGCACGCGGCGGGCGCACTCTTCACGCAGGTGCCTTTAAGGTCGATATGGCACAAGGCCGGAATCTGGATGCCGATGGTTGCAGCCGCATCCAGGACCGTCGTACCCTGGGGCACGCTGACGGGCCGGTTGTCTATCGTAAGATGAATCATATTCTCCATGGCAAGCAAGATTAGATGACGTTGATGGCATTGAACTTACAACGGGACAGGCACATACCGCAGCGGATGCACTTGGCCGGATTGATGACGAACGGCTTCCGCACCTCGCCCACGATGGCCTCGGCCGGGCAACCGCGTGCGCAGGAACTGCAGCCCTTGCACTTGGTCGGGTCGATGGAATAGGTCAGCAGGGCCTTGCACTTATGGGCACGGCAGATGTGGTCCCGCACATGCTCCTCGTACTCCTCGCGGAAATTCGCCAGGGTAGACAGCACCGGGTTCGGGGACGTCTGTCCCAGGCCGCACAGCGCCGTATCCTTGATCACCTTCGCCAGGTTCTCCAGCGTATCGAGGTCTTCCGGGGTGCCGCGGCCTTCCGTGATGCGGGTCAGGATTTCCAGCAGCCGCTTGTTGCCGATACGGCACGGGGTGCATTTTCCGCAGGATTCCCCCACGGTGAATTCCAGGAAGAACTTGGCCACGGAGACCATGCAGTCATCCTCGTCCATAACGATCATACCGCCGGAACCCATCATGGAACCGGCTGCCGCCAGGGATTCATAGTCGATGGGAATATCCAGATGCTTCTCGGTCAGGCAGCCACCGGACGGACCGCCGGTCTGGACGGCCTTGAATTTCTTGCCGCCTTTTACGCCGCCGCCGATATCGTAGATGATTTCCCGGAGGGTGGTTCCCATCGGGACCTCGATCAGGCCCACATTGTTGATTTTGCCCGCCAGAGCGAACACCTTGGTTCCCTTGGACTTTTCCGTACCGATGGAGGCGAACCACTCCGGTCCCTTCGTGAGGATTACCGGCACGTTGGCCAGGGTCTCCACATTGTTCACATTGGTCGGATGGCCCATATAGCCCGATTCGGCCGGGAACGGCGGTTTCAGCGTAGGCTCGCCGCGCTTGCCCTCCATAGAATGGATGAGGGCGGTCTCTTCACCGCACACAAAGGCACCGGCGCCATAGCGGATCTCGATATCGAAATCGAAGCCCAGGCCCAGGATGTTCTGGCCCAGCAAGCCGTATTCGCGGGCCTGCGAGATGGCCACCTGCAGACGGTGGACGGCCAGCGGGTACTCCGCGCGGATATAGATGAGACCGTGGTGGGCGTTGATGCAGTAGCCGCAGATCATCATGGCTTCGATCACCGAGTTCGGGTCTCCTTCCATAATGGAACGGTCCATAAAGGCACCGGGATCCCCTTCATCGGCATTGCATACCACATACTTGTCGGGGGAATCGAACTTGCGGGCGATCTCCCACTTCACACCCGTGGGGAAACCGGCACCGCCGCGGCCCCGCAGGCCGGAGGCCTTGATATCGGCCAGCACGTCCTTGCTATCGCGCATAAGGCTGTTGGCCAACGCCTTATATCCGTCACGCGCGACATATTCCATAATATTTTCCGGATCGATAAAACCACAGTTCCGCAAGGCGACGCGCATCTGCTTGCGATAGAAGTTCATGTGCTTGGAATCGCTGATATGCTCGCCGGTTCCCGGATCCATGTACAGGAGGCGTTCCACCTTCCGGCCGCCGATGATATGGGAGGTCACGATTTCTTCCACATCGTCCGGACGGACCGAAGTATAGAAGGTGTTATCCGGAATGATTTTCACGATGGGACCTTTCTCGCAGAATCCGAAGCAGCCGGGGACCACTACATCGACCATATCGGCCAGGCCGTGGGCTTTGAGGGACTCCCGGAAGTTCTCGACGATCTTGGCACTTTCAGAGGCTTTGCAACCCGTACCGCCGCAACACAGGATTTGCAGACGGTCCGACTGGTTGCTCTCCTCGCGGGAAGACAGGGTCTTGAGGGCTACCTGTCTGATGCTTTCAAGAGCACTGGGTGAATGAATTACCATTAGTAGTCTGTGGTTTATGTTTTGGGACTACTAATTTAGGAAAAATTCTTGATAAGTACAATAGATTGATGTTGAAATCAATAGGTATGCAGGCTCATTTCCCGCAGGAAAGGCAGATGGTTGATGCCCCACCAGCAGATATGCAGGCAGACATAGGCCAGCAGCAGGAGCAGGCAGGCCGCCTTCTGGCACTCCGGACGGAAGCGGCGCAGATGGATATAGGCCAGGTAGACCAGCCAGGTAACGGCCGCACAGGTCTCCTTCGGATCCCATCCCCAATAGGTTCCCCAGGCATCCTGGGCCCACAGGGAGCCAAAGAGCATACCCACCATAAAGAAGGCCGTGCCGGAACAGGTCAGACGGTCGGTCACCTGCCAGAGCCTGTCCCGGTTTCCGCCTCGGAAGGCCAGCAGATAAAGGGCCAGCAGGGTCGAACCCGTCAGGATGGTAAAGGATACCATATACACCACCACGTGCGGGGCGTACCAGGGACTTTGCAGGGCCGGGACCAGCGGCCGGGACATCAGCCGGCCGTGGAAGAAATATACGAGGACGCCCACCGCCAGCAATATGGCCAGAAACAGCCAGGGATTGCGGCCGAGCCCTTTGTCGAAGAGCAGGAGCAGGGCGGCTGCCAGCATCAGGTAAATACCCAGATAAACCCCGGGCAGCCAGGGGTTTTTGACCAGGAGGAAGACGCCCTCGTCGTACGCGTAGATACGCCAGCCGTCTACCTTCATAGGATGGTTAACCGCCACGGAGCCACGGATTTCCTGGCCGGCGGCGGTGAATACGCTCAAATCGGAGCGATGTAGCAGATAAGTCTGATCCAGGTTGTGGACAAGCCCTTTGGCGTCCACCGCCTTCCTTTCCGGTATCCCTTCCTGGAGCTGTATGCGGAGGGTCTGTGTCTGCAGGCTTCCCAGCACCGCACAGACCAGGACCACACACAGCCCCAGGTGATAGAATACCTTTTTCATGAAAGGCTACTCCTTGCCGAACCAGGCCAGACTCTTGCGGCAGAGTTCCGAAACAGCCGCCCAGTCGCCGGAAGCGATCAGGTCTTTCGGGAAGAGCTTGGAGCCCATACCCACGGCCGTCACGCCGCTCTTGGCCCAGGCCGTCAGGTTGTCCTCGGTAGGTTCTACGGCGCCGGTGCACATGACCATGGCCCACGGCAGCGGGGCCAGGATGTTCTTCACGAAGGAAGGACCGCCCACGGTGCCGGCCGGGAAGACCTTCACCAGGTCACAGCCCAGTTCCATGGCATGGGCGATTTCGGTCACGGTTCCGCAGCCCGGGCTGTACGGGACGCCGCGGCGGTTGCACAGCGGAACCACTTCCTCCACCAGGCAGGGAGAGACCACGAAATCGGCTCCCATCTGGATGTATTGGGCAGCCGTAGGGGCATCCAGGATGGTGCCGGCACCCAAGGCCAGTTCCGGGCACTCTTCCCGGACAAAGCCGATGAGCTGTTCAAACACCTTGTAGGCGCCGTCGCCCCGGTTGGTAAACTCAAAGGCGCGGATACCGCCGTCGTAGCAGGCTTTCACCACCTTTTTCGTGAGTTCCACATCCTTGTTGTAGAAAACCGGCACGATACCCGTCGCCCGGATTTTCCCAATGGTATCAATTTTCTTAAACTTTGCCATAGTCGATGTCATTATCTGGATACACGACCGCTGCCGCCGCCGGCCATCAGGCCTTCGACCTCGGCCACGGTAACGCGGTTATAATCTCCCAGGATGGTATGTTTCAGGCAGGAAGCCGCGGCTGCGAACTCGATGGCCTTCTGGTCCGTATCATAGGCCAGCAAGCCGTACAGCAGGCCGCCCATGAAGGAATCGCCGCCACCGACGCGGTCCACGATGTGGGTGATGTCGTACCGGCGGCTCTGCCACAGGGTCTTGCCGTCGAACAGCACGCCTCCCCAGGTATTGTGGTTGGCGTTGATGGAGCCCCGCAGGGTGATGGCCACCTTCTTGCAACGCGGGAAGCGTGCCATCAGCTGGCGGCAGACGCTCTCGAAGCGGGTCTGGTCAATCTCGCCCCCCGTCTTCTCGGCATCGAAGCCTTCCGGTTTGATACCGAATTCCATTTCGGCATCTTCCTCGTTGCCCAGGATGAGGTCGCAGCCTTCCACCAGGGCCGGCATCACCTCGGCGGCCGTCTTGCCATACTTCCACAGTTTCTTGCGGTAATTCAGGTCGCAGGAGACCTTCACGCCCAGGCGGTTGGCCACCTTGATGGCCTCCAGGCAGGCGTCTGCGGCACCCTGGCTCAGGGCCGGGGTAATTCCCGTCCAGTGGAACCAGTCCGCACCGGAGAGCACTTCTTCCCAGTTCACCATACCCGGCTGGATCTCGGAAATGGCGGAATGGGCACGGTCATAGACCACCTTGCTGCCACGGGCCACGGCACCGGTCTCCAGGTAGTAGATACCTACACGGTCACCGCCATAGACGATACCGTCGGTCCCCACACCGAAACCGCGAAGCTCCGACACGCACATCTGGGCGATATCGTTCTTCGGAAGGCGGGTTACAAATTGCGTTGCGATGCCGTAGTTGGCCAGCGAAACGGCCACGTTGGCCTCGCCGCCGCCGAAGGTGGCATCGAACTGGTGCGCCTGGCTGAACCGTTGGTAGCCCGGCGTCGAAAGGCGAAGCATCACTTCGCCGAAAGTTACTACTTTTGCCATGTTATCTTGTTCTGTTATAATTCACTCACAACTTGGAACCAGGCGGCCGCCTGGGCAATGTCGCCCTTGGACCAGCAGGAACCGAAGGAATAGGACACCACTTCGCCGCTCACGACGGTCCGGGTAAGCAGGGCATGGTCCAATTCCTCGCTGAAGAAGGAATCTTCCGCCCCGGGCATCACCACCGCCACGCCAATCATCCCTTCTTCGGGCTCGACGCTCTGGTCCGATGCATGTTCCCAGATGGCCACGCGGTCCACCTCCTGCAGGGAGGCTTCCACGGTAGGCTGGGCATTGTGCAGCTTGAAACCGGCCGCCACCGTCAGGCTGTCCGTTCCGGTAAAGGTCCAGGTGTCGCGCACCTGGCAGAAATAGCTGTCCGCCACCACGGTCACTTCCTTGTCCAGGGCAACGGAAATACCTTCTGCAGCGTCCCAGGCAGGATAATGCAGGACGAAGGTCACGGAATCAGGCGTCTGGACGAGGACCTCGCAGCTGCGGTAGTTGGTCGTGGGATACCGGAGCGTTCCGTCGATAAGCGGGGCCGAAGCGCCGCCGCCCAGGCTCACCGCTACCTTGTAGCAGTCTTTCCCGCCATGGTCCCGGTGGTAGTAATTGGCATCGTCTCCCTCGACTGCGTTCTTGTACCATTCGTCGGCCACCAGCGCGCCGGGCAGTTTCACCCAGATGTCAATGCCGGGCGAGGTGGGATTGCCCTCCAGGGCCTTCCCATAGAAGCGTCCGGCTATGAGGTTGTTCTCAAAAACAAAGTCATCGGCCCTTTCGGGAACGGCGCGGGCCATAACCTTCGGTGCTGCCTGCTTGGGGGCACAAGCAAGGAAGAGTCCCAGGGCAGCCGCCAGGATAAGGATTCGTTTCAGCATATTACTTCAAATCTTTCGTGGCACACCAGTCCATGTCGTTGTAATCGTCGTTCTCGCCGCACATTCCCCAGATAAAGGTATAGTTGCGCGTCGCACAGGCGCTGTGGATACTCCACTGGGGAGAAATCACGGCCTGCTCGTTGTGCATCCAGATGTGGCGGGTTTCCTGCGGCTCACCCATAAAGTGGCACACGGCCGCATCGTCCGGGAGCTCGAAATAGAAATACACCTCCATTCGGCGGTCGTGCGTATGGGCGGGCATGGTGTTCCAGGTGCTGCCCGGAGCCAGTTCCGTCATGCCCATCTGCAACTGGCAGCAAGGCACCACTTCCTTCACCAGCAAGCGGTTGATAGTGCGCTCGTTCGACTCTTCCAGGGAGCCCAGGTGCATCACCACCGCGTCTTTCTTGCTCACCTTTTTCACGCCGGTTTCCCGGTGTGCGGTGGCCGAGCAGAAATAGAAGTGCGCAGGGCAATCGGCCGCATCGCTCTTGAAAACGATGTGTCGGTTTCCGCGACCCACGTAGAGGGCTTCCTTGTGATCCAGGTGATAGGATTCCTCCCCTACCACCACGGTACCGGGACCGCC
>CADCCI010000097.1 GCA_902799895.1 uncultured Bacteroidia bacterium | reverse complement strand
CTCGCAGGTTCCAGAGCGCCCAGCCGAGATTCTTTGCGCGCCATAGCTTCAGGCAATGCTCCATCCATGCGAGTGCGACATCGTGCGGCACGTCGGGGCGGCAGACGAACTCCCCGATCATGCAAAACTCGCCAGCATCAAGCGCCGACTGAAACTTTGCGAGCTCGCTTTCCGGCGAGCGCATTAAGCCCGCAGAAGCGTATCCTGGTGTGAGCGGCCATGTCGGTGGTTCCTTCGGAGGGGAAAACCACGCCGCTATAGTACGCCTTGTCCGAGACCGTGCCCAGAAAACCCCACACGAAAAAAGCCCCTATCAGAAGCAGGGCGGTGCAGACAAGAAGATACGTAGGTAAAGCCGTGACTTTCAGAGTCTTGCCTATCTGGGTGGGAGACTGCAGCCTTTGCTGGCGACTGTCTGTGGAAAAGGGATTGTCATTTAACATATCCAAAATTAGCAAAATGGATTGGTTCTTCCAAATTTCTTACCCTTTTCTTTCTTGCAGATACAATTTTTTACTACCTTTGCTTAACAGAAACCCTAATTATATAACCTTCTATGATGTGTTTTACCCGTTTCCACTGGGAGAAAGCCATGGCAATGCTCCTGCTCGTTTTAGGCTTAACTGCCTGTAGTTCAAGTGATCCGGATGTTATCGAGAAACCAGAGCCCGAAATTATTATCCCGGAAGAATCGCAGGAATTCTTTGCGAACGGTGTAGAACTGAGCCCCGAAGGCGGCTCGCAGGACATCTATTTTACGGCTACGGACGACTGGACCGCCACCGCGGAAGACACCAACGGCTCCAGCTGGCTTACCGTGAACCCCTCCTCGGGCAAATCCGGCAAGGTTAAACTGACGCTTTCCGCCCAGAAGGCGAATGGCGCACAGTCTGCCGTTGTCACTATCAGCAGCGGCAAGGTATTCAAAAAACTCCCGGTCACGCAACCCGCAAAGAAAGCCAACCAAGGCATCAAGGCCGCCTACGCCGACTTCCTGGGCACCTGGATCGTGACCGGCACCGAGCACAAATGGTTCATGGACGAGGGCCAGAAGCCGGCCACCTATTCCTACGAAATCCAGATTATCGAAAACGAAAAGAATAAGAGCTACCTGATCCAGAACTGGGAAACCGGTGCCACGCCCGAGGATGCCGCGCACCTGTATTATGGTTCCACCGTGAAACAGTCTCTCTATTCCTATTTTACCACGGTTACCCGCATTAACGTCAATGTCGTGGCCTGGTACGATGCCGACAAGGGCCAGCTCCATATCGACCGGCAGACCTTCTACCACCTCACGGGCCAGAACAAGACGGTTGAATTCCTCGGCGACGTGGTGGATCCCGATGGGCACACCTCCATCGGTTCCTTCAACTCTACCGACGGCGATACCGTCAAAGACTACACCATCTGCGACTTCCTGCTCCAGGAAAACGGCTCCGTCAATATCTGCGCCTCCGACCTCCTTCCTGCGCAATGGATGAACATGGCCTTCATGGGATACGCCCGCTACGACGGCTTCCTCTGGTCCATGCACTACAACAAGAAGTTCGCCTTCCCTTACAGTATGGTAAAGAAATAAGCCTTCGCGGCTACGGAATCACTATCGCCACCGCCAACATGGAAATGGCCAAAACCTTACTGTAATTCATTGAAATAATGTTAGTTATAATTTGTAATCATCTATTTCTTTCCAAATTTGGCCGACAAAGATACCGTTTTTCACGCAGGAACTCAATTTTTTTAAAATTTATTTCGGGTCTGAAGATACTTCTCTGGCCGGTTTTGGGCCTATTTGCTTACAAATTGTAAGTAAAATCGCGATTCTGCTTTCTAAGCGGTGGTTTGAATATTTTTTAAGAATCTGAATATCAGCAAAATAGTTTAAAAATTGTTTGTATCCTATGATTTAATTCCGTAACTTCGCATCCGGTTTAGAAAAAATGAGAGATGAATCTGAGTAGCCTTATTATTCTGTCCCTTATTGTTCTGATTCTTGTAGGACCAGGACTGGGAAGGCTATAAGGAATATGAACGCACGATATAATAACCTTCCCAGTCCACGCGGCCGGGAAGGTTTTTTTGTAAAAGATATGAAGCATCCATTCAGAAGTTCTATCACCTTCGAAGGCAGGAGGATGGCCGGAGCCCGGGCGCTCTGGCACGCGGCCGGAATGAAGCCCGACCAGGTGGGCAAGCCGGTCATTGCCGTGGTCAACTCCTTCACGCAGTTTGTTCCCGGCCACACCCACCTGCACGAAATCGGGCAGCTGGTCAAGGAAGAAATCGGCAAACTGGGCTGCTTTGCGGCCGAATTCAACACCATCGCCGTGGATGATGGCATTGCCATGGGACACGACGGAATGCTCTACTCCCTCCCCTCGCGGGACATCATTGCCGACAGCGTAGAATATATGGTAAACGCCCACAAGGCCGATGCGATGGTCTGCATCAGCAACTGCGACAAGGTTACGCCCGGTATGCTGATGGCCGCCATGCGGCTGAACATCCCCGCCATTTTCGTGTCCGGCGGACCGATGGAAGCCGGTGTCCGCGGAAAAGACCGTCTGGACCTGATTGACGCGATGGTCCAGTCTGCCGACCCGTCCAAGGACGATGCCGAAGTAGCCGCCATCGAAGCGGCGGCCTGCCCCGGATGCGGCTGCTGTTCCGGCATGTTCACCGCCAATTCCATGAACTGCCTCACCGAAGCCATCGGCCTGGCCCTTCCCGGCAACGGAACCATCGTGGCCACCCATACCGGGAGGACGGAACTGTTCCGCAAGGCAGCCCGCGTGATTGTGGAGAATACCTATAAATATTATCGCGACGGGGACGAGAGCGTCCTGCCCCGTTCCATCGCCAGCCGGGCGGCCTTCCTCAACGCCATGTCGCTGGATATCGCAATGGGCGGATCTACCAATACGGTCCTGCACCTGCTGGCCGTAGCGGCCGAAGCGGAAGCCGACTTCAAGATGGAAGACATAGACCGCCTGTCCCGGAAGGTCCCCTGCCTGTGCAAGGTGGCGCCCAACACGCCCCTGTTCCACGTGCAGGATGTAAACCGCGCCGGCGGCGTCCTGGGAATCTTGAACGAACTGGACCGCGGCAACCTCCTGGACACCTCGGTAAAACGGGTAGACGGCCTCTCCCTGGCCCAGGCCCTGGACCATTACCGGATTACCGGCGAGCAGACGTCGGAAGATGCTCAAAACCTGTATTCCTGCGCCCCCGCGAACCGGTTCAGCATCCAAATGGGCTCCCAATCTACCTATTATAAAGAATTGGACCGCGACCGGGCAAACGGTTGCATCCGGGACCTCTCCCACGCCTATTCGCAGGACGGCGGCCTGGCCGTGCTCAAGGGAAACATCGCCGAGAGGGGCTGCGTCATCAAGACCGCCGGCATCGATGCCTCCCTGTACCGCTTCAAAGGTCCCGCCAAGGTGTTCGATTCGCAGGAAGAGGCCTGTGAGGGCATCCTGGGCGGTCAGGTGAAGGCCGGCGACGTGGTGGTCATCGTGTACGAGGGCCCCAAGGGCGGTCCGGGCATGCAGGAAATGCTCTATCCCACCTCCTACATCAAATCCATGCACCTGGGGAAGGCCTGCGCCCTCATCACCGACGGTCGCTTCAGCGGCGGCACTTCGGGCCTGAGCATCGGCCACATTTCGCCGGAAGCGGCGGCCGGCGGCGCCATCGGCCTGGTCCGTGACGGAGACCTGATTGAAATTGACATCCCGGCCCGTTCCATCAACGTTTGCCTTTCTCCGGAAGCGTTGGAGCAGCGCCGCCAGGAAGAACTGGTCCGCGGAGAGGCGGCCTTTACCCCTCCCAGGCGCCAGCGCAGCGTATCCCGCAGTCTTCGCAGTTATGCGGCTGCCGTTAGTTCGGCCGATGAAGGAGCTATCAGGAAAATATGAAAAAAAATCAGATAAGTGGGGCTGCAGCCCTTTGGAAATCACTCATTGAAGAAGGTGTAGACACCGTCTTCGGCTATCCCGGCGGCCAGATTATGCCGGTTTACGACAGCCTCTGCGACTTTGAGCAAGACATCCGGCACATCCTGGTGCGCCACGAGCAGGGGGCTGTCCATGCCGCCCAGGGTTATGCCCGCATCAAGGGACAGCCTGGTGTGGTGATTGTTACATCCGGTCCCGGCGCCACCAACGTGGTAACCGGTATCGTAGATGCCCTTACGGATTCCACCCCGCTGGTGGTCATCACCGGCCAGGTTTCTTCCGCCGCCCTGGGTACGGATGCCTTCCAGGAGGCCGATGTCACCGGTCTTACCGGTCCTATCTCCAAATGGAACTACCAGATCCGCCGCGCGGAAGACGTGGCCTGGGCCGTAGCGCGAGCCTTCTATATCGCCCGTACCGGCCGTCCCGGCCCCGTGGTGCTGGACTTCACCAAAGACGCCCAGGTGGGCCTGACAGACTTCCGGTATGAGAAATGCGACTTCATCCGCAGTTACGTTCCCGAACCCAAGATTTCCGACCTGAGCATCCGCCAGGCCGTGGATCTGCTGGACCGTGCGGAGCGGCCGCTGGTGGTCTTCGGACAAGGCGTCATCCTGAGCGGCGCGGAGCAGGCCCTGAAGGACTTCCTGGTGAAGGGCGACATCCCCGCCGGCTCTACCTTACTGGGACTGAGCTCCTTAAACTCTGACTTCCCCCTGTATCAGGGCATGATCGGGATGCACGGAAACGTGGCCCCCAACATCATGACCAACCAGTGCGACCTGCTCATTGCCGTAGGGATGCGTTTCGACGACCGGGTCACCGGCACCGTGAACACCTACGCCACGCAGGCCCACGTGATTCACATCGACATAGACCCGTCCGAAATCGGCAAAATCATCCCCGTCACGGTAGGAATCAAGGGCGATGCGCGCAAGGTGCTCACCCTCCTCACCGAAAAGATGCAGGCGCGCAAGCATCCCCAGTGGCTGGAAGGTTTCCAGCGCTGCCGCGCGGTGGAGCAGGAAAAGGTCATCCGGCCCGAGCTGCATCCCGCCAAGGGCGATATCCATATGGGCGAGGTGGTGGACACCGTCTCCCGTCTCTCCGGCGAAAAGGCCATCGTGGTCACGGATGTGGGACAGAACCAGATGATCGCCGCCCGCTATTCCCGTTTCTCGCAGAGCCGCAGCTTCATTTCGTCGGGCGGCCTGGGAACGATGGGTTTCGGCCTTCCGGCGGCCATGGGCGCCAAAATCGCCGCACCAGACAGACCCGTATGCCTCTTTGTGGGCGACGGCGGCATCCAGATGACCCTCCAGGAATTCGGTACCATCATGCAGGAAGGTATTGGAGTGAAGATGTTCCTCCTCAACAACGACTGGCTGGGCAACGTGCGCCAGTGGCAGGAGCTCTTCTTTGGGAAACGATATTCCCAGACCCGGATGCTGAATCCGGACTACCGCCTCATTGCACAGGCCTACGGCATCCGCTGCATCGTGGTGAGCCGCCGCGAGGAACTGGAGGAAGCGGTCCGGGAAAGCCTTGCCGACAACGCCCCCGTCCTGGTGGATATCCACGTGATGCAGGAGAGCAATGTCATGCCCATGATTCCCCCGGGCAAAGGCATCAACCAGATCATGCTTTCAGAAAACGAATGGTACGAATAGATATGGACAACGAAGTAAAAGAATATACGGTAACGATCTATACCGAAAACCAGATCGGCCTGCTTTCCCAGATTACCAACGTGTTCACCCGGCACGGCCTGAGCATCTGGAGCCTCTCTGCAGGAGCCACTTCCATGGAGGGCATCCACAACATTACCATCGTGACCAGCGGCCTGGAGAAAAAGGTCAAGGAAAGCGTACAGCAGATTGAAAAACGCGTAGATGTGATCAAGGCGTTCTTCTATACCCACGACAAAATCGTCTATCGCGAGGTGGCGCTCTACAAGGTGGCTACTCCCTGCCTCCTGGAGGGGGATATCGAATCCATCCTGAACCGCTACCACGCCCGCATCGTGGAAATGAACAAATGCTTCACGGTGCTGCAGAAGACCGGCACCACCGAGGAAACGGCCCACCTGTATGACGAACTCAAACCCTACGGCATCCTCCAGTTCATCCGTTCCGGACGGATTGCCATTTCCCGGGCCGAACAGGAGCCCGTCCTGAAATTCCTGCGTAAACGAGAAAGAGTAAAAAAACAATTAAATTAATTAAACAGTATGGCAACTATTAATTTTGGCGGAGTGGACGAGCATGTCGTCACCCGTGAAGAGTTTACCTTGGATCACGCACGTGAGGTCCTGAAAGATGAGGTTATCGCCGTTATCGGCTATGGTGTCCAGGGTCCGGGCCAGTCCCTCAACCTGAAAGACAACGGATTCAACGTGATCGTAGGCCAGCGCAAGGGCAAGACCTTCGACAAAGCCGTGGCAGACGGCTGGGTTCCCGGCGAAAACCTGTTCGAGATTGAAGAGGCTTGCAAGCGGGGTACCATTATCCAGTTCCTGGTATCCGACGCCGCCCAGATCGAGGTTTGGCCGGTGGTGAAGAAGCACCTGACCCCGGGCAAGGCCCTGTATTTCTCGCACGGCTTCGGCATCACCTACAACGACCGCACCGGCATTGTTCCGCCCAAGGACGTGGATGTTATCATGGTGGCCCCGAAGGGCTCCGGCACCTCGCTGCGCCGCCTCTTCCTGCAGGGACGGGGAGTCAACTCCTCCTTCGCCGTTCACCAGGACGCCACGGGCAAGGCCCTGGAGCGCACCCTGGCCCTGGGCGTGGGTGTAGGTTCCGGCTACCTCTTCGAAACGGACTTCAAGCGCGAAGTTTACTCCGACCTTACCGGTGAGCGCGGAACGCTCATGGGCGCCATCCAGGGCATCCTCCAGGCCCAGTATGAGGTGCTCCGCGAGCACGGCCACACCCCGTCCGAGGCCTTCAACGAGACCGT
>CADCCI010000096.1 GCA_902799895.1 uncultured Bacteroidia bacterium | reverse complement strand
AGGATTTTCTAAAAGAAGAGTAATAACAAACCTAACGGGCGTTAATCACGCACGCTCTTTCCTGATACTGACTCCTATACCCGGGAATCACGATGGAAACCACCCCGGCGGTGCAGTCTCCCTCCGCCAGGAAATACCTCAGATAAACCAGGTGCCGGCAGCGGCCCGGGCCGATGGACGATTTGACGCGACCATCAATCGTTACAGACGCCGAGGATACTCGTTGAATGACTATTAGAGCCCTGGCAAGTTGGTCCGGGCAGCAGCCAAGGCGTCCCGAAAGGCAATGGCGGACTTTTTGATGTCGTACTGCTTCATGGACTCGGCATGGCGGAGCCCCATCTCCCAACGCTCAGCGGGATGGTCCAGCCAGTAGTCGATACGTTGGGCCAGGGCTTCGGGATTCTCGGCCGGGAACTTGCAGCGGCGGTCCAGGGCGAACTGGGATGTGCCGCTGTAGCGGCTTACGGCAATGATGGGGCAGGCGCCCTGCTGCATCGCCTCCATGATGGAAAGGCCTTCCACTTCGATGGGTGCGCAATGGGGGCAGAGATCGGCCTTGGCAGCCATCTGCCGAAGCTCATCCAGTGTATTGAAGCTGAACACGGGTTCATAGCCGAACACGCCCTCGGCATACAGTTTCCGGGCCATCTTCTTGTAGCGGTCGCTCTGGGGGCCGTTGCCGGCAAAGTGAAGGCGGATGCGCTTGGCGTATTTGCTGTAACGAACCGCTTCCATCAATGTAGGCTGGTCTTTCTCATGGGACAGCCGGCCGATATACAGAATCTCGAAGGGACGTTCTGGATCCAGGTAGTTCTCCGGCGGTGTCTGGGGTCTCAGGCATTCGCTCGGGACCAGGCCGTTGGAGATCACGTCCAGCCGCGCCTTGAAATGATATCGGCGCAGACGGTCCAGAACGGCATCTGTGGGGCATTGGACGAAGTCGCATTCATTGTAGATATGCTTTCTCCATGCGCGCAGCAGCGTTCGGTTGATCCATTTCCAGTTGCGGAGCGGACCGATTCCCAACGAATAGATAAGGTTCTCCGGGAACATGTGGAACGTGGCCGTCAGAGTTTTTCCCAGCTTCTTGGCGATTCTGATGGCTTTCCACTGCAGCACGAATGTTTCTTCGAGATGAACGACATCAGCCCAGCGGACGGCTTCCTCGATGACGGTGATGTCGCCATCGGCATAGGAGAAACCGCTGGACTCAATAATGGGCTGGAAAATGGGGAAACGGAACTCCTTCAGCGGAAAATCCGGCTGCGGACCGTTCGGGTCCGGATTCGGCCCCGCCAGGACGCGGACATCCTCTCCAATGGCCTTCAAGGCTTCGACCGTACGCCGGCCGGAAGCCGAGATGCCATTCCCAGGGACATAAAAATTGTTGATGACAAATAGAATTTTCATTTCAGGTGCAAATATACGAATTATTGCAGGATCACAGGGATAAGCGATGCCGACATCAAAGAGATTCGGGTTTTCCGTTTTTCCTGGCGTGGCCTCCGGCATTACTGAGCTTGGTGGCAAGCGGAATGTAACTCCGTGTCGGAAACGTGTCGTAGCAGGTACCGACTGGAATCGATCATCAGAACCATTCAAAGTTCTCCTTCCCGGCGGCCGCCTCAAAGTGATATTTCAGCGGATTGCCGGATCAAATATACCGAAGAACGATAGCCGGTGCGACATGGCCGTACCTACCACTTTTCATAGTGAATGTGGCCCGGATTCCATTTGTTTTTGGGCTTGTTGTCTCCGGCAGGGTGTCCGACAGGGACGATGCAGTAGGGCGTGACATCGTCGGGCAGGCCGAGCGCCTCGATGGCGGGCTGCATCCGGTCGTCGTAAGGGTAGCAGGCCGTCCACACGGCGCCCAGTCCCAGGGACTCGGCTGCCAGCAGGAGATTCTCGGTGGCGGCGGCGCAGTCGGCTGTCCAGTTGTTGTTGGCGATGCCGGATGGATTGGCGGTAAGGCCGCAAATGACAATTGCGACCGGAGCCGTGGCAATCATCTTATTGAAGCCGACGGCCAGTTTCTTCTTTGTCTCCGGCCGGGTTACCACCACAAAACGCCAGGGCTGCACGTTTTTCCCGGAGGGAGCCGCCATGGCTGCCCGCAGCAGGGTTTCTACCTGTTCGGGCGTCACGGGTTCTTCTGTATAGGAACGAACGCTTTTTCGGGCGTGGATAATATCCAGCACAGCCTGGCTGCCAGGCTGCTCCTGGGCAAATCCTGTCATTGAGATCATGGTAATCAGGGAAATGAGGATGCGTTTAATTTTATTCATTACAATCGTGCGACTCGCAGGGGGAGCCGGGGACTTCGACCTCAAGGGTGCTGTGCCCGATACCGTGGTCTTTGAGTTTCTGTTTCAAGGCGGGAACCGTCTGCTGCATGGTCTGGAGGTCCTCCAGGACCACGTGCGCAGTAAGGGCCACCTGCGTGGTGCTGATGGGCCAGATGTGCAGGTGGTGGATGTCGGCCACTCCGGGAACCTCTTTCATTTCTTCCACAATCTCGTCCGGGTCGATTTCCTCCGGCACGGCATCGATGCTCAGGCGCAGGCTTTCTGCCAGCAGCTGCCAGGTGGAAACCAGGATGATAAGGGCAATCACGATGCCGATGACCGGGTCTATCCAGTTCCAACCGGTAAAGCCGATCACGATACCGGACACCACCACGCCCACCGAAACCAATGTATCGGCCAGCATATGCAGATAGGCACCTCGCATGTTCACATCGTGCTCCTGCTTCGGAATCAGCAGCCAGGCGGTGAACCCGTTCACCAGGATACCGATACCGGCAGTCCAGCTGATGGCGCTTGCATTGACCTCAATCGCACCGGCATTCAGCAGCTTCTGGATACTCTCAACCAGGATGACCCCCACGGCAACCAGCAGGATGATGGCGTTGAGCAGGGAAATGAGGACGGAACTCTTGCGATATCCATAGGTGAACCGTTTGGACGAAGGACTTGCGGCCAGCCGGATGGCCACCAGGGCCAGCAGCAGGCTGAAAACATCGCTCAGGTTGTGTCCCGCATCGGAAAGCAGCCCCAGCGAACCGGTTCCGAACCCTACACCGGTCTCCACCAGGACAAAGCCCAGGTTGAGAACGATAGATAAGATCAGATGCTGTCGCTGAACGTGATGGTGATGATGATCGTGGTGATGATCGTGGTGGTGATGGTGTTCACTCATTGTCGGTACGGATGATTTGTTTGGGACCTTGTACGTTAAAGGTTACGGTGGCGCCTGTCTTTTGTACGTCCAGGGTCACGGGGGCGCCCATGATCAGGGGCAGGTTGACATCGCCGTGGCCGCCGGGGAACCCGCAGATGACGGGAATGTCGTATTCTTTCAGATAGGAACAGATCATTTCCTCTACGCTGCTATAATCCAAGTTGGCTTCACAGTCGGTGAACTCGCCCAGGATTACGCCCTTGCATCGGTCAAATACACCGTTGAGCTTGAGGGTGTTGATGTTCCGGTCCAGATGGCTCAAGTCTTCTTCCACTTCTTCGATGAACAGGATGATGTCCTGCTTCATCGTGGCGTCCGCATCTGTTCCCAGGACGGGGGAGAAGGTAAAGAGATTGCCGCCTACGAGAATGCCCGAAGCGGTACCCGTCTGGTTCAGCGGGTGGGCGGGCAGGACATATTCCGGGATAATCCCGTACAGGAGATCCCGCAGGAGGGTGTTCGTGAGGCCGATTCCATGGGATTTGGCCATCAGGGAACACATGGTGCCATGGATGCTCATCACGCCGGCGCGGGTAGACATCCCATGCAGGGTGGTAATGTCGCTGAAGCCAATCAGCCATTTGGGGTTCGAGGCGATTGTCTCCTCTTTCAGCAGGTCCACCAGGTGGATGGTACCGTAGCCGCCCCGGTTGCACAGGATGGCCTTGATTTCCGGGTCTTTCAGGGCCCAATTCAAATCGGCCAGGCGCTCCTTGGGCGTTCCGGCATAGGCACCCAGGTATTCTTTATCCGCATTCACTCCCACGACCGGCTCGAATCCCCAGTCCCGCAAAATCATGGATGCCGTATCCACATTCTCCATAGGGGTATGGTAGGACGGGGAAATAAGGGCGATTTTGTCTCCTTTCTTCAAGGGGGCGGGCTGCAGGCATAGTTGGTCGATAGCCGGGCTCTCCGTTCTCCGGGTGCAGGAGGACAGGATGGCCAGAAGCGCGCAAGCGGAAATAATGGACTGTTTCATAATACAAAACTAACGATTGTATGTCAGGATTGCAATTATTTTAAGTATATTTGTCAGAAGTAACACACGTAATTATCCGAATATGATTGTAATCGGTCTTCTTATCATCGCTTTTGGCGCATTCTGCCAGTCCAGCAGCTATGTGCCCATCAACAAAGTCAAAGAATGGAGCTGGGAAAGTTTCTGGCTTGTACAGGGAATCTTTGCCTGGCTGGTGTTCCCCCTGCTGGGAGCCCTGCTGGCGGTCCCGGAAGGCAACAGCCTCTTCGATATCTATGCCCAGTATCCCAAGGAAAGCCTGCTTACCATCCTGTTCGGCGCCCTCTGGGGCATCGGCGGCCTCACTTTCGGCCTGTCCATGCGCTACCTGGGCGTGGCCCTGGGCCAGAGCATTGCACTGGGAACCTGTTCGGCCCTGGGTGCCATCCTGGGCCCGGTTTTCACCGGCCATCCGGGCGATATTACCTCGGCCGTCCTGATTGGCGTGGTGGTGATGCTGGTGGGAATTGCGATTATCGGCGTTGCCGGTGCCATGAAATCGGCCTCGCTTCCGGAAGAAGAAAAGAAGAAGGCTGTCAAGGACTTTAATTTCGGGAAAGGCATCTTTGTGGCCCTGCTGGCGGGTTTCATGAGCGCGTGCTTCAATATCGGGCTCAGTTTCGGCGCCCCGCTCCATTGGGAAGAAACCCCGGAAATCTTCCAGGGCTTGCCGGCAACCCTGCTCGTCACCTTCGGCGGCTTCCTTACGAATGCCACGTACTGCCTGTATCAGAACGCCCGCAACCAAACCTTCGGCGACTACGGGCAGGGCAGGCTTTGGAAACATAACCTGCTGTTCTGCGCCCTGGCCGG
Source organism: uncultured Bacteroidia bacterium (assembly GCA_902799895.1). Classification (GTDB taxonomy): domain Bacteria; phylum Bacteroidota; class Bacteroidia; order Bacteroidales; family UBA932; genus Cryptobacteroides. Next base: position 1,953 of record CADCCI010000096.1, on the reverse strand, counting down.
CCTGTTGTGGTACAGCCAGTTCTTCGGCCTGAGCCTGGGCAAGGGCTTCCTGGCCGGAAGCGCCGTCCTGCTTACCTTCAGCTGGTGCATCCTGATGGCCCTGAACGTGACCTTCTCCAATATCTGGGGCATTATCCTGAAAGAGTGGAAAGGCCTCTCCCGGAAGACCATCCTGGTCCTGCTGGCCGGTCTGGCTATCCTGGTATTCAGTACCTTCCTTCCTCAATTGTTACAATAATGGAAACACGCAAACATTTGGCGGCGGAGAAGAAACGCTGCAATTCCCATAACTGCGCACAGGCGGTTGTCTGCACCTATTGCGACCTGGTGGGCCTGCCGGAACAGACCGCATTGGATATCGCCGGAGCCTATGGAACCGGAATGGGTAATATGGAAGGCACCTGCGGGGCCGTGGTCGGGGCCGGAATGATTATTGGTCTGGCTACGAAGGACCGCAACCTTTCCCGTGCCCGGATGGCCCAGCTGATGACCCGGTTCCAGGAGCGGAACGGGGCTACCCGATGCCGTTTGCTGAAAGGAATCGACAACGGGAAAGTCCTGCGCGACTGCCAGGATTGCGTGGCGGATGCTTCCGAATTCCTCGAAGAAATTATCGGATAAGATGCGCGTGCTCATTCAACGGGTTTCCTCCGCGTCCGTTACCATTGACGGACGCGTTAAATCGTCCATCGGCCCCGGTTTGCTGGTGCTGCTGGGTGTCGGCCACGAGGACGAGGAGGCGGATATCGACTTTTTGGTAAAGAAAACGGCGGGCCTGCGCATCTTTGACGATGCGGAAGGGGTCATGAACCGCAGCGTGATGGACGTTGGGGGCGATGTGATTGTGGTGAGCCAGTTCACCCTGATGGCCCAGACCAGAAAGGGGAACCGGCCTTCCTACATTGAGGCGGCCGGCCATGAAAAGGCGATTCCGATGTATGAATCCTTCTGCCGGAAGCTTTCGGAAACCCTCGGGAAGCCCGTGGGGACTGGTGAATTCGGGGCCGATATGAAGGTTGCCCTGGTCAATGACGGCCCCGTAACCATCTATATGGATTCAAAGAAGTGAAGCATCCACTGCCAGTCGATGGCGGCAATACCGTGCTCACCATCCCGGCGGACATAGCCTACACGCGGCCCGATGGCCGAGGTGTCGTAATTGTCCGGCCAGGAAACGTTCGGTAATCCTTTCTGTCCCAAGAACTTCCATACCGGGCTGGCTGCCTGGAGGGACAGGAATTCGCCGTACGTGTCGAACCACCCCTTGTTGAAACCCTCGACGAGGATGGCGCGCGGAGCGATGGCACTCACCAGCAGGTGCTGGTCGAAGGGCATGGCTTCCGTATTCCAGGCATACTGGTCGTAGGCGCGGCAATACCAGTGGCGGAAGGAAGAGACCTCCGTGGCAATGCATTCTCCAAAAGTAAATCATACGAAATTATTTCGACCTGTACGATTGAAAACTCGTATTAGCTTGCCATCCGATAGCTTATTTTCCGTTCAGTCATCCATCCTTCCATTTCTCCGTTAATCATGGTTGTGGTAATAATGGCAAGTGCTCCACTTCCTTTTCTTGACCACGACATGCCATTATGCTTCTGCCGTGCGGCTACAACCAAGTCATTTGCTTTTTCCACACGGTTACTTGAGATACGCAGCCCCAGCTCATGACGCAGTGCATAGCATGTCATGTTTGGTGACTTGCGGCGTATATATCCCTTGAGTTCTTCTATCTTCGTGGGATTCTTGATATGAGAGTTCTTTAATGATTCCAGATACTTGATGGCGTTTTCGTGTCTTCCGGTCCAAAGTATGGATGCCAGTTTTTCCTTTATCTGGTTCTTTTCGTCTTTTGAGCTTTTTATCCCCATACTGAGGAACTCGTTGCATTTCTTCTCCAGGTGAAGCCAGTCGAGAATGACGGTATGCTGCCTGAATCCGAAGTATTTCCCG
>CADCCI010000095.1 GCA_902799895.1 uncultured Bacteroidia bacterium | reverse complement strand
GCCCCGGCCTTTCCGTCGCGTGCCAGGGCGGCACCGGCTGCGTGCCGGGCGGCCGGAGCCGTCTCGCTACGCTCGACCCCACCGTTCACTCCGTTCGCTGACGCTCACATTCGTTCCGGTCCCCCCTCTTACGATGCCGAGGGCGGCACGGGCTCCTTGTTGCCACTATCCGCCACTCGCTACACCATTCCCAGCCTTGCTCGTCGCAGACCAGAGCTGCTGCCCCAGCCCGCGACGTAAAGAATGCTAGCTCTGCGACGCCAACAAGGCCACCCAGCGACGCAGGGAGGTCCGGCACCACCGCCGCCGGGCGGCCAGGAGCGGCGGTTACGGCTCGGCCGGGATGCGGGGAACTCAACCCAAAAGGTTCTCCTCCCCGCCCGGCCGTTGCCGGTGAAGCTCCAAAGAACATTCGAAGGTGCAGTTGTAGGTGCTTGATAGTCGGGTGTATCGCAGAAAATCGCTGATTCATGGGTAGTTGAGAATGCAGGGCATTTGTCCTGCTGAGGAAGGGCTATGTCTACACCGTTGGGAGGGGCCGGAGTGCAGGACGCCGAAGGCGGCCGAACGGAGTCCCCCCGGGAGGGTTTCCCTTCTTCCTTTCGAAGAAGAAAAGATATCAATCTCTCTTGACAAAGCCGCAGGAAAAAGCTATATTTGTAGGACTGATCACGAATGATATGAAAAGAATCCTGATGCCCCTGCTGGCAACGCTGGCCATCCTTCCTTCCTGCGGAAAAAAACCGCTTCTGCTACAGGAAAACAATATTCCGAAGATCGTCAACGCCATGACCGATGAGGAAAAGGCGCACCTGCTAATCGGGGCCAACCACCAGAACCCGAGCGACAGCACGCAGATGCTGGATATCGCCGCTTACAAGGACATGGTGCCCGGCTGCGGCGGATTCACCTTCCCCATCTCCCGCCTGGGCATTCCCTCCATCGTGTTTGCCGACGGACCTGCCGGCCTGCGCATCGCCGATCACCGCGAGGGAGAGGATCGGACCTATTACTGCACGGCCTTCCCCATCGGCTCGCTCCTGGCGGCCAGCTGGGACCCCGCACTGGTAGAGGAAGTGTGCGCGGCCATCGGCAATGAGGTGCGCGAATACGGGGTGGACGTGCTGCTGGCTCCCGGCGAGAACCTGCACCGCAACCCCCTCTGCGGCCGCAATTTCGAGTATTTCTCGGAGGATCCCGTGCTGGCGGGCAAGATGGCGGCGGCCTATGTGCGCGGCGTCCAAAGCCAGGGCGTGGGCACATCGGTCAAGCACTTTGCGGCCAACAACCAGGAAATCAACCGGCTCAGCAACGATTCGCGCGTGAGCGTGCGGGCGCTGCGGGAGCTGTATCTGAAGAATTTCGAAATCACCTTCCGGGAAAGCGAACCCTGGACGGTGATGACTTCCTACAACTACCTCAACGGACGATATACCTCTGAGCACCCGGAACTGCTGCGGGACATCCTGCTGGGCGAATGGGGCTATAAAGGCCTGGTTATCACCGACTGGGGCGGCGGCAACAGCGTGACTGCCCAGATCAATGCCGGGAACCCTTTTATTGCACCGGGAACGGAAGAGCAGTACCAGGAACTGGTAAACGCCATCGCGGACGGGACCGTGGACCGCAAGGCCCTGGACGAAGGCGTAACGAAGGTGCTGGAAATGATTGTGAAGACACCCCGTTTCAAGGGCTACGCTTTCTCCAACAATCCTGATCTGGAGGCCCACGCGGCCCTTTCCCGCCAGGCGGCGGGGCAAGGCATGGTCCTGCTGGAGAACCGCGGCGCCACCCTCCCGCTGGCCAAAGACGCCACCGTGGCGGTCTTCGGAGCCAACTCCTATAAACTCATTGCCGGCGGTACCGGTGCGGGCGATGTAAACGCAGCCCACTGCATCAACCTGGTGGACGGCCTGCAGGCGGCGGGCCTCCGGCTTTCCGCGGCGGCACAGGAAGCCTACCTGCCCTTCGTGGCGGCCGAAGAAGAGCGCACCGCCCCCATCAACGAATGGCGCGGCTGGTGGTTCGGCGAGGTCCCGTATAACGAACTTCCTGAAAAAGACGCGGTTGCAGCCGCAAAGCGGGCGGTTGTCGAGTCCGATGCCGCCGTTATCACCCTGCTCCGCCAGGCGGGCGAAGGCAAGGACCGGCTGGCCGAACCGGGCGATTTTGAACTGACCGATGCGGAACGCACCCTGCTGACGGATGTCTGCACGGCCTTCCACGCCGCCGGAAAGAAGGTGGTGGTGGTGCTCAACACGACCGGCGTCATCGAAACCGCCTCGTGGAAGGACCTGCCCGACGCCATCCTCCTGGCCTGGCAGCCCGGACAGGAAGCCGGTTACGCCATCGCCGACGTGCTGACCGGCGCGGTGAACCCTTCGGGCCGCCTGCCCATGACCTGGCCCGTCCGGTATGCCGACGTGCCGTCCCAGAACTTCCCGCAGGTGCACGTTCCGGAGCGCAAAAACGCCTCCTGGTGGCACCACAAAAAAGGTCAGCGGTGGTACGACCAGCCCAATATCGACTGGACCGACTACCTGGAAGACATTTATATCGGCTACCGGTACTACAGTACCTTCGACGTACCGGTTTCCTATCCGTTCGGATACGGACTCAGTTATACGACGTTTGCGATGAACGATTTACAGGTTACTGCCGCCAAGGGCGGATGGACCGTGAGCGTAACCGTCACCAACACCGGCAACGTGCCCGGAAAACAGGTGGTGCAACTCTATACCGCCCCGGCTGCGGCGGGCAATTATCCCGTGTGCGAACTGCGCGGCTTTGCCAAGACCGGGGAGCTGGCGCCCGGACAAAGTGAAACCGTCCAAATTCCGCTCACCCCGGCCGACCTGGCCTATTTCGATGAAGGCCGCAGCGCCTGGGTGACCCCTGCGGGCACTTACACCCTGGCCGTGGGCGAGAACGTGGCCCAGGCAAGCCTGCAGGCCCCGCTCGAGGTGAAAAAGGAATGGACCAAAGCCACCCATGACGTCCTGCATCCCTCCCTTCCCGAAGGCCGTCCGCTCTACCTGGGCGGCGGCAGCGCTATAACCCGATAATTTATCATCACTGAAACATATGAACAAGTATCCCAAAATTGGTATCCGCCCCACCATTGACGGCCGTCAGGGTGGTGTGCGTGAAGCACTGGAAGAGAAAACCATGGCCCTGGCACATGCCGTGGCCGATTTGATTTCGTCCAACCTGCGCAACGGAGACGGAAGTCCCGTAGAATGCGTCATTTCCAACACGACCATCGGCCGCGTGGCCGAGGCGGCCGCCTGCGAGGAGCAGTTCGAGCGCGCCGGCGTTGGCAGTACCATTACCGTAACGTCCTGCTGGTGCTACGGTTCCGAGACGATGGACATGAATCCCCACTGGCCCAAGGCCGTCTGGGGCTTCAACGGTACCGAACGCCCGGGTGCGGTCTATCTGGCCGCCGTCCTGGCCGCCCACGCCCAGAAGGGCCTGCCGGCCTTCGGCATTTACGGCCACGATGTCCAGGACCTGAACGACAATACCATCCCCGCCGACGTAGCCGAGAAGATCCTCCGCTTCGCCCGCGCCGCCCAGGCCACGGCCACCATGCGCGGCAAGAGCTATCTTTCCATGGGCAACACCTGCATGGGCATCGCCGGTTCCATCGTGGATGCGGACTTCCTCCAGAAATACCTGGGCATGCGGGCCGAGTACGTATCGCTCGTAGAAATCCTGCGCCGCGTGGACTTTGGCATCTTCGACCCCGAGGAGTTCAAGAAAGCCATGGCGTGGGTGGAAAAATACTGCAAACCGCAGGAAGGCCACGACTACAACGAAGACCGTCCGCTCTTCCCCGGCACGCCCATGACCACCTTCAACGGCAAGGGCAAGGGCAAGAACCGCGCGGAGAAGGACGCCGACTGGGAGTTCACCGTGAAGAACATGATGATCATCCGCGACCTCATGTACGGCAATCCCAAACTGCTGGAAATGGGTTACAAGGAAGAGGCCCTGGGCCACAATGCCATTGCCGGCGGCGTGCAGGGACAGCGCCAGTGGACCGACTACAAGCCCAACTTCGACTTCCCTGAGAGCCTGATGTGCTCCTCGTTCGACTGGAACGGCATCCGCGAGCCGTACATCCTGGCCACCGAGAACGATGCCATGAATGGCCTGGCCATGCTCTTCGGCCACCTGCTGTCCAACCGCGGCATGATGTTCAGCGACGTGCGCACCTACTGGAGCCCCGAAGCCGTGAAACGCGTAACGGGCGAAGCCCCCACGGGCGTTGCGGCGGGCGGATTCATCCACCTGATCAACTCCGGCGCCACCACGCTGGACGCCACCGGTGCCATGAGCGATGCGAAGGGCGGCCCCACCATCAAGGAGCCGTGGAACATGGACCAGAAAGACGTGGAAGCCTGCCTCAAGGCCACGAACTGGATGCCGGCAGACCGCGACTACTTCCGCGGCGGCGGCTATTCCGCCCACTTCGTCACCCGCGGCGGCATGCCGATGACCATGCTGCGCCTCAACCTGGTGGACGGCCTGGGTCCGGTCCTGCAGATTGCGGAAGGCTGGACGGCCGAACTCCCGCAGCACATGCACGATATCCTGGACAAGCGCACGGATCCCACCTGGCCCACCACCTGGTTCGTCCCGCGCCTGGATCCTGCCAAGGACTGCTTCAAGGATGTCTATAGCGTGATGAACAACTGGGGCGCCAACCACGGAGCCATCTCCTACGGCCACATCGGTGCCGACCTCATCACCCTGGCCTCCATCCTGCGCATCCCGGTGTGCATGCACAACGTGCCGGAAGAGAAGATCTTCCGTCCGGCTGCCTGGAACGCCTTTGGCATGGACAAGGAGGGTGCCGACTACCGCGCCTGCGCCAACTTCGGACCCATCTATAAATAATGGAAAACAAGACGAAACTGGTCGAACGGCAGTATTTGCTGCCGTTCCTCCTCATTACCACACTGTTCGCCCTGTGGGGGTTCGCGAACGACATCACCAACCCGATGGTGGCCGGCTTCCAGACCATTATGGAGCTGTCGGCCGCCAAGGCATCGCTGATCCAGTTCGCCTTCTACGGCGGCTACGCGACCATGGCCGTACCGGCCGCCCTCTTTATCCGCCGCTTCAGCTATAAGAGCGGCATCCTGCTGGGATTGTCGCTGTACGCCGTGGGCGCCTTCCTCTTCATTCCGGCGGCAGCGCGGCAGAGTTTCACCTTCTTCTGCTTCTCGCTGTACATCCTCACCTTCGGCCTGGCCTTCCTGGAGACGACGGCCAACCCCTTCATCCTCTCGCTGGGATCGAAAGAAACCTCCACGCGCCGGCTCAACCTCTCGCAGTCTTTCAACCCGATGGGCTCGCTGACCGGAATGGCCGTTGCGTCGTGGGTGGTGCTGCCCAGCCTGCTCAGCGACCAATGCCGCGATGCATCCGGAAAGTTGATTTTCGACACGCTTCCGGAGGTGGAAAAGGCGGCGATGCGCGTCCATGACCTGACCGCGATTCGAAATGCCTATGTGGCCCTGGGCGTGGTGGTGCTGCTGGTGCTCCTGGTCATCGCTCTGACGAAGATGCCCAAAACGGCGGGGTCTGGACAGCGCGCAAAAGGCACCCTGGGCCGCCTGTGGCACAATGTCGCCTACCGCGAAGGCGTGCTGGCGCAGGTCTTTTACGTGGGAGCGCAGATCATGGTGTGGACCTTTATCATCCAGTATGCCGACAACCTGGGTATAGACAAGGCCACGGCACAGAAATACAACATCATTGCCATGGCTATGTTCCTGTGCTTCCGCTTTATCGCCACCGGCCTCATGAAGTATGTGAATTCCCGCAAGCTGCTGGCAATCTTTGCCGCCCTGGCAGCCCTCTGCACCGTGGGCGCCATTGTCTTCGTGGGACCGCTTGGACTGGGTTGCCTGGTGGCCATCAGCGCCTTTATGTCGCTGATGTTCCCCACCATCTATGGAATCGCCCTGGAAGACGTGGCCCCGGAAGACAGCCAGCTGGGCGCAGCCTTCCTGGTGATGGCCATCGTGGGCGGAGCCTTGCTGCCCCCGCTCCAGGGTTCCATTATCGACTTGGGTATCGTAGCGGGCCACCCGGCCGTAAACGTCAGTTTCGGCCTGCCGCTAATCTGCTTTGTGGCAGTGATGATCTTTGGTTGGCGGCGCTATCGCGAGACCCTATAGACGGGTCATCGCCGCTTCTACCTCATCCGGTTCGATGGGCAGCCGCCTGGACCCCAGGCGGCGGGCTCCGTCGGCGGTAACCAGGACATCGTCCTCCAGCCGGATGCCGCCGAAATCGGAATAGGTTTCCAGCTTGGCGAAATGGACAAAGCCCTTGTCCAGCCCCTCTTCCTTGAACTTTTGCATAAGGGCCGGGATGAAGTAGATGCCCGGCTCGTCGGTAATAACGTGGCCGGGAACCAGTTTGCGGGCCATCCGCAGGCTGCCCAGACCCAGCTGCGCGGCACGTTTCTGATCCGGATCATAGCCCACCAGGTTCTCTCCCAGGTCTTCCATGTCATGTACGTCCAGACCCATATTGTGGCCCAGGCCGTGCGGCATGAAGAGGCCGCCGATGCCTTCCGTGACCATGGCGTCCACGTCGCCCCGGACCAAATCCAGGTCCTTCAAGCGCTCCAGCATCAGGCGCACCGTAGAAAGGTGCACGTCGCGATAGGCTACGCCCGGGCGTATCTGGCTGAATGCAAAGTTGTTGCAGTCGCAGACAATCTGGTAGATATCCCGCTGGCGAGGGGTAAATTTCCCGCCGGTCGGATAGGTGCGCGTAAAGTCGGAGGCGTAGTGCTCATTGGATTCGGCACCGGCATCGATCACCATCAGTTTACCCGGTTCGATGATTTTGTCATGCAGGTGGTTGTGCAGGGTCTCGCCGTGCTGGGTGAGGATGGTCGGGAAGGAAACACCCCAACCTTTCGAGAGGGTAAGTCCCTCCATCTTGCCCACGATTTCCTGCTCCACAATCCCCGTGCGGATGGCATTGCGCGCAACGGTATGCATCTCGTAACCCAGGT
>CADCCI010000094.1 GCA_902799895.1 uncultured Bacteroidia bacterium | reverse complement strand
AAGTTTTTTCACCAGATAGGCCTGTTCCCCCCGTTCGAGCCGAATCTTCTTCCCAAAGTTTCCGCTCTCGCGGACAAAGTCCCAAACCAGAAGGCTCCGTGAACGGAAATGCTTGTCATAGAAGGGAATATCTTCCTCGCGGAAGCCCAGCATCTCTACGGCAAAATGCCCGAATATCTGCCAGATGTAATCCACGCCGGCCTCCCGGATCATCGCATCCAGCTTCGTCAAGTCGAAACCTCCGGCACGAAGGCACATCCCCCAGTCGAGAATCTGCCGGACAGCCAATCCTTCGTGATAAAAATGGTGATACAGATGCAGCAGGATGTAGAGGGCATCGAATTCCCGAGTGGGAACGGGCAGCGACTGCTCCCCTATCGGAAGATGGCGGCCGCCTTCCGCAAATAGTTTTTCTTGAAAACGGATCAGCGAACGATGCATCCGGTCAGACAGTTCCGGATCCAGATCCCCGTGAACCTCCACCTCGTAGTTCCCGAAAAACATCCCCTGATGCAGGAGGTAGTCGAGCTCCTCTTCCACCCTGGACGCATGCGGAAGCAGGAAATCGCAGGCACGCTCATAATCATCGCGACGGACCAACAGGTCGATATCGCCGCTCTGGCGGCGAATCGGAACGGGGTAATACCGGGCGACGCCCTGCCCCTTCACCACGAAGACCGGAATGTGGGCCGCCTCCATACGGGAGACAAGTTTTAGGGCGAATTCGTCCATTCGCGCATTGCGCATCTCGGTTTTCAGCACAGCCGCTGCGAAGCGTTTGCGAACCTCTCGGGGAACATCCATCCCGGTTTGGGCGACCAACTTTTCCACGCCGTCTGACACAAAAGGAACCACGGTCTGCTCCTTCGCAAGCAGGAACAAGTCCTCCCACGAAGTGGATGCAACGAACAAGTCCTCCGCCACGGGAACATCCCAAACGCCCGCGCGCAACAACGAAAGAAATTGCCTGTCAATTAGTTTCAGCATCTCCGACAAAGTCTCCAAAAGTGATTTCATGTCAAAGATAGCCATTTTTTACGAAAAAATCGTATCTTTGTTTCGCTAATCGATTATCGTATGCAGAATAACAGGAAACCGGTTGTCGGAATCACCCAGGGAGACGGCAACGGTATCGGATATGAAGTCATCATCAAATCCCTGGCCGATTCCCGCATCCTGGAATCCTTCACCCCGGTCATTTACGGGTCTTCCAAACTGTTTGGATTCTACCGCAAGCTCATCCACAACATCGATGATATCGATACCTATGTCGTGAGCTCCGCCCGGGATGCGAAACCCCGGAAAGTCAACATTGTCAACTGCCTGCCGGACAATACCTTCGTAGAACCTGGACAGAGCACGCCGGAAGCGGCCAAATCGGCCATCCGCTCGCTGGAATGCGCGGTGCGCGACATCAAGTCGGGCGATATCGACGTCCTGGTCACCGCCCCCATCAACAAGCGCGCCATGTCCCAGGAGGGCTTCGGCTATACCGGCCACACGGAGTATCTGGAGAAGGAATTCGGGGTGAATGACGTAGCCATGATTATGGTGAGCAGCATCCTGAAAGTAGCCGTGGTCACCGGTCACATCAAACTGAAAGACGTGGCTTCCAGCATCTCGTCCGAGAAAATCGTGGGCAAGCTCCGGCTGATGAAGGAGTCGCTCCAGCGGGACTTCGGTATCGACAACCCGCGTATCGCCGTGCTGGGCCTGAACCCGCACTGCGGCGACGGCGGCCTGCTGGGCGATGAGGAGCAGCAAATCATCCTCCCGGCCGTGAAGCAGGCCAACGAGGAAGGGATTTCCGCTTTCGGCCCCTACTCCCCCGACGGTTATTTCGGACTGGGCAACTTCCATCGCTTCGACGCTACCTTGGCTATGTACCACGACCAGGGTCTGGCTCCGTTCAAGGCCCTGGCCTTCGAGCAGGGCGTGAACTTCACCGCCGGCCTTCCGATTGTCCGGACCTCACCCGACCACGGCACGGCCTACGACATGGCCGGCCGGGACGAAGCCGACCCGCACTCCATGATGTCATCCATCTTTACGGCAATTGACATCTTCAAGAGCCGGCAGGCTTACGACGCGCTTCAGGCCGGGAAGATGAACAAAGAAAAATAACCTACGACAAGGGCCAGGGCCACTTTTAAGGCTTTGGCCCTTAAAAATGCCCCCTTGCTTTCCGCCAGCAGCGGCAGGGCGGCGTGGCCGTCCTGGACAATGGAATTGGCCAGCAGGACCGGGAAGGGAATCACCCCGGAAGCAAATAACGTCACAAATACCAGGTGGGGTCCCGATTCGGGGATCAGGCCCACCGCAATGGCCAGCAGGATCATCCAGCCGGTATTTCCGCTGATCCACGCCTGCAGGTCGATAAAATGGAACAGCATTCCGATTCCCAGCAGCATTCCGAAGGTCCAGGCGAAAATGGACGGCAGATGGTGGCAGACGATATGATGCCACAGGTGCTCCTCCACAAAATGGTCCGAGCCGAACAACAGCACCCCCACTACCACCAGGCTCAGGGCGGCGAACACCCAGTAGAGCCAGATTTCATCGAAAAGGTGGAAGCCTTCTTCGTCCAGTTCGTGCGCATCTTCCAGATGGCCGGACAGCAGAACGCCCAGGAAACCCAGCACGCTCAGCAGGAGGGCGATTCGGTGCCAGCCCCAGTGACGGTGCGAATCGGCACGCGGGGTATGCGTATGCGGCTTTTCCTCTTCGCAGCATTCGGTCTCGAAGGTATCGTTGAGCCGGGTCGGAAGCGTCCTGGGATGCACCACGAATTCCATCAGCAGGCCCGTCCCGATACCCAGGACCAAGAGGATGGCGAACAAGAGGGCCGCCCGCTGCGGGAACAAGGCCAGCATCAGGAAGGCTTCATCTCCCGCCGTCGCAATCAACATGGCCAGCAACGCGCCGAATCCCAGCATCTTATGGGTATAGAGCGATACCGATGCAAACCCGCCCAGGCAGCCGGGAACACTGCCCAGCAAGGCCGATACCAGGACCTGTCCCGTGCGGGAAGCGCGCAAGCCGTTCAACCATTTTCCATGCGATTCAATGTGGAACGACTCGATGAGCATCATCATGATGACCACCAGGCCGCTCACCAGTACGGCCGTCCGCAAAGCCTCTATCAAAATCTCTACCATTACTCGATCCAACCGTTGATAAAAAGGTTCACCATGGGACGCAGGGGCGAATTGGTCGTAAGCGTAAGGATGACCAGCACCTCCCCGGAAGGCATTCCGGAGGTGTCCAAGGTAGCCTTGAGTTTTCCCGATGCGCCGGGGTTCACCGCCCCGGGAACCGCGATGGATACGCGGCGGCTTTCGGCATCGGCCTTATAAATGACAAAGGCCGACTTTCCCTTGTTCTTGAACGGAAAAACCGCCTCCACGGGCGTTCCAGCCTTGATTTTTCCAAAAGAGAAGGTACTTTCGTCAAAGAAGGGCTGGGAGCCGTTCGCCCGTTCCGCCGGGGTGAGCACGGAGAAGTTCTCCTTGGTATAGGCCGTAAAGCCCAGCACCTTTCCCCCTTCGGCCAGTAGCGGATCTTCCCCGGCCAGGATGGCGTCGCCACCGGCCGCCTTTTCGGGCGGAACCGGCTTCCCGACAGAGACGGAACGCTTCCCGTCCATCACCGGAACGGCATAGTAGGTATTCCGGCCCCAGCGCTCGCGGGAGGCCGTTACCGCATAGTGCAGTTTGGCGGTTCCGCGCGCCGGAACCGGATTGGGAGAGAGGCTTAGCGCAAGCCCGTCCGACATCTCTTCAAACGTGATTTTCAAAGGTTTGCGGCCCAAGTTCGCCACCGTGGTCTCGCCTGATTTCACTTCTCCCTGGCTCAGATTCCCCACCTTGACGGCCGGGTTTTTCACCCCTAGGTTGCCGAACCGGACCGGATAACGTTCCTCCAGCGGCAGTTCTTTTTTATGGCTCACGCCCCGCAGATGCAGGACGATGGGCTGTTTCACGGCATTCAGGTAGACCGTCAGCGTCTTGTCGAAGGGATAGGCCCCCTCGTCATTTTTATAGGTTGCCTTCACCGTTCCCACCGCCCCCGGACGCAGCGGTTCCTTGGTCCATTTCACATCCGTACAGCCGCAGGAGGAAACCACATTGTAGATTACCACCGGCTCGTTCGAGATATTCTTGAGGGAATAGGTGCACGAGACCGGACCGTCCGACTGCAGGATGTCTCCGAAATCGTGAACCGTTTTGTCAAACTCCACCACTCCCCCGAACCGGTTCTGGCCCAGGGAATTGAAAGCGGTCAGCAAAACCGCGGCCCAAAAAAGTATCCGTTTCATTTGATACTTTGAAAATAAACTTCTACATTTGCATGCCCAACGCCGCATGGTGCGGTCTGGACATAACCGTTAAAAGATTATCAAAATGGCTCACAAAATTTCTGAAAGCGATTGCGTCGCCTGCGGCACCTGCATGGGTGAATGCCCGACCGGCGCCATCTCCGAGGGCGATGTGTACAAGATCGATCCCAACGTGTGCATTGACTGTGGCGCTTGCGCAGCAGCCTGCCCGATGGGTGCGATCAGCCCCGCCGAATAATTACGGCTGAGGCTGCATCACCACATCGATGAGATTACCGCTGTCAAGCAAAGCCTTGGCAGCGGCTTTTACTTTCTCCGGAGTCAGTTCTTGGATGGCCTGCTCGTAGTCTTCCAGAAGGTTGATTTCCTCCTGATACCAGTTCAGCAAACGGCCATACCAGAAGCCATTTTCAATCTTACGCTCGGCGAGAGACTTGTTGAAGTGCTCCACCGTACGGGCGAAATAGTCGGCCGTAGGACCTTCCTCGGCCAGTTTGCGCAGCTCCTCACCGGCCACCTTCCGCAGGTTGTCGGCCTTTTCGGGCTGGGTCTCGAACACCACCTGCAGCATGTAGCGGCCACGCGGGCTCTTGCGGGAACGGGATATGACGCTGGCACCGTAGGTACCGCCTTCATCCTCGCGCAAGGTATCCACATACACCATATCCAGGATGTACTCAACGGCATCCATCGCCACATCTTCCGCCACATCGAACGGACGGTTGTCCGTATAAATCCGCAGCACCGTGGTCTTGGGGGTTTCCATCTTCACCGGGAAGATATCCTCCACGGCACCGGCCGGGATGTCGTTATGCCGGTCGATCCAGTGCAGGGGTTTGCGGCCTTTCGGCAGCGAGCCGATGTATTTCTCCACCAGCGGCTGCAGGGTCTCCAGTTCCACATCGCCCACAATCACCATTGTGGCACCGGCCGCAGAGGCAAAGAGGCGGCGGTACACCCGCTCGATCGTTTCCAGCGAGGCGCGGTCCAGGACCGATGCATCCAGGGTCAGCGAGCGTTCGGGATCGGTAGCGATCACCTTTGGCAGGTGCTGCTGCAGTTTGAATTCGGGACGATTCTCCAGGTTCGGCAGGTAGGCCCGCAGCTGGGAGATGGTATTGTCGAACTCGTCCTGGTCGAAACGAGGCTGGGTGAATTCCAGATAAAGCAGCTGGAAAGCGGTCTCCAGGTCTTTCCGGGTGGAGTTACCGCTGATACCGTGGAAGAGACCATCGATGAACGGATTTCCATTCAGCTTTTTGCCGGAGAGCATCTTGGGCACGTCCGTCCCCTTGAAACCGGCCACACCGGCGTTCTGCCGGAACACGGCCTGGACAGTCCGCTCGAAGGACGGAAGTTCTTCCGTTTCGATCAGGCTCTCACCGCCCTCCAGGAAGAGGTTGAAGAGAATCTGGTCTTTTTTGTACTGGGTGGGCAGGACCACGACTTTGACGCCGTTGGCCAGGATCCATTCGGTAGAACCGTATTTTCCGGCAAGCGTTTTCTTGACGCGCGAGCCCTTCAGTGTGGCGGGATCCAGGAATTCCTTGGCCACCTCCTCACCGGTCGGAGCCGCAATCTCAGAGGCCTCCACTTCTGCAATCCACTTCTCCAGATCCTCCTTGGAAGGGGTTGCGATGCCCTCTTTCTCGGGACCGGAATACAGGATGACCCGGGTCGTTCCGCCCATTGCGGCCGGCAGGATCCGGTCCAGGGTAGGTTTGTCCAACTGGCTAAAGAAACCCTTCGCCATCTCAAAGGCATCCTGCGGAGAAGGATAGGCATAACTGTCGAAGAAATGGCGGATCAGGGGCCAGACAAATTCGGAATTCTTCCGGGTCGAGGCGCTGTTGACAGCCCGCTCGTAACCAGCGAGGATTTCTTCCCTGGCACGGGATATTTCGGCCTCTGTGAAGCCATAGCGGCGGGCCTTCTCCACTTCCGTGTAAAAAGCCTTCACGCCGGCGGCGATGTCACTGACTTTCAACGAAACCGTGGCCATGACCACGTCGCTGGACTCGCAGAGGTTTCCAATCATAAGGTCACCCGACAGGAAGGGCGAATCGGCCTTGGCCGTGATGTCGGCAAAACGCTCGGACATGATCCGGCCAATCACATTGGTTGCCAGGTCGGTCATGAAACCGGCCGCCGTCTCGTTCATCCATTCGCTGCGGGCAGGATTCTCCCACAGGAGCGTCAAGCCGGCTTCGGAGGCTTCCGGATCGGTAATCACGCCTACGCGGGGTTTCTCCTCTTTCGGCAGGGCGATGGTTGCCTTGGGTACGGGATTCTCCACCGCGGGGATGTCTGCGAAAATCCGCTTCAGCGAGGCTTCCACTGCATCGGGGTCCACATCGCCCACAACGATAACCGCCTGCATATCAGGGCGATACCAGGTATGATAGAAGGTGGTCAGGCTCTCGGGAGCGAAGGTCTTCAGGTTCTCTTCACTGCCGATGATGGTGCAGGTAGCATATTTGCAATCTCCGTACAGATAAGGCAGCGACTGTTCGAAAATCCGCCAGTCGGCCGTACAGCGGGAGCGTTTCTCCTCCAGGATCACCGGACGTTCCTTGTCGATTTCCGCCGGGTCGCACGTGACAAAATGGGAGTAATCGTGCAGGATGAGCAGGCAGGTATCCGCCACGCCGGGGCGAACCAGGGGGATGTTGTTGAGCATGTACACCGTCTGCTCCACACCCGTGGAC
>CADCCI010000093.1 GCA_902799895.1 uncultured Bacteroidia bacterium | reverse complement strand
GACGACATCAGATTCAACAAATATACTCCCCTGTCCTTCAACTCCTTACGGAGTTCGTCGGCATCCTTTTCGTTCTCTGCGAAGATGCTTTTCTTTATCTCGATTACTTTCACTTCGTCCATATCGAAAGCGAAATGGCGTTATCTGGTTATCAATTGTGTGGTTAAAACGTTGCAAATTACACAATTTGTCGCTCAAATCCAAATCTCCCCCACCCAAGTCGGGGTTCCATTCCCGTCGCTGGGCAGGGACTTTATGCACGCCGAACGATCTGTACACCATTTTGCCTGTCTGTAAAGGTTTTTGTGTACAAGTCGTTCTCATTTTAGCGGTTTCCAATGGAATTGCCTACTATCTGTACACAGAAACGCCTTTTTAACGGAGTTTAGCTGTACAGGTTGTATCTATCCCATCGGGGCAGTTATTTGTCATCCAGTACGGACGGTCTGATTGGCAGGCAAGGGGGATAGCAGACCGGAGGTGGCAGGACGGAGATGTACTGGAAAAAACGTATATTTGAGATGACAAAACGTGCAGATGATGAAGAGGGATTATTCCAAGGCTGCGAGTATGGCCATTATTGCGGTGGTGTATGCTATTGCCGGCGCGGCCGGGATGCTTGCCTTCGGCAAGCTCGGCGCCGCGCTGGGAGAGACATGGGCGCTGCTGGCCGCGGACGTGATTGCAACGGTGATTGTATGGGGGTTTGGTCTCGTGTACGAGAACGTTTCCGTTTACGACCCTTACTGGAGCGTCGCGCCGCCGGTGATGTTTACCGCTTTTACGATGTACAAGGGCTGCTGGACCCTTCCGGTGGTGCTTTTGCTTATCGCGGTCTGGTACTGGGGCATCCGCCTTACGTACAATTGGGCAGTGACCTTCAAGGGGCTTGCGCACGAAGACTGGCGCTACACGAAGTACCGCGAGGCGCAGTCCCCTATCATTTTTCAGCTGACCAATTTCTTCGGTCTGAACATGATGCCGACGCTGGTGGTGTTCGCGTGCATGCTGCCGGGGTTCGGCCTGTCCGGCCTCGACGCGCCGGCGAACGCACTCACCTGGCTCGGCTGCGCGATATGCATCGCGGCCGCCAGCATCCAGCTGATCGCTGACACGCAGAGCCGGCGCTTCCGGGCCGCGCACCCCGGCCGGGTCTGCGACACCGGCCTATGGCGGCGCGGCCGCCATCCCAACTATTTCGGAGAGATATCCATGTGGTGGGGCGTCTGGCTGATGTACGCATCGCTCTGCGGCCTTGACTGGCTGGTCGTGGGCCCCATCGCCATGACGGCCCTCTTCCTATTCATCAGCATTCCCCTGATGGAGAGCCGCCAACTCGCCAACAAACCCGCCTACGCCGCCTACCGCTCCCGGACCCGCATCCTGATCTGACCCATTTGGCCGCCCCTTCGACCAAAGATAGAGTAAGGCTTGGCAGGAGGCGCACAAAAATAGAGAAATCGTGCGCGAAAGGCCGGAAAAAGACGGTTTCGCGCACGAATTTGGCTTTTTTGTGCTCGATTCTGGATTATTTCACAGAGAACCGGTAGATCACCGTGTGGTGATAGGTCTCCCCGGGGCGTAAGACTGCATTGCCGGGGAATTCCGGCTTGTTAAGAGTATCAGGATACAGCTGGGACTCCATGGCGAAGGCCAAACGGTTGCCGGTGAAGAACTGGAGGCCGGGCTTGTCGTTGAGGACTTCCATAACCCGTCCGGAAGTCGGGGAATAGACGGAAGCGACGACTTCAACCTGGTCAGCAGCGGTATGGTTCAAGCAGAAATTCTGGTCATAGCTGCGGACCATCCCGTCAGGGATCGCAGGGGCCTGCGCGCCGGGGCCGCCGGGGCCGCCGAAGGCGCCCCGCCCGGCGGGCGCTGCGACCTGCCGGTCGCCTAGCTTGACCGGCGTCCGGAAATCATACGGTGTACCCTCAACCGGCAGGAGCTTGCCAGTAGGGATAAGGGTGTTGTCCGTTTCAGTGATGGCATCGGCATTTATGCAGACCACATGGTCGAGAGCGTTCTCCGCAGGGAATCCGTTGAGATTGAAATATACATGGTGTGACAGGTTGCAGACTGTGGGCTTGTCCGTCGTCGCCTCGTAATTGACAGCGACACCGTCATCATCGGTTATGGAGAAGGTCAGGGTAGTCTTCAGCGTCCCGGGGAATCCGTCCAGCCCGTCCTCGAGGACACAGCTCATCACTACCGAGCTCCCGGTCACCTTTTCCACATCCCATACGGTGTGGTCGAAGCCCTTCGATCCTCCGTGAAGGGTGTGCTGGCCATTGTTCTTCGTCACTTCGTACTTTACACCGTCCAGGGTGAAAGTTGCATTCCCGATGCGGTTGGCATAACGGCCGAGGGCCGCGCCCACGGGATTGCGGCTGAAGGTCTGGTACTGCTGGATATTGTCATTGTGACCCACGACATTGGTATAGTTACCATCCTTGTCTGGGGTGTAGATCCCCACGATATAACCGGCAAAATTGGTCACCTGCGCGGTGATCCTGCCATTCGTGATGGTGTAGAGGGAAACCGGCTTTCCGTCGATCTCCATCTCAAAATCAGCTTTGTCAAGAAGCTCGCCCGGAGCCTTCGTCTGGGCATTTGCAAAAACGCAGCAAAGCAGTGCAAACGCGCACATGGCTGCAGACTTGAAAAGACCTGTCATTTTCATATGGATTTAGTTTGATTATCAGCAATGGTTATCAGACACGAATCTAAGCATTATTTTTGTAACTTTGGCGTCCGATAAGCCGGAATTTGAAATGAAGAGAATCATATATATCCTGGTCGCGCTGGCGGTGCTTTTCGGGTGTCATCCTAACAACCCTATTGAAGAAAAGCCGACCTATAGCATCACAGGGGAAATCATCGACCCGGACGGCAGTCTGGCCCGTTTGCTTGCAGACATGCATGTGACCGCCACGGACAAATCGAGCGGGATGGTCTATGCGGGTTCCGTGGGTACGGAAGACTCCAGAACCTGCCGGTATTCGTTGAATGACATTCCCGCCGGCGAATACGTGCTCGTGTTTTCGAGCCCGTATTTTGAGACGGCGGAGTACTCGCTGGACTTGAAAGGCAACAAGACCCTGGATGTGACCTTGTCACCGATTCCCCTTTTGAGCCTGGGCGTCAAGGAACTCTATTTCGCTCCCAGGGTGAAGACCCTGGAATTCTCGATTACAAACCTCACGACGAAACCGCTCTCCCTTAGCCTGGCTCCCGATGACATCGTCCGCTTTCTTGTGAAGAGTATTCCCGGCTTCACGAAAACAGACGGCGACAGGAAGTGGCGCTGCCAGCTCAACGCCGGGGAGACAAAGTCCGTCTCCGTCGTTATAATGCACGATGATCATGAAAGCCTTCTGGAGGGTTCCCTGGACATTGAAGTGGACAATATCAAACAGTCCTCCATCCGATTCGTCATCGAGACTACGAGCAAGGACTTCTATGCCAATCTTGTAGGTCGTATTACCGACGTGCAGGGCAATCCTCTCAAGGATATCCCGGTTTATTGCAACTGCACGGACACCATTGTCCTGACGGACGAAGACGGGCGATATAGCATTGATGAACTTCCGTCTTTCAGCATGATCTACGTGATCGCCCTTTCCGAGTACTACAACTGGAAGATGTCCGAATCCAAGGAGTATTCCCCGAATGAGATCGAGATTGACCTCACCCTGGAGCCCTGCATGAACCACCTGACCCTGGACCGTAAGGAAATCGATTTCGGGACCGGCTCCATCTCCCACGCGGGCCAGCCGGTATACTTCGAGATCAATGTTACCGCCGATACGGACGAACCCATTCTTTTCAATGTCCAGACGAAGGTCGTCGGAGGCAGTGTTTATCCTGGGCTGAACTATCTCGCCAACGGCGTGATCCAGTCATCCCACAAACTATGGTTCCAGCTGAGCCGCAGCGTCGGCGACGTAGGTGACTTCCAGTTCACCGCCATCCTCAAGACGGACTGCGCCGGCACCTATCTCATCCCCGTCAGGTTCTCGAACACGGAGTAGCTCCGGACTGAGTTCATATAATCATTAGACCATGGATACTTTCTCTGAAGCATTATTAAGCGGCAAGACCGACAGGATACCGGACGAATACGACTGGTTCGCCCCGCTTATCGGTGATTGGGACTGCGACTATTACGACGAGCCCGAGAAGGGCCGCAGACGTCATGTCAAGGGAGAATGGATTTTCCGCAGGATCCTGGAAGGCACGGGCGTACAGGACATTTTCATCTTCCCGTCGCGGGCCACAAAGGAAACCGAGCCACAACCCGATGGCGAATATGGTTCATCGTTCCGGATGTTCAACAAAGCAGAGAAGTGGTACGATGTCGTTTACACATGCGACCACGCCATGAAAAGGCTGTGTTTCACCAAGCAGGGTAACAGACTTGTCGGGAAGGTCCTGTCCGAGGAAAATGCCTATTGGATCTTTTCTGATATCACCGCAGACAGTTTCAGATGGGAAAACGTCCGGATCAATGGCAATGGAGAGAAGTTCCTTGTTTGCGAGATATTCGGCAAGCGGATAAGGTAAAAAGAATGTCTGACCATCATGGATAAGGGACTGCTGAAACAAGCGCTCGTCAAATACTTCCTGGGTGTAATAGTGCTTGGGGTACTGATTTTCCTTCCCGCATGGTCCTTCAGGTATTGGCAAGGATGGCTGCTGATGGGCATACTATTCGTGCCTATGTTCGTTGCTGGGCTTGTGATGTTGGCAAAGAATCCTGATTTGCTGCGTAAGCGCCTGAATGCGAAGGAGCAAGAGGAAGAGCAGAAAACCGTGGTCATGATGAGCGGGATGCTGTTCATCGCCGCTTTCGTGGTGGCCGGACTAAACTGGCGCTTCGGCTGGTGGGTCTTGCCGGACTGGGCCGTCTGGGTGGCTGCAGGACTGTTCCTTGCCTCATATCTCCTGTATGCAGAAGTGCTGAGAGAGAACACTTATCTCTCCAGAACCATTGAAGTGCAGGAGAATCAGAGGGTCATCGACGCGGGTCTCTATGGAATTGTCCGACATCCGATGTACATGGTCACCACCGTGCTCTTTCTGGCGATGCCATTAGTGCTGGCTTCTCCAACCTCCTTCATCATCATGCTTGGTTACATACCTATGATTGCCAAGCGGATCAAGAATGAAGAAAAGGTCCTCGAGGAGGGACTGGAAGGCTACGCCGAATATAGGAAGAAGGTGAAATACAGGATTCTGCCCTTTATCTGGTAAAATCCATATTTCCGGTCTGGCAATGAGTAACTAAAAAACCGCCTTGCAGACATCCACAAGACGGTTTTTTGTGCCCCGGGCGGGAGCGTTGCCATCGGTGGCTATTGGTATTCATCGAGTATGCATCGGTGACTAATCAATATAGTGGGTCAGAAAGAGTTATCTCTTCGGTGAATGTATCTAAACCAATCCCCGGAAAACGTGTCCGAATGTGTCCGTTTTTCCGGGGATGTGTCCAAGTGTGTCCAAAAAAAGCTACCTTTGAGAGTTATATAAATCGGAGTTCCCAGTTGGAATCCAAATAAAAGTTGTAAATATTTTCGACTTTTTCTATAACTTGATCTAAATCAATCGTTTCAAGAATGATTGATTTAGAACGAGACAATAATTATCCATCGGTCTCATAGAGATCGATGCGTGAAAGACTCATAAAATCCTCGGTAAACAAACTTCCCAAAGCGGACATCTGAATCCAGTGCCGCAAGTATCTGCATTAGGTTACGGAGGCGGGAGGTACAAACTTTAGCTGAGCGGACTAGATTGCCGCATTCCGATTTAAGTACTCTCTCCCGAAGGAAGTCTGTTTACCAGACAGGATTTCTATCACATTATGAGACATAGCAGTTGACATATGGCTGCTGATGCTTCATCACGAAATAAATACGATTGACCAGGCGTCTTGCAATCTTGATGATGGCTTTACTTGGCTTCATGGATCGGCAGTATTCGACATAGGCGGCAGAAAGGACAGGATCCTTGCGAGATGCTATCCATGCGGCTTCTACAATGAGCCAGCGTAGTTTTGCATGCCGGCGGACAGTGATATTCCCCGTTCCTTCGTGCTCTCCGCTGGAATAGCACATAGGGACCAATCCCACAAAAGAAGCGAAGTGGGCGGCGTCCTTAAATCGGGAGATGTCGTCCACTTCAGACAGTATAGTCAGACCTGCCAACTGTCCAATCCCGGGGACGCTCATCAGGAACCGCAAGGGTTCGTCAAAACGTTCCGTCCTTGACAGTATGCGTAGTTCTTTCATCATCTTCAGTTGTTGGTCTCGCAGATCCTCATATTGAGCAATCAGCAAGTCCAATGTCTTTTTCCCATAGGCGGTCTCCAGTTCAAGGCTTTTAAGCCAGAGGACAAAACGGTTTGTCCAAGTCCTTCCTGGACGGCAGAACTCTTCCGGTATGTCGATCCCCAAATAGCGCAGATGGGCCTTGATCCGATTCTTATGACGTGTCTGGTCTTTCGTCAAAGAGTCTCTCAATCTTATCAAAGAACGTATCTCAGTCGTGATGCTATCTGGGACATATATACCCTTCAACTCTCCAGAGCGTAAACTCCTCGCCAGTTTGCCACTATCAACAGCATCCGTCTTCCTCAATCTTTCACCTGCCATCGTCGGCACATCCGCTGGGTTCACAACGATGTTGTTAATCCCCAAATTGTGCAACTCCCAATGTATCCAGAACCCGCAGAAACCGGCCTCGTAGACCGAATAATACTCCGCATCCGGATACGTGTTAGTCAGAAACTTGTTCAAAGCAGCAGGGCTCGGATCCTGCGTGAACTTCTTTAGTACGGCCTGTTCTGACAGGACAGTTACCGACCAACTTCTTAGATGTACGTCTAATCCGACAAAAATCTTTTGACCTTTGAAGGAAAAAGGTTTACTTTGTGTACTCATAGCTACTGTGTTTTTGATTACATGTTTATTTCATATGAAAAACTTCTCGGGGGTCTGCCAAGCGGCAGGGGCCGACAAGCCCCTGAGAGCGTTCTTCATTTGGATTACAAACATAGTTACTTTATGGATTCAGCAACAATCTAATTACATGGATTATAGAAAAGAGGCTAAAGATTGCGTTAAGGATCATGTCCTCCCTTTACATAAGCAAATATACGCCAAGTATGATGGGGATTTCGACAGGATCTATTCGGAAGGGTACAATAGCAAGTCGTATCAGGGTAGGGTTGTTGAGCCTGGGAAGGTTTATGAACTGAGTTATTTGGAATGTTCCTGCCCCAAGGTGAAGTGCGGGCTCAGGAGCAATCCGGAGCAATGCGAATGTTCCCGGCAAAGCATATTATTCATTCTTTCGCAACTTGAGCCTGACAGTCGGTTCGATGTCCGGATTGAGAACACGATACTCCGAGGAGGCGAACGTTGCACTTTCAGAATTGTAAGACATCCGGTATGAAGCGATTGCCGAATGTCATATCGGTGCTCAGGATAGCAGGCTCTTTGGGCCTGCTGTTTTGCGATGTGGCCGGATGGGTGTTCTGGGCGCTCTATGCGTTGTGTGGCATCAGTGATATGGTTGACGGTTGGCTGGCAAGGAAACTCCATGTGGAAACAAAAGCCGGGGCAGTCTGTGACAGTGTGTCCGACATCGTATTCGTGGCATGTTGTGCCATTCGCTTGTTGCCGGTACTGGAGATTCCCGTTTGGCTTTGTATTTGGGCCGGGGTGATTATTTTCATCAAGATGGTGAACCAGGTATCAGCCCTGGCCGTCTTCAAACGAACCTGTTTTCCTCATACATGGGCCAACAAGCTGACCGGTTTCCTGCTATTCCTGACGGTGCCGACAATGTTCTGGTCAATGATTCCGATTTCCATCGTTGCTGCTATAGCCACGTTCGCCGCCGTGCAAGAAGGGCATTATATCAGAACGAAGCAAGTTTTTTAACTTTTCTCTTGACTCGTACCCTACGGCATGTATTATCTTTGCTGGCGAATAACAAAAGTGCACGAATTGTTATGGGTAAAAACAAGTTGAAAATCGGGGAGTTTTCCCGCCTGGGCAGAGTGACCGTGAGGGCACTCAGGCATTACGAGGAGATTGACCTGCTCACTCCGGAGATTGTGGACCGGGATACCGGGTATCGCTATTATTCCGTGGGGCAGTTACAGAAGATCTTCAGCATCACCAAACTCAAAAGCATGGGTTATTCGCTGGAAGAAATCCGGGATCTGTGGGATGATGAGCAGCATTTCCCTACGGTGGAATCGCTGGAGGAGAAGATAAGAAAGTGCGAAGACGAGCTGGCGGTGCTCAAAGAGCGGAAACGCATGCTCAAGGCGGTTGTGGCTTCCCAAAAGAAGTTGCACAAAATGGAAAAAGTTTACTTTGAATCACTTCCGGCCATTACTGTGGCCAGCCACCGAACCATCATTCCTTCTTTCGATGACCTCGGCCGCCTTTGTTATGAGGTAATCGGCCCGGAGATGGCCCGTCTGGGATGCGAATGCCCGGAACCGGGCTACTGCTACACCATCGAACACGGCGGCTACAAGCCGCAGGACATCGACATCGAGTACTGTGAGAAGGTGACAAAGAAAGGCACTGACTCCGCTCTCATCAAGTTCAAGGACATCCCGGCCGTGCCGCTGGCTGCCTGCCTGAAGGTCTTCGGCTCGTATGATAAACTGTACGACAATTACGTCGAACTCTTTGCCTATCTGGAGAAAGAGGGCTACAAGATTGCCGATGCACCGCGCGCCGTTTACATCGACGGCATCTGGAATCAAGAGGACGCCGACAAGTGGCTCACCATCATCCAGGTGCCGGTGGAAAAGGCATAATGAAAAGATACGCCCTTGCGGAAATAACTGCGAGGGCGTATCTTTGTAAGTATAAAATAAACTCAGAAAGATGCCCTTCGATTTTAAGAAAGAATACAAGGAGTTTTATCTCCCGCCTGCAAAACCGGTTATCGTGATTGCCCCAAAGGCGAATTACATTGCTGTGCGCGGCAAGGGCGATCCCAACGATGAGGGTGGTGCTTATCAGCAGGCCATCGGCATCCTGTATGCTGTCGCCTATACCTTGAAAATGAGTTATAAGACGGACCATCGTATCAAAGGATTTTACGACTATGTAGTTCCGCCACTCGAAGGGTTCTGGTGGCAGGAAGGCATTGACGGTGTCGATTACAGCGATAAATCGGCTTTCTGCTGGATTTCCGTCATCCGTCTGCCGGACTTTATCACCGAAGCCGATTTTGACTGGGCTGTGCAAATCGCTTCAAAGAAGAAAAAGATAGATTGTTCCTGTGCGGAGTTCCTGACCATCGACGAGGGGCTCTGCGTGCAGATTATGCATATCGGCCCATATGATAACGAGCCGGCCTCTGTTGCCCTCATGGATAAGTTCCTTGCGGAGAATGGCTATGAAAATGATATGACAGCCAGTCGTCTACACCATGAAATCTATCTGTCGGATGCCAGGAAGGTGGCCCCAGAGAATTGGAAGACAGTTATCCGGCACCCGATTAAAAAGATGTAACTCATATGGCTTGCAGTCCTGACTTTGTACAATACATCATCGACCAGTGCTCAAGCGCTGGGGAGATTGCAGTGAAGAAGATGATGGGAGACTACTGCGCTTATTGTGACGGTATCCTCTTCGGTCTCATCTGCGACAACAACTTCTACGTGAAGGTGACGGAGCCGGGGAAGACGGTGCTGAAGGAAGTCATCCTTCGGCCACCGTATGACGGAGCAAAGGACTACTTCTACATCAGCGATGTTGATGACCGCGATTATCTTACAGCGCTCATTAAAGCCACATTGCCTGTGCTTCCGAAGCCAAAGGCAAAGAAGAATCCAATGAAGTAAATTCCAATTTATCGGCAGAAACAAGCTCCGGCACTGCCGGAGCTTTATTGATATTTCATGGAGAATGC
>CADCCI010000092.1 GCA_902799895.1 uncultured Bacteroidia bacterium | reverse complement strand
CAGGACCAGGCAGTCCGATACCTTACGCGCCTCACACATGGCGGGTTCGCTGGCATCGAAGGCAATCCACCGGTCGCCCAGGATCTGCTGCGCCATCGGATAGGATTCCACCACCGAGCTGTGCAGCATAGGGATGATGTTGTATTGCTTGCAGGCCAGCAGATGCTCCTCCAGGGTGGGAATGGGCGTGCGCAAGGCCGGGTCGGACGACTCCAGCACATACTTCTCCCGCAGTTCGGCAAACGTCGTCTCGCTCACGCGCACCGGCTCCTGGATCCTGGAATAATCGGCGGCGTTGCGCATGGTACGGTTGATGGTGCCGTCGTGCATAATGACCATCACGCTGTCTTTGGTATATTTGACATCGCATTCCACGGCCGGATAGCCGTAGCGGGCCGCCATCGCCACGCCGGCCGCGCAGTTTTCCGGGATATAATACTCGCCACTGTTTTCCCGCAGCCAGCAGCCGCGGTGCGCAACCGACAGGGGGAGGCCCTTCGGAGAAGATTTTTGTCCGCGGACCGGGATAGGGAAACAGCCCCATAACAAGGCCAGCAACAGGACCAGCCGTTTTACCATACGAATCATAATCTTGCAGATTTTGCTACAAGATACGATAATTCACCGGGATTTGCAAGCCGGAGCCATCAGGACCGGGCGGCACGGGAGCGGTTCACCAAGAGGACGCCGGCCACGATAAGGGAAATGGCCAGGACCTTCTGCCAGGTCAGGACATCCAGTCCCACCCAGATGCTCACGAAGGTGGCGATAATGGGTTGGAGATAGTTGTACAGGCTCACCAGGGTAGGCCGGATCCGCTGCTGCCCGAAAGGGATCAGGAAGTAGGCCACGAAGGTGGCGAAAAAGATCAGGTAGCCGATTTCCCAGGCCACCTTGCCGGGGATGATGCTCCAGTCCATTGCCAGCATCCCTTTCATAGAGAACGGGAGGGACATCAGCAGGCTGAAGAGGAACATCCATTTCATAAAGGTCATCACGCTGTAGCGGTTGATAAGGGGGCGGAACAAGCCCAGATACAGCGAGAAACTAAGGCTGTTGAGCAGCAGGAGCGCCCAGCCGAGCGGCGCCGTAACCGCGGGGGATGCGGCCGAAGGCGTGGCATGGAACGAATTGAAAATCAGGAACAGAACCGCACAGAAACTCAAGGCTACGCCGCCGGCTTTCTTCCCGGTGATGGGCTCCCCCACGAAGAAGAAAGCAAAGAACATGGTAAAGATGGGCGAAAGGGTGCCCATAATGGCCGTGTCGATGGAAGTGGAGATGGTAATCGCTTTGAGGAACGTCAGCTGGGGAACGAAGAGTCCCAGGGCCGAGGCTGCCAGGATGCGCAGCAGGTCCCCTCCGCTGACCTTTTCTTCCGCTACGGGGGCCGATGTAAAGCAGCGGCGAACCAGGTCCAGGCCCCAGAACAGCAGCGAGGCGCCGATGGCGCGCAGGGTGAACAACACAATGGGGCTCACCAGGGCGGCATTGGCGATGTCTTTGCAAAAGACGATATTCAGGCCGAAAATCGCATAGGCGCCAGCAACGGCCAAATGTCCCCAAAGCGCACGCATTACCACAGATAAACCAGGAAACCCAGCCCGCCCAGCAGGGCAAAGGCAAACGTAGAAAGGACCAGCAGCGGGAGCATCGGATCCAGGTCCCGGCCGCTCCGTTGCCATACGCCCCGGATGTGCAGGACATACAGCGGCAGGGTGAGCAGGAAGAGCCAGTGCCACGGGTCGGGGAAACGGAGCAGGCAATAGGTTACCATGCACGCCCAACCCAGCACCACCAGGACGGTCTGATAGATTTTCGCGCTCCGTTCGCCCAGGCGGATGGCCACCGTCTGACGGGTACGGGCATCGCTTTCCATATCCCGTATGTTATTGACATTCAACACACCCACGCTGAAGCAGCCGATGGCACAGGCCGGCAGCAGCAACTGCCAGCTCTTGAGGGTATGCGCCCCAATCAGGTACGCGCCCAACACCGTCACCAGGCCGAAAAACACAAAGACATAGATATCGCCCAGGCCCCGGTAACCGTAGGGGTTCTTGCCCAGGGTATAACGCATGGCCGCCCAGATGGCCCCGGCACCCAGCAACATGAAACAAATAGAATCCAGGCACCAGAGCGTGCCGAACGAGGCGCGCAGCATGGCCAGCCCGAACGCGCAGGACAGGACGATGAACAGGGCGATGAGTCCCTTCAGCCCGCGGACCGTCATTCCGCCGCCCTGAAGGGAATACATCGGTCCTTCCCGGTCCGGACCGTCGGTGCCCGAGAGGGCATCGCCCAGTTCATTGGACAGGTTGGACAGGATCTGCAGGGATACCGTTGTCAGGAACAGGAAGAGCACCCCCCAGGGGTTGATATGGAAATCGGCCGCAGCCAGCATCGTACCCAACACCACCCCCGAAAGGGATAGCGGCAGGGTGCGCAGGCGCATCGAAAAAATCGCAGAAGAGAGTTTCATTTGCGGTAAAAGAAGGAATAGATGCGTTCTACCAGGGAATACTGGGGGTCTTTCCACACCGGAACCGAGAAGGAACGGGCGGTCTGGGCCAGGGTGCCCGGGGCCACCAGGCGGGGAACGCCGGCCTTGAAAGCCTTGTTGGAATAGTCATAATCCCCCATCACCCGGAGGAAACGCGTATCGATGAATCCCAGGGTCTGGAAACAGGCGCGCGGTACCAGGACCAGGTGGCCGTCCAGGAAACGGCAGGGAACCGGGATGGTGGCATCCGGTTCAATCAGCACCCCCTTGCGCGTACGGCCGCCGTATCGGAGCGAGCCGGACACGTCCCGCACGCTGCCGCCCAGCAGGGCTTTGTGCCGAAGGAAGGCGGAGGTTTCCAGCAGCCGGGCGAAGCAACCCTCGTCCAGCCGGAGGTTATAGTCCAGCCAGATATAGAAATCGAAGTCCTCGCGGGCAGCTTCTTCCCAGAGCATCCGCAGCCCCGTACACCAGTACTGGACGGAATCGGAATGCATCAGGTGTACCTGGGGGAAACGCTCGCGGACCGCCTCGGAAAGACCGTCGGTTCCGGCATCGTCATGCACATAGATCGAGAAAGAGAGGCTCTCGTCCTGGGCGGCGAGGGTGTCGAACTGCCGATAACAGCCCGCCAGGCATTCCAACGCTTGTTCGCGGTGGTTGCAGACATTGATGAGGACGGCGATGCTGCTCATTAGGAATCCAGTTTAAGAACCGCCATGAAGGCACTCTGGGGCACCTGGACCGTGCCAATCTGGCGCATCCGTTTCTTGCCCTCTTTCTGCTTCTCCAGCAGTTTGCGTTTACGGGTAATATCGCCGCCGTAGCACTTGGCCGTCACGTCCTTGCGCACCTGGCGCACGGTCTCGCGGGCAATGATCTTGGCCCCGATGGCCGCCTGGACGGCGATGTCGAACTGCTGACGCGGGATCAGTTCCTTCAGTTTCAGGCAGATCTTGCGGCCGAAATCGTAGGCCCGGTCCTCGTGGATCAAGGTCGATAGGGCATCGGCCGGGTCGCCGTTCAGCAGGATATCCAGTTTCACCAGCCGTGCCGGACGGAAATCCGTCAGGTGGTAATCGAAGGAAGCGTATCCCTTCGAAATGGATTTGAGTTTGTCGTAAAAATCGAACACAATTTCCGACAGCGGCAGGTCGTAGGAGAGTTCCACCCGGTCGGCCGTAATGAAATGCTGGCCGATGAGGGTGCCGCGTTTGTCGATGCAGAGCTTCATGATGGGACCGAAGAAATCGGCCTTGGAGATAATCTGCGCGCGGATATACGGTTCCTCGATATGGTCAATGAGGGTGGGCGCCGGCAGGCCGGACGGATTGTGGACATCCAGCACATCTCCCTGGGTAGTATATACCTTATAGGAGACATTCGGCACCGTGGTAATCACGTCCATATTGAATTCGCGGAAGAGGCGTTCCTGGACGATTTCCAGGTGCAGCAGGCCCAGGAAGCCGCAGCGGAAGCCGAAGCCCAGGGCCAGCGAACTTTCGGGTTCGTATACGAAGGAGGCGTCGTTCAGCTGGAATTTCTCCAAGACACCTCTTCGAATCCGGCGATGGCGGTGCTGCACGGGCGGTCGGTGTGGGTGATGGTATCGCCCACCTTAACCTCCACGGCGCGTTTGATGCCCGAGATGATGTATCCCACATTGCCGCAGGAGACCTCGCCGGTGGGGTTCAGCTTGAGTTTCAGGGAACCCACCTCTTCAGCATCGTACTCCATGCCGGTGTTGAAGAATTTGACTTTGTCGCCCGTCCGAACCGAGCCGTTCAAGACCTTGAAATAGGCGATGATGCCGCGGAAGGGATTGAAGACCGAGTCGAAAATCAGCGCCTGCAAGGGGGCGTCGGGATCTCCTTTCGGAGCGGGAATCTTGTCCACAATGGCATCCAGGATGGGCGGTACGCCCTCGCCCGTACGGGCCGATACCTTGAAGACATCTTCCGGAGAGCAGCCTAGCAGGTCGCACACCTGGTCCGTCACCACCTCCACCTGCGCGCTTTCCATATCGATTTTGTTCAGGACGGGGATGATTTCCAGCCCGTGGTCGATGGCCAGGTAGAGGTTGGAAATGGTCTGGGCCTGAATGCCTTGCGAGGCATCAACCACCAGCAGGGCGCCCTCGCAGGAAGCGATGGAGCGCGACACCTCATACGAAAAATCCACGTGTCCGGGAGTGTCGATGAGGTTCAACAGGTATTTCTCCCCGTCGCGGGTATATTCCATCTGGATCGCATGGCTCTTGATGGTGATGCCCTTCTCTTTCTCCAGGTCCATGTCGTCCAGGACCTGATTTTCCATGTCCCGTTGCGAGAGGGTGCCCGTCAATTCCAGGAGCCGGTCGGCCAGCGTGCTTTTTCCGTGGTCGATATGTGCGATGATACAGAAGTTTCTGATTCGTTTCATGAGTGCAAAAATAGTGAAATAATAAATTATTTGCTACATTTGTAATAAACTTGGATCCGCAATTACATTCTAATTAAATATGGCAACAGTTGAAGATTTGAAAAAAGTCGCTTCCCAGGTGAGAAGAGACATTGTGCGGATGGTCACCATGGCCCAGTCCGGCCACCCCGGAGGCTCGATGGGCTCTACGGACATCCTGACGGCTCTCTATTTTGAGGTGATGAAACAGGATCCCGCCACCTGGACGCGCAGCGGCAAAGGGCAGGATATGTTCATCCTCTCTGCCGGTCACATGACCCCCGTGTATTATTCGCTGCTTTCCCGCGCAGGCTATTTCCCGAAAGAGGAACTGGGTACCTTCCGTAAGTTCGGCACCCTGCTCCAGGGACATCCCTCTGTCCGCAAGGGCCTGAAGGGCGTGTTCCAGGCTTCCGGTTCGCTGGGACAGGGCTTGTCGGCTGCCGCCGGCGCCGCCCTGGGCAAGAAGATGGACAAGGAAGACAACTTCGTCTATGTCCTTTGCGGAGACGGTGAAAGCGAGGAAGGCCAGATTTGGGAAGCCGGCATGTTTGCCGTGTATCACAAACTGGACAACCTGATCGCCATGACCGACTGCAACGGCCAGCAGATTGACGGCCCCGTGGAAAGCGTAGCCGGAGAAGGCGACTTGAAACAGAAATGGACGGCCTGGGGCTGGAATGTCATCGAGTCCGACGGACACGACTTCCCCGCCATCCTGGACGCTTTTGCCAAGGCCAAAGCCAACAAGGGCACGGGCAAGCCCACGATGATTCTCTTCAAGACCGTTATGGGCCAGGGCGTGGACTTCATGGCCGGTACCCACAAGTGGCACGGAAAGGCTCCCTCGCCGGAGCAGTGCGAGCAGGCTATGACGCAGCTCGAGGAAACGTTGGGAGACTTTTAATATCAGCAAGTTATGAAGAAATATACAGATACTGGCAAGAAAGACACCCGCAGCGGTTTCGGAGCAGGACTCCTCGAAGCGGGTAAGATGGATCCGAAGGTGGTGGCCATGACCGCCGACCTGAAAGGTTCCCTCAAGATGGATGCCTTCGCGGCCGAATTCCCGGACCGTTTCATCCAGTGCGGCATTGCCGAAGCCAATATGGTTGGCGCCGCTTCCGGACTCGCCCTTACCGGCAAGATTCCCTTCATCGGCTCCTTTGCCGAATTCGTGACCGGCCGCGTCTATGACCAGCTCCGCCAGGAGGTTTCCTATGGCATGACCAATGTCAAGATTGCCTCCTCGCACGCGGGTATCACCCTGGGCGAAGACGGTGCCACCCATCAGACCATGGAAGATATCGCCTTGATGCGCGCCCTTCCGGGCATGGTGGTCCTCTGCCCCTGCGACTACAACCAGACCAAGAACGCCACCATCGCCGCCGCCCGATACAACGGCCCGGTGTACCTGCGTTTCGGCCGTCCGTCGGTTCCCAATTTCACCGGCGAGAACGAGCCCTTTGAGATTGGCAAGGCCTATGTCCTGAACCCCGGCAAAGATGTGACCATCATTGCCACCGGCCACCTGGTATGGGAGGCCCTGCTGGCTGCCGAGGCCCTCGAGGCCGAAGGCGTCTGCGCCGAAGTGATCAACGTGGCTACCATCAAGCCGCTGGATACGGCTACCATCGTGGCCTCGGCCCTGAAGACCAAGGCGGTTGTCGTAGCTGAAGAGCACAACCTGGCCGGCGGTCTGGGCGAACTGATTTGCGGTACGCTGGCCGTCAAGTGCCCTACGCCGGTGGAACTGGTGAACGGTGGCGACGAATTCGGCCAGTCCGGCAAGCCTGCCGAGCTGATGGCCGCCTATGGCCTGGATGCCGCCCACATTGCCGAAGCCGCCCGTAAAGTATTGACCCGCAAGTAGATGACAGAAAAGGAGATTATCCATGTCTTCCATTCCGGACAACACGAAAGAGCGTTTAACGCGATTGTAGAAAACTACAGCGAACGGCTCTATTGGGTTGTACGAAGGCTTGGCAACAGCCACGAAGACACCGACGATCTGCTTCAAGACATCTTTGTGAAGATATGGACTGCGCTTCCCTCTTTCCGGGGGGAGGCGCAGCTTTATACCTGGTTGTACCGCATCGCCCTGAACGAGACGCTGAACTTCCTTTCGCGGCAGCGGGTGCGTGCCGCCCTGCAGTTCAAGAGCCTCGACGAGGAAATGGAGCGCCGCATCGACGACGACCCGTATTTCAATGGGAACGAGGCCGAGCGCGCGCTTTCCAAAGCCATCGCCCGCCTGCCCGGCAAACAGAAAACGGTCTTTATGATGCGCTATTACGACGATCTTCCCTACGAGGAGATTGCCCGCATTACGGGCACCTCGGTGGGTTCGCTGAAGGCATCGTATCACATTGCCAGCGAGAAAATTAGGGAAGAGCTGAAAAATTTTACGATTGATTTTTAACCTTACACGATTATTATTGTCTAACCTTTTGAATATGGCCAAAAACGAGCTTCATATCGGTGTCCCGCAAGGGTATTTCGACAACCTGAAAAACAGGCTGTCGCAGATTCCCGGGCAGCAGCGCGTCTCCACGTGGGAGAAGGTCCGTCCGTATGTAGCCCTCGCCGCCTGCTTTGCGATTTCGGTCACGGCCGGCACCTTCGTGCTGAACCGTACCACCCCGCAGGCCGAGTCCTACTACGACTACCTGGCCGCTTCCGATATGATTCCCGTCACCGATCCGTTCGCCATCCTCGATTCAAACGGCTCCTCCGACGAGGACCTTTCGCCCAGCGAAATCGTGGATTACCTGATTGAAACGGGTTTTACAGAGGATCAGCTCGCCGATGTCTATTCAGAGTAAATGCAAACTGTTATGAAACAAAGAATTGCATATCTCGTTGCCGCCTTGATGCTGCTCCCGCTGTTTTCCTTCGGCCAACCGCAAGGAAAGAAAGACCACAAAGAGCACTGGAGAGCACAGAAAATTGCCTATCTGACCGAGGTCATGGACCTTACGGCAGAAGAGGCGCAGGTTTTCTGGCCCATCTACAACAAGGCGGAGAAAGAAAAACGAGAGGCTTACAAGGCTGTCAAGCAGGCGTACGCCAACTTGGACAAAGGCATTCAGGAAGGGAAAGGAAAGAAGGAGATCAAAGATTTGATCCGCCAGTACACGGAAGCCTTGGAAGCTACACAAAGTATTGACTCTAAGTATGTAACACAATACGAAAGAGTGCTTCCTGTCGAGAAGGTGGCCAAGTTGTTTATCGGAGAGGAAACTTTCCGTCGGCAACAAATCCAACGGCTCGACAAGAGGTGAATTAATCTTATCAAAGGTTAGTATAATAGGGTGTGTTTTGCGGATGCGCTGTGAAGCGCGTCCGCAATTTTTTTTCAGGAAAAATTCGTACCTTTGGGCATTATGATTATCGAAGCCAACGCCATTTGCAAATCCTTCGGACCCCTGCAGGTCCTCAAAGGAATTGACTTCTCCGCCGAGAAAGGGGAAGTGGTCTCCATCATGGGTGCCTCGGGTGCCGGGAAATCGACCCTCCTGCAAATCCTGGGTACGCTTTCCACGCCCGATTCGGGAACGCTGGTGCTGGACGGACAGACGGTGTTCGGGGGCGGCGGTGCCACCCTGGGCAGCACGGCGCTGGCCGACTTCCGCAACCGGCGGATTGGCTTCGTTTTCCAATTCCATCACCTGCTGCCGGAATTTACCGCCCTGGAGAATGTGATGATTCCGGCTTTCATTGCCGGGAAATCGGACCGGCAGGCACGCGAGAAAGCCTTGCAATTGCTTTCAGAAGTGGGACTGGAAGGCCGTACTGGCCATAAACCTTCCGAGCTTTCGGGCGGCGAACAGCAGCGCGTAGCCATTGCCCGCGCCCTGGTAAATGACCCCGCCATCCTCTTTGCGGATGAGCCATCGGGAAACCTGGATTCGGCTACCAAGGCGGAAATCCACCAACTCTTCTTCGACCTTCGCAACCGTCACGGCCAGACAATAATAATCGTCACGCACGATCCGGAACTGGCCGCGCTCTGCGACCGCTCCCTCACCATGCGTGACGGATTATTTATCTAAACAAAAAGCTTATTTCAGCTTCTTGTAGCCGTAGCGGGCCTCGTCACCGAGTTCGATTTCGATCTTCATCAGGCGGTTGTACTTGGCGATACGGTCAGTACGGCTCAGGGAACCGGTCTTGATCTGACCGCTGTTGGTAGCAACGGCGATGTCGGCGATGGTGGTGTCCTCGGTTTCGCCGGAACGGTGGCTCGTAACGGTGGTATAGCCGTGACGGTGGGCCATCTCGATGGCGTCGAGGGTCTCGGTCAGGGAACCAATCTGGTTCACCTTGATGAGGATGCTGTTACCGGCACCCATCTCGATACCCTTCTGCAGGTACTTCACGTTGGTGACGAAGAGATCGTCGCCCACCAGCTGGCAGCGGCCGCCGATGGCCTTCGTGAGCTTCACCCAGCCTTCCCAGTCTTCCTCGGAGAGACCGTCCTCGATGGAATCGATCGGATACTTGGTGATGAGCTGCTTGAGGTAGTTGATCTGCTGGTCGGTGGTAAGCTTGCGGCCGCGCGGGTCTTTCTTCTTGCCATCCTTCAGCTGCTTGTAATCATAGTAGAACTTGCCGTCCTCTTTGAAGCAGAACTCGGAAGCGGCGCAGTCCATAGCGATGGTAACATCCTTACCGGGCTCGAAACCGGCGTTCTTGATAGCCTCGATGATGCAATCCAGGGCATCGTCGATACCTTTGAGCTTCGGAGCGAAACCACCCTCGTCACCCACAGCGGTGGAAAGGCCGCGGCCCTTGAGCACCTTCTGGAGAGCGTGGAACACCTCAGCACCCATGCGGACAGCTTCGGCCTCGTTGGCGGCGCCGACCGGACGGATCATGAACTCCTGGAAAGCGATGGGGGCGTCGGAGTGGGCGCCGCCGTTGATGATGTTCATCATCGGAACCGGGAGAACATAGGCGTTGGTACCGCCGATGTAGCGATACAGCGGAAGGCCTACATACTCGGCAGCAGCCTTGGCAACAGCCAGGGAAACGCCCAGGATGGCGTTGGCACCCAGGTTGCTCTTGGTAGGCGTGCCGTCCAGCTCGATCATGGTCTTGTCAATGGCGCGCTGCTCCAGGGCAGACATACCGATGATAGCCGGAGCAATCTTGTCGTTGATGTTGGCAACAGCCTTGAGGACGCCCTTGCCGCCGTAGCGCTTGGGATCGCCGTCACGGAGTTCGAGGGCCTCATTTTCACCCGTCGAAGCACCCGAAGGAACAGCTGCAACACCGATAACACCAGACTCGAGGACCACTTCGGCCTCAATCGTAGGATTACCTCTGGAGTCGAGGATTTCCCTACCAGTTACTTGTACGATTCTCATTTTTTATAAGATTTAAAGACTTTTTTCCGTTTTGCGCGGCAAATTTACACAATTCCGAGCGAATTATCAATACGGACGCACCACCTTGATGCCCGAAAGCCCCTTTCGACCGGCCACATAGTCCGCAATGGTCTTCGGATCCACCATTACCTTCATCCCGGCCATCGATGCGTGCACGAAACCGATCCGGCTGCCCGCAGGTGCATCGCCGAAAACGAGGTTGCCCTCCGGGTCGGTCACCCACGCCATTGCGACGTGGGCGATGTCCAGACCGTCCACCCCGCTGCAGTAGCAGATAATATCGCCCGAACGGATCCCATCGGCCGCAGCCGCCACCCGTTCTCGGGAAATAAACGTGTGCGGCCGGGTGTTCAAGTCGTTTTCTACCCGGGCGATCACCTCCAGGTCGTGCTGCTGGACCGGATCCGAACCGGCATTCTTCAGGTGCTCATACTTGGATGCGTTGTGCGACATATACCAGATGGGATGCTCCCAAACCGTTCCGCCCAGGTCCAGGGTGATGTCGTGTACCCAGCCGTCGGCCTCTGCCCGCCGGACCCACTCGGTGGTATAGTGGATGCGGTCCGAGTAGTTCCGGACCACGGGTTCCCGGTAGCGGCGCCGGACCACATTGCTGGCGTAGTCGGCAAAGGAGGGATGCGCTACCGTCAGGGCCGTATGCGCCAGGCAATGGCAGGCTTCTACGAAGAGGATGCAGTCTGTCCGGGTAAGGAAGATGCGCGGCTGCTCGCGGTCGCCGCCTTCCAGGGTACTGGCCACGTAGGGCTGGTCCAGCAGCGCGCGGGCGGCTACCAGGGCGGCTTTGGCCGTTGCCTCTCCGTCCGAAGCAATCACATCCCCAGCCTTCACATCCCCAGCTTTCACATCCCCAGCTTTCACATCCCCAGCCTGCACGTCCGGTACCTTTACGGTCGTCGCCTTCACGTCCG
>CADCCI010000091.1 GCA_902799895.1 uncultured Bacteroidia bacterium | reverse complement strand
GTCGATATCATACTCGGGAATGTCGATCTGGATGTACTCGCCGGACTTGAACTCGATGTCCTCGCCCTCGGGGAGTTTCACCGTGAATTCCTTGATGAAGGTAGCCACGTTCTTGTTGGAGATGACCTCGCATTCCAGCTTCTTCACGCTCAGGGCAGACTCGGGAACCTCGACCTTGAGGTTGTCCTTGATCTTGACCTGGCAGCCGAGGCGCCAGTTGTCCTTGATCTGTTTGCGGGAGAAGAAACCGGTCTCGGTGGGGAGGATCTGGCCGCCGCCTTCCAGGACGCGGACCTTGCACTGGCCGCAGTTGGCCTTTCCGCCACAAGCGGAGGGAAGGAAGATGCCCTGGTCGGCCAGGGTGTGCATCAGGTCACCGCCCTGCGGGACGTCCAGCACCTTCTTGCCATTGTTGATGTCCAGGGTAACATTCCCGGACGGGGTGAGTTTGGCCTTGATTACCAGCAGGAGGGCAACCAGGATAAGCGTGACGACGAGAATGGTCGCAACCGCGCTGAAAATTGTATTTACCATAGTGCTTCCTCCTGTATTATAAGGTGATACCCATGAAGGTCATGAAGGCGATACCCATCAGACCGACGGTGATGAACGTAATACCCAGGCCTTTGAGCGGGGCGGGTACGTTGGCGTACTGGAGCCGCTCGCGGATGGCTGCCAGGCCTACGATGGCCAGCCCAGGCCGCTGCCCAGGGCGTAAACGGTGGCCTCACCTACGTTGGCGAAATCTTTCTGCTGCATGAAGAGGGAACCGCCCAGAATGGCACAGTTCACCGCAATCAGCGGCAGGAAGATACCCAGGGATGCGTAGAGGGAGGGGGAGAACTTCTCCACCACCATTTCCACGACCTGCACGATGGCGGCGATAACCGCAATGAAGATGATGAAGCTGAGGAAGCTCAGGTCCACACCCGGGATGAGGGCATCCGGCTTCAGGACATACTCATTGAGCAGATAGTTGATGGGAAGGGTAACCAGAAGTACGAAGATGACCGCGACGCCCAGGCCGGAAGCCGTCTTCACATTTTTCGATACCGCCAGGAACGAACACATTCCCAGGAAGTAAGCGAAAATCATATTGTCCACAAAGATGGACCTGACGAATAAGCTAAGATATTCCATAGGGCGTGTCTTTTATTTTTCCTGAAGGTCTTTCTGGATGGAACGCTGCACCCATACGATGCATCCCAGGAGGATGAGGGCGAACGGGGGCAGGATAACGAGGTTGTTGGTCACGTAGCCCAGGCGGCCGAGGATGTCGACACCGAAGAGGGTGCCGCTGCCCAGCAGCTCGCGGAAGAACGCGACGATGATAAGGATCATACCGTAACCGGCACCGTTGGCTACACCGTCGAGGAACGAAGGCCAGGGTTTGTTGCCCAGGGCGAAGGCCTCGATGCGGCCCATGACGATACAGTTGGTAATGATAAGGCCGATGTACACGCTCAACTGCTTGTCAATGGCGTACGTAGCCTCGAAGGATTTCAGGATCTGATCCACCAGGATCACCATCATAGCCACAACGACGAGCTGGACGATGATGCGGACCCGGCCCGGGATGGTATTCCGGAGCAGGGAGAGGATCAGGCTGGAGATGCCGCAGACCGCAATCACAGAGAGGGCCATGACCAGCGCTCCCTTCAGCGTGACCGTAACGGCCAGCGAGGAGCAGATACCCAGCACCAGGACGGTGATGGGGTTCCCCTTGAAAATGGGGTTCAGAATGGTTTCTTTCAATTTTGCATCCATGGCTTATTCCTCCTCTGCGCTAAACTTCAGGAAATGATTGGAATAGGCACCCAGCCAGGTGTCGATGGCGGCGTCCAGGCCCTGAGAGGTCATCGTGGCGCCGGTAATGGCATCGATCTGGTTGTCAATGATTTCCATGCCCTCGACATTCTTCGGCGAGCCGCCCTTGACGATGGCGAAAACATTCTCGGAGCCGAAGTTCGGGATCTCGCCCTGGAACTTGGCCTGGAAGGCGGGATCGTCCTTGATCCGGGAGCCCAGGCCGGCCGTTTCGCTCTCGTGGTCGAAATAGGCGCCTTTGATGACAGCCGTTCCGTCCTGGCCGATTTCAAAGGCAATGTAGCACCAGATGGGACCCCAGAGGCCTGCACCATAGACGGGAACGACGGTGATGCCGTTCTTGAACACAAAGACGGGGAGCTCCGGCTCGGCGGAACCCTTGATGTTGTAGTTCTGCTTCTTCAGTTCGGAAGGGCTGTACACCTTGTCCAGGGGAAGATCGGCGACCTTGTCGCCCTGGACGTTCACGGTATAGGCCTTTTCAATCTCGTCCGCATACTTCTGCAGCACGGCAGCGTTGCCCATTTTCTGGAAATCGGCCTTGGTGCCGAAACCGGAGGCGGTCATCATCTGGGAGATGGTGTCGGCCTTTTCGTTGGCCTGCTGCTTGCTCTTGAGGGACTGGGAAACGAAGGCGAGAATCGCCGCCACCACCGCTACGATGATGGCCGTATAAATGACCGTATACAGGTTATTGTTCGTATTCATACCTCTTTCTGTTTAAGCGACATTGAATTTCCTGGCCCGGCGGCTCACGGCGATGTCGGTGACATAGTGGTCGATGAGCGGGGCGAAGCAGTTCATAAGCAGGATGGCGAGCATCATGCCTTCCGGATAACCCGGGTTCCACAGGCGCACGGTCACGCAGAGGGCGCCGATCAGGAAGCCGTAGATCCATTTGCCGGTCTCGGTCTGGGCCGAGGTCACGGGGTCGGTGGCCATGAACACGGTACCGAAGGCGAAGCCGCCCAGTACCAGGTGGTAGTAGGCCGGGATATCGCAGGCGCCGGTCAGGTTGGCAATCCAGCCCACCAGCAGGGCACCCAGTACGGAGGAGCACATGATCTTCCAGCTGGCCACACCGGTCCAGATGAGGATCACGGCACCCAGGAGGATGGCCACGACGGAAGTCTCACCCACGCTGCCCGGGATGGTTCCCAGGAAGAAGTCCAGGAAGGAGGTGCCATACTGTACGCCGGCATCCGTGAGGGCGTCGAAGCCGTCACCGATGAAGGAGAGCGGCGTAGCGCCGGTGGCGCCGTCTACCATCGTACCCTTGCCTAGGGAAATCCAGGTTTCGGAACCGGACATCTTGGAAGGATAGGAGAAGAACAGGAAAGCGCGGGTCAGCAGGGCGGGGTTCAGGAAGTTCATACCGGTACCGCCGAAGACCTCTTTGCCGAACACCACGGCGAAAGCCACGGCGATGGCGAGCATCCACAGGGGCGTGTCCACGGGGACGATCAGCGGGATGAGGAAACCGGACACGAGGTAACCCTCGTTCACTTCCTCGCCCTTGATCTGGGCGCCGGCGAACTCGATGGCGAGTCCCACTACATAGGATACGACGAAGAGCGGAAGAACCCGCAGGAAGCCGTAGAAGAAGGTGGCCAGGAGACCGGCTTCGGTGCCGGTGGCCAGGTTGTGCTGATAGCCGACGTTCCACATGCCGAACAGGGCGGCGGGAATGAGGGCGATCACGACAAGGATCATCACCCTTTTCAGGTCGATCGCATCGCGCACGTGCGCACCCTTGCGGGTAACGGTGCCCGGGACGCGAAGGAAGGTGTCGAAGGCATCGACAGTCGAGTGAAGGAATCCGAATTTCTGTTTATTTTCTTCCATAACGATTGTCTGTTTTTATGCCATTTCTTTGATCATCAGGTCGATACCCTTCTGGATCATGTCCTGGATTTCGTTCTTCGACGGGTCGACGAACTCGCACAGGGCCAGGTCTTCGGGAAGGACTTCGTAGATGCCGAACTTCTCCATCTTGTCAATGTCGCCGGCCAGGCAGGCCTTGGCCAGATAGACCGGGAAGATGTCCATCGGGAGCACCTTGCCATAGACGTCGGAGACCACGAATGCACGCGGGCCGCCGTGGAAGTTGGTATCCATTTCATATTTCTTCTTCGGGCACAGCCAGGAGAAATAGGCGCGCGAGGAAGAGAACTGGTTAAAGCGGAACGGCTTGGCCCAGCCCAGGATTTCCCGCTCCGTACCTTCGTGCAGGAGGGTCACCTGGTTGTCGAACCAGCCCAGATAACCGTCTTCGCCCACGGAGGTGCCGCAGAGGGCATCGCCGCTGACAAAGCGGACATCCGCCTTGGAATTGTCGTAGAATGCGGAAAGGGCCTTCATCGGGATGCCCGGAAGCGCCTCGACATAGGCCGGATTCACGGCAACGGGACCGGTGACGGCCACCTTGCGGTCCAGCTGGACCTTGCCGGTGAGGAAGAGTTTGCCGATGGCGGCGGCCATCAGCGGAGAGATGGTCCAGACCGTCTCACCCTTGCGGATGGGGGAGATGTGGCTGATCTGGATACCGACATTGCCGGCGGGATGCTTGCCCGTAACCTCGTAGAGGGTGACTCCTTCCAGTTTGTGGAAAGGCGTGCTGGCGGCCTTGTTGCCATCGATGCAGACGTGGACGCCGCCCTCGGTCAGTTTGCCGAGCGCGGTGAGACCGGCCTGGATGGCGGGCATTTCGCTTCCGAGGACGAAATCGGTATCGGCAGCGAGCGGGGCGGTGCTGAAGGCCGACATGAAAATGGCCTTCGGCTTCAGCGACGGATTGGCAAGGATGCCGTAAGGACGCTGGATGAGGGACGGCCACAGGCCGCTGGCAAGGATGGCCTCGCGGATCTGGTCTGCATTCAGGCTTTCGACATTCTTGACTCCGAAGTCTACATACTCCCGCTGCTCGTCCGCTTTCACGACCACGGCAAGCAGTTTTCTCTTCTCGCCCCGGACGATGGTCTGGACGGTGCCGCTCACGGGCGAACACACCAGGATGTCGGGGCAGTTCTTGTCGGCCAGGACCGGGGAACCGGCCAGGACGCGGTCGCCTTCCTTCACCAGCAGACGGGGAAGCAATCCCTTGAAATCGGTGGGTTTGATGGCGATAACGTCTGCGGCAACCGGACTGGCTTTGAGGCTGGCAACTCCGCTGATGGGAATGTCCAGGCCTCGCTTAAGATGGATGCTGTTTGACATTATATTTAAAAATATTTAGTGTACTTTTAAAAATACCGCGCGAAGATAGTGATTTTTTTCCGTATTTTTGCATGTTATGGGAAACATTAGCGCGATTTTAGAGGGATTGAACAGTGAGCAGCAAGACGCTGTCTCCTGCCTGGACGGCCCGGTGCTGATTGTCGCCGGGGCCGGATCGGGAAAGACACGGGTTTTGACCAGCCGGATTGCCTACCTGCTGGAAAAAGGCGGTGCTCCGGAAAGGGTTATGGCACTGACCTTTACAAAAAAGGCAGCCACGGAAATGAAGGAACGTATTGCCGCCATGGTCGGGGAACGCAAGGCCCGGCGGCTGTACATGGGTACCTTCCATTCTATATTTATAAGGTTCTTGCGCGATTATGCCCCGGACCTGGGCTATCCCACCTCTTTTACTATCTACGACCAGTCGGATTCGGTGAGCGCGGTGAAGGCCTGCATCAAGGAACTGAACCTGGACGACAAAG
The DNA here is from genome assembly GCA_902799895.1 of uncultured Bacteroidia bacterium. Classification (GTDB taxonomy): domain Bacteria; phylum Bacteroidota; class Bacteroidia; order Bacteroidales; family UBA932; genus Cryptobacteroides. The sequence continues at coordinate 10,032 of CADCCI010000091.1, read as the reverse complement.
TCTACAAGCCCAAGGAGATCCAAGGCCGCATCTCCATGGCCAAGAACAACCTGGTCACGCCCGATGCCTATCGGCGCGATGCGGACCTGATGATGAAGGACCTGCACGCCAAGCGGCCGCGCCTGCACGAAATCTACGCCCTGTACTGCACCAAATGCAAACAGTCCGGAGTGATGGACTTCGATGATATCCTACTGAATATGAATATCCTGCTGGCCAGGTTTCCGGATCACTGCCGGGAGATTGCCAGCCGTTTCGACCATATCCTCGTGGACGAGTACCAGGATACGAACTTCGCCCAGTACATCATCCTGCGCCGGCTCACGCGCAACGAAAAGACGAATCCGCAGGGCCATGACAACATCTGCGTGGTGGGCGATGACAGCCAGTCCATCTACGCCTTCCGCGGGGCCAAGATTGAAAACATCCTGAATTTCAAACGGGACTATCCCGGCTGCAAGGTCTTCCGTCTGGAACGGAACTACCGCTCTACCCAGAACATCGTGAATGCCGCCAACTCGTTGATTGCCAAGAACGAAGGCCGCATCCCGAAAAAGTGCTACGCGGTAGGGGAGGAGGGCGAGAAACTCCATCTGATCCGGGCCTATACGGAGTCGGAGGAAGCCCTGCTCATCGTCTCCAGAATCATCGCGCGGATGCAGGAGGAACGTGCCCAGTATCAGGATTTCGCCATCCTGTACCGGACCAACTCCCAGTCGCGCGCCCTGGAAGAGGCCCTTCGCAAACGCAACCTCCCGTACCGGATCTATTCGGGCAACGCCTTTTTCGACCGGGCCGAGGTCAAGGACATGATGGCCTATTTCAAACTGGCGGTGAACGTGAACGACGACGAGTCCTTCAAACGCATCGTGAACAAACCCGCCCGCGGAATCGGCGGTACCACGATGATGGCCCTCGAGGCGGCGGCCCGGTCCTTCGAGACCTCTTTATTTAAAGCGGTCTACCACGAAGGCCTGGATGCCTTCGGCCTGAAGAATGCCGCCGTGGAACACCTGAAGGCGTTTTGCGAAATGATTGACAAGGCCGCGCAGCGGGTGAAGGCGGACCCGGCCGACGCCCTGGCGCGCCGCCTGGCGGACCAGTCCGGCCTGCTGGCCGCTTTCAAGGCCGATACCTCTATTGAAGGACAGGCCCGCTCCGCCAACGTGGAGGAATTGCTGAACAGCGTGGCGGTGTTCGTGGAGGACCGGCGCGAGGAAATCCGCGAGGAGATGCTTGCCGATGAAAACGTGACGGAGGTAAGCGACGAGGACCTGCCGGTGGTCACGTTGGACGTTTTCCTGGAAGATATTTCCCTGTTGAGCAACGTGGACCTTTCGGAAGATGACGAGAAAGATGCGTCCAATAAAATTACTCTGATGACGGTACACTCCGCCAAGGGCCTGGAATTCCCGTATGTCTTTGTGGCGGGTATGGAGGAAAACCTCTTTCCCTCCGGCGGCATGATGCTGGGACCGGCCGAACTGGAAGAGGAACGCCGCCTGTTCTATGTGGCCGTTACCCGTGCCAAAAAGACGGTGGACCTCAGCTACGCCCAAACGCGGATGCGCAACGGCAAGCACGAGAGCAATGCGCCCAGCCGTTTCTTGCGGGAGATTGACCCGCAGTATGTGGCCAATCCGCTCCGGCGCAGGGAAGAGGAGGACGAGGACGACGCTCCGGCCTTCGGAGGCGGTTTTAAAGGCTTTGGCGGCTACGGCTACCGTACCAAGGCAAAGCCTGTCGGCTCTTCGCCGTGGGGCGCCTCCGGTCCCGTGCAGGTCGAACGCCGGCCTGCTGCCGGTATGCCCGCCCGCCCGATGGCGGCCCCTTCAGCCCGTCCGCTCCCGCCGAAGGAGGAAAACTTCGTTCCGGATTCGCCAGATAAGTTCCGCGCCGGCCAGACCATTACGCACGACCGTTTCGGCCGCGGTAAGATTCTGGAAATCAATGGCGCTACCGTCCTGGAATCCAAGGCTCGCATCGTCTTTGAAAAATATGGCGAGAAAATCCTCCTGCTCAAATACGCCAAAATGCGGATAGAACAATGAAAATAATTTGTATTTTTCAAAATAATCGCTATATTTGCCTTTGAAGTTTTTCATAGTTTAAGTTTAGGTTAAGTGGGTAGGCGGCCGTCGGGAGACGACTGCCTACTTTTTTTGCAAAAATTCTTTGATATTTATTCAAAAATGTCTATCTTTGCAGCGTAAATTTGAATAAAAATACAAGGCAAAATGAAAGGGAAATCGGAAAGACAGAGTGTCATCCGGAGTCTGGTAAGACGCGAAAACATTGCCAATCAGGAGGAATTGCAGTCCCTGTTGGAGAAAGAGGGCTTTATCGTGGCGCAGGCCACGCTACCGACCGCAATACTTACATGTACATCATTCCGGATAGCAACCAATTGCAAGACAGATTGTTGAGCATGCGTCAGACTGATGCGAACGACGCCAAGCAGGTAGGACTCGTGTCGGTGACCTTCTCGGGCAACCTGGCGGTGTTGAAAACCCATCCCGGACATGCCAGCATGGTAGCATCGTTCCTGGATACGGGCGCCGTGGTACAGATTATCGGCACCATTGCCGGTGACGATACGGTCCTGGCCATCCTGCGGGAGCGGACGCCTCAGGATGCTGTCCTGAACGGACTTTCCAACCTGTTCCCCGATATCCGGAGCAAGTATATCCGGTAAAGAATATCATAGAATAAACATATTATTATATTATGGAAGAGAATATTACGGTTGAGGTGGCAACAGAAAAGCACCTCAAGTATGTGGACGAGATTCTAAAGACCATCGAAGAGGCTGCAAAGGTCCGCGGCACCGGCATCGCCAAACGCCGTCCGGAATACGTGGCCAGCAAGATACAGGAAGGGAAGGCGGTCATCGCCATGTGCGGTGACGATTTCGCGGGTTTCTGCTACATCGAGAGTTGGGGGCACGAGCAGTTCGTCGCCAATTCCGGCCTGATCGTAAAACCCGAGTATCGTCAGCGCGGCCTGGCCAAGAAGATTAAGCACAAAGCTTTCGAACTGTCGCGCCAGCGTTTCCCCAATGCAAAGATTTTCGGCCTTACCACGGGTCTGGCGGTGATGAAGATCAATACGGAACTGGGCTATGTGCCCGTGACCTTCTCCGAACTGACGGACGACCCGACGTTCTGGAAAGGCTGCGAGAGCTGTGTGAATTACGACGTGTTGCTGCGTAACAATTACACGCGCTGCCTCTGCACGGGAATGCTTTACGATCCTGCAAAGCATCACGAGTCCTCCGAATCCGAGATTCACGACCAGCCGCTGAACCTCTGGATGAAGCTGCGGTCCCTTGTTCATCATTCCGAAAAATAAACAGAAAAGATATGGCTAAGAAAGTAGTGGTCGCATTTAGCGGCGGACTGGATACCTCCTTCACGGTGATGTATCTGGCGAAAGAGAAAGGATACGAAGTATATGCGGCATGTGCCGATACGGGCGGATTCAGCAAAGAACAGCTGAAAGCCAACGAGGAAAACGCCTACAAACTGGGCGCCAAGCAGTACGTGACCCTGGATGTTACCCAGGAGTACTATTCCAAGAGCCTCAAATATATGATTGCAGGTAATGTCCTGCGGAACGGAACCTATCCGATCTCGGTTTCCAGCGAGCGGATTTTCCAGGCGATGGCTATTGTCCGCTATGCCAAGAAAGTGGGCGCGAACGCCATTGCACACGGTTCTACGGGTGCTGGCAACGACCAGGTCCGCTTCGATATGACCTTCTTGGTCATGGCTCCGGACATGGAGATCATCACCCTTACCCGCGACATGGCGCTGACCCGCCAGTACGAGGTGGATTACCTGAACCAGCACGGCTATTTCGCCGATTTCACCAAACTGAAATATTCCTACAACGTGGGCCTGTGGGGCACGTCCATCTGCGGCGGCGAGATCCTGGATTCCAAGCAGGGACTGCCGGAAAGCGCTTACCTGAAGCAGGTGACCAAGCAGGGGACCGAGACCCTGGCCATCACCTTCCAGAAAGGGGAAATCACGGCCGTGAACGGGGAAGCCTTCAACGATAAGGTGGCGGCCATCCGCAAGATCGAATCCATCGCAGCCCCGTATGGAATCGGCCGCGACATGCACGTGGGCGATACCATCATCGGCATCAAGGGCCGGGTGGGCTTCGAGGCTGCCGCCCCGATGCTGATCATCGCCGCGCACAAGTTCCTGGAGAAATTCACCCTGAGCAAGTGGCAGCAGTACTGGAAAGACCAGGTGGCCAACTGGTACGGCATGTTCCTGCACGAGAGCCAGTATCTGGAGCCGGTTATGCGGGATATCGAGGCCATGCTCGAGGAAAGCCAACGCAACGTGAACGGTACCGTGACGATGCAGCTGCGTCCCTACGGTTTCGAGACCGTGGGCGTGGACAGCAAGGACGACCTCGTGAAGACCAAACTGGGTGAATACGGCGAGATGCAGAAAGGCTGGACCAGCGAGGATGCCAAGGGCTTCATCAAGGTCATGAGCACGCCGCTGCGCGTCTATTACGCCAACCATACCGAAGAAGGCAATGAAATAGAGAACACCCTATGATCCGGGTCGGAATCATAGGCGCGGCCGGCTATACGGCCGGTGAACTGATTCGCCTGCTGATCAACCATCCGCAGGTGCAGATTGCCTTTGCCCAGAGTTCCAGCAATGCCGGAAATCCGGTCTGGGCCGTCCATTCCGGCCTGTACGGCGAAACGGACCTGCATTTCTGCGAAGAAGGGGATTTAAGTGCGGTGGATGTGGTCTTCCTCTGCTCCGGTCACGGGAAAAGCAGCGCTTTCTGGGCGGAACATCCGCGTCCTGCCGGGCTGAAGGTTATTGACCTGGCCCAGGATTTCCGGGACCAGAGCCAGGGCTATGTGTACGGCCTGCCCGAGTGGCAGCGTAGCCGCATCGCCGGGGCCGACCTCATTGCCAATCCGGGTTGTTTTGCCACAGCCATCCAGCTGGCCTTGCTGCCGCTGGCCGCCGCGGGAAAGCTGAACGGCGAAATCAGCGTGACGGCTGTTACGGGTTCTACGGGAGCCGGCGTCAAGCCCGGTGCCACCACCCATTTCAGCTGGCGGACCGATAACCTGTCTGTCTATAAAGCCTTTGAACACCAGCACCTGCTGGAAATCAACCGCAACCTGAAGGCCTTGCAGCCTTCCTATGCCGAGACCATCGATTTCGTGCCGGTCCGGGGCGATTTCTCCCGGGGAATCCTGGCTACCGTCCATCTGGACTGTGACCTGACGCAGGAAGAGGCGGTCGCGTTGTATCAGGACTATTACAAGGACGCTGCGTTTACCTTCGTGTATCCGGGCGCGATAGACCTGAAGCAGGTCGTCAACACCAACAAGTGCCTCCTGTCGCTGGAGAAGCATGGTGGACGGCTGCTGGTGTGCTCCGTCATCGATAACCTGCTGAAGGGAGCTTCGGGCCAGGCGGTGCAGAACATGAACCTGCTATTCGGCCTTCCGGAGAAGACCGGACTCCAGTTGAAGGCATCGGCATTTTAAGAGAAAGGAACCATGAATTTATTTGACGTATATTCTTTATTTGATGTTACGCCCGTGAGATTGGTTTTTATTCCAACAGCGTCCGCAACCCCATGCAGGAGGACCTGGCACGTAAACTGGGCCAGGCCTGCGGCTATGAGGACTGGAGCCTCTTCCTGGTGAATTCCGGCGCCGAGGCTAACGAGAACGCCTTGAAACTGGCCTCCTTCCATACGGGCCGCGACAAGATCGTGGCCTTCCACGGAGCCTTCCACGGTCGCACCTCGGGTGCCGTTGCCGTGACGGACAACCCCAAGATCCAGGCCCCGTTCAACGCCCACCACAAGGTGGCTTTTGCCACGCTTAACGACCTGGACAGCGTAGAGCAGGAGCTCCGCGGGGGAGATGTAGCCGCCGTGATCCTGGAAGCCATCCAGGGCGTGGGGGGCATCCGCATCGCGACAGATGAATTCCTGCAGGGCCTGCGTGCCCTGTGCACGAAATACGGCACCGTCCTCATCATGGACGAGGTCCAGTGTGGCTATGGCCGTACGGGTTGGTTCTTCGCCCATCAGAAGGCGGGCATCACGCCCGACCTGGTTTCCGTGGCGAAGGGAATGGCCAACGGCTTCCCGATTGGCGGTGTGCTCATCTCTCCCGAGTTCAAAGCCACCAAGGGTATGCTGGGTACCACCTTTGGCGGGAATTACCTGGCCATGGCGGGTGCGCACGCGGTGCTGGACATCATCCGGAAGGAGAACCTGCTGGAGAATGTCAGCCGTACCGGTGCCTGGCTGAAAGCCAACATCCCCACTTCGCCGCTCATCAAGGAAGTTCGCGGCGAGGGACTTATGCTGGGTATCGAATTTACGCAGCCGGTGGCGGATATCCGCAAAAAGCTGCTCTTTGAAAAACACATCTTTACGGGCGTATCGGGCACGTCGATGATCCGCCTGCTGGCACCGCTGGTGCTCAGCGTGGACGATGCTGCCATCTTTGTACAGGCCCTTAAAGAAGTATTGAATGCGTAATCCATTATGAAACAATTCCTTCACGTATCCGATATCGGTGACCTGAAAGCGGCCCTCGCCGAGGCCCGCCAGGTAAAAGCCGCTCCCTTTGCCAACCAGGAACTGGGAAAGAACAAGACGGCCATTTTCATTTTCTTCAACAGCAGCCTGCGTACGCGCCTGAGCAGCCAGAAGGCGGCCCTGAACCTGGGCATGAATGCCATCGTCCTGAATGTGGGTGCCGACAGCTGGAAGCTGGAAACGGAGATGGGCGTAATCATGGACGGCGACAAGCCTGAGCACCTGCGCGAGGCCATCCCGGTCATCGGCAGTTATTGCGACATCATCGGCGTGCGCTCGTTCGCGCGCTTCGAAAGCCGCGAGTTCGACTATGGCGAGACCATCCTGAAGCAGTTCATCGAGTATTCCGGCAAGCCGGTCATCTCCCTGGAATCGGCCACGGTGCATCCCTGCCAGGCCTTTGCCGACCTGATTACCATCGACGAATACTGGCAGAAGAAGGCTTCTTCCAAGAAGCGTCCGAAGGTGGTCCTGACCTGGGCTCCGCATCCGAACGCCTTGCCCCAGGCCGTTCCCAACTCCTTCGCCGAGTGGATGAACGCCGCCGACGTGGACTTTGTCATCACCCAGCCGGAAGGCTATGAGCTGGCCCCGGAATTCGTGGGCAACGCCCAGGTGGAATATGACCAGATGAAGGCCTTCGAGGGCGCCGATTTCATCTACGCCAAGAACTGGTCTTCCTACAAGGCCTATGGGAAAGTCCTGTCCAAGGATCGCAACTGGACCGTCTCGGCCCGTCAGATGGCCGTGACCGACAATGCGTATTTCATGCATTGCCTGCCGGTTCGGCGGAATATGATCGTGGCCGACGAAGTGATTGATTCTCCGCAGAGTATCGTTATCCCCGAAGCCGCCAACCGCGTGGTGTCGGCCCAGGTGGTGCTGAAACGCATGCTGGAAAGCTTATGAAAGTACAGGTAGTCAAGGTGGGTGGCCAGGTGGCCGAGGACCCCGTCCAGCTGCAGGCCCTGTTGAAGGGTTTTGCCGCGATGGAAGGCCCCAAGGTGCTGGTACATGGCGGCGGCCGGGAAGCAACTGCCCTGGCCGGCAAGCTGGGCATTCCCGTCCAGATGGTGGAAGGCCGCCGGATTACCGATGCGGCCACCCTGGAAGTGGTGACCATGGTCTACGCCGGCCTGGTGAACAAGCGCCTGGTGGCGCAGCTGCAGGCCCTGGGCGTACAGGCCATCGGCCTTTGTGGGGCCGACGGCGCCCTGGTGCGCTCGCACAAACGTCCCCCCGTGAACGGCATCGACTACGGTTTTGTGGGCGATGTGGACGGCGTGAATGCGGATTTGCTCGCATCGCTGCTGTCTTCCGGCTTCGTGCCGGTGGTGAGCCCGCTTACCTATGACGGGAAGGGCGGCCTGCTGAATACCAACGCCGATACCATCGCCTCGACGGTGGCCGTGGCCCTGGCGAAACGGTTCGACGTGACCCTGACCTTCTGCTTCGACCTGGAGGGTGTGCTGGATGCTTCCGGCGCGGTGATTCCGCAAATCGACGCGGCTTCGTTCGAAACCCTGAAGACGACCGGTGCCCTGACGGGCGGCATCCTCCCAAAGATTACCAACGCCCTGGCGGCCGTGAAAGCCGGTGTGGGCGCGGTACGCATCGCCAAATACGACCTCAAGAACCCCGGAACCCTGATCCAATGACAGACCTGCTGAAGCAACTGATTGCCACCCCTTCGTTCAGCCGCGAAGAAGGACCCGCCGCCGATATCCTGGAGGCGTGGATGCGTGCGCAGGGCCTGCCCGTCCGCCGGGTGAGGAACAACCTCTGGTGCGAAACGCCCGGGACGACTGACAAGACGCTGCTGCTGAACGCCCATATCGACACGGTGAAACCGGTTGCCGGCTATACCCGCGACCCGTTCACTCCTGTCCTGGAAGGGGATACCCTCTATGGCCTGGGTGCGAATGATGACGGTGGCTCGCTGGTGGCCCTGCTGGCCGCCTACCGCCTGCTGGCCGCGAAACCGCAGCCCTATCGGCTCATTTTCAGCGCCACGGCCGAGGAGGAAGTGTGCGGGAAGGAAGGCATCGACCTCCTGCTGCCGGAACTGGGGAAGGTGGACCTGGGTATCATCGGGGAACCTACGAAAATGCAGATGGCCGTATCCGAAACCGGCCTGATGGTCCTGGACTGCACGGCTCACGGCGTGAGCGGCCATGCGGCCCGCGAAGAAGGCGTCAATGCCCTCTACAAGGCCATGGACGATATTGCCTGGCTGCGCAGCCAGCCGCTGGACCAGGTGAAACTGAGCGTGACCATGATCCAGGCGGGGACCCAGCACAACGTGCCGGCACCCAGCACAACGTGGTTCCGGACACCTGCACCTTTGTGGTGGATGTCCGTTCCAAGGGCCGGTATTCCAATTTGGAAGTCCTGGAGAGGGTGAAAGCGGGCCTGAAAAGCGATGTGAAGGAACGTTCCACCCACATCAATGCTTCGTTCATTCCGCAGACGCACCCGGTGGTGCAGCGGGGACTTTCCCTGGGACTGACCTGCTTCAATTCACCCACAACCAGCAACCAGGCGCTCTGTCCGTTCACGACGCTGAAGATCGGTCCCGGCGATTCGGCCCGTTCCCATACGGCCAACGAATACATCCGCCTGAGCGAAATCGAAGCGGGTATCCGGACGTACGTGGACCTGCTGGATGGTCTTGTTTTATAGCCTTTTATTTCTTAAATTTGGGTCATGAACGCGACAATCCTAGTTTCTCTGCTGGCCGTGCTCATGACGGCCTCTCCGGACGACGGTTCCAAACTGGTCAATGACTTCCGGGAACCCACCCGGGCTGCCAGGCCCTATGTCTGGTGGCACTGGATGGACGGGGAAGTGAGCCTGGACGGCATCCGGAAAGACCTGCTGTGGATGGATGAAATGGGCATTGCAGGCTTCCATCAGTTCGACGCCGGCGGCGTGAACATGCCCAAGGCCGCCCCGTTCAAGCGTCCCTACCTGTCCGAACCCTGGAAGGAAGCCTTCCGCTATGCGGTCCAGCTGGCCGATTCGCTGGGGATGGAGATGACGGTGGCCAGCGCTCCCGGATGGAGCAGCACCGGCGGTCCGTGGGTAAACCCCGAAGATGCCATGAAGAAACTGGAATGGCAGACCGTGGTGGTCAGGGGCGGACAGGTACAGGTAAAACTTCCTGACCTGCAGAAAGTTACCGGACCCTATCGGGACATCCCACGCGCCGGCGAACACGTGGCGGTGGATCCTTTCGGATACGATGTGGCCGTTCTGGCCGAGAAACTGCCGGACAGTGACCTGACCCTGGAGGAGATGAATGCGACGCTGAGCCGGGAGGAAGACAAGGTCCTCACGGTTGCCTTCCCGCGCAAGCAGACCATCCGGTCCTTGACCTTGCATGCCCGCACGGGCGCCATCCGTCCGCGGGAAGGGGACATC
>CADCCI010000090.1 GCA_902799895.1 uncultured Bacteroidia bacterium | reverse complement strand
CATTTTAGTAGCGTTTACTTTGACAAAATAGCGTTTAAACTGACAAAAAAACGAGAGAAATATTCAAATCCAGCGATGATGGTTGCATTTACTTTGTCAAATTCATGAAACGAAACAGTAATCGACTGTGGGATTGCGGAACTGACATTTTTAGGACAAAGAAAACGCGACCCCTGTTTTGAATAAACCTGTGGCAAACCAGGATTAATTAATCGAACAACTGAGGAGTCAAACAAATCTCGTCATGAGGGATCAGTTTGATACCGAGTTTTTGCAAGATTCTTTTGCCATACAGCTGCTCAAACAAAGAGATAGCGGGAATATTGTTAAGGCTGGCTCTTGCAAAGCTGTTCAGATGAGAAACCGCGAGTTGAATTTGTTCCGGAGAAAAGCGGTTCAGACTGACACCTTTTGGAAATATTTTCCGCAAGTTTTCATGATTGTTTTCCACATGTCCTTTTTGCCAGGACGAATAAGGATCGCAATAAAAAATCCGAGTTCTTCTGCCTTTTGAGAGACAACTTTTTTCCAGAGCTTCAGGGTTGGAAAACTCGGACCCGTTATCAGTCAAAATCACGGGAAACAATCTTTTGAAAACATCTGTTCCGAGCAATTGTTCCAAGTGATTGAAGAGATCAATCACAGATTGAGAATTATTGCTGTCCCGGATAAAGACCAGAAGGAACGTGCAGTTATTGAAATTCAACGTAAGCAATACTTTTCCTCCTCGATTGCCAATGACACTGTCCATCTCCACCACACTGGGATTATGATGCTGGTGACAATATTGTTCAAAATCCTCCAGAGATCTTCCGATCCGACATTTTGAATCGATTTTTAGTTCACGTCCCTTTTTTCTGCGAGGGCGCATTCCGGGTGCTTTGGGAAGTTCGGCACGACCGGGATGCTGGCTGAACAGCCCCTGATTGATATAACGGTATACGCTTCTTTCGCAGACTTGGAACTCATCTTTTCTGGAGACCATCATGTGATGAATTGACTGCCCTCTCTCCAAACCAGATTCCAACTGCTTGCCAAGAACCCTTCTTTCCTCTTCTGTGAGGGTCGCGCCGGTCCTTGCCTCTCGAAGCTGATGTCTATATGCTGTTTCGGCATTATCATGGTAATAATATTTCTTACGCAGCACGCATTGATGTTCGTCTTTACAGCCATTGCAGACATACGGCGGTTGTGACAACTTCGCACAGATGTCTTCTTCATAATGCGGGCATACTGAATTGCATTTCGCACATGCACTGCACCGTCGTGAACATTTCAGATTGCAGATTCCCATCCGGTCACATTTTCGACGATGAACACATCGGTTGGTTACTCGGCCGAATGCACCTTTGTTGCTCTCTACACGATGTTTCAATACTTCGCGCGAGATGCTCGAGGGGGATTTCCCTACTTTTCTTGCGATTTCCTTGAATGAATCATGATTTCTCAATCCCGATTCAATCAAGTCCCTTTCTGAATGTGTGAGGTGTGCCATTGGGCGACTCCTTTTGGTTTTTCGCGGGGATTACGAATTTGTCAAATTAAACGCTACGCCCCCCTCCCACCGGTGGGAGGGGGGCTTCCCCTGCCAATAACATACCTCTCTTTTCTGTTTTGACATACTAAATGCAATGGTCAATTTTTGCCAGATTAAACGCAGCTCCTGTCTTTTGTCTAATTAAGCGCAATCACTTCCTGTCTACCCGTTGCGTTTACTTTGGCAAGGCGCAAACGAACAATCTCGTCCAGGAATACCTTGACCAGGAAGGCCTTGAACAGTCGCTTCTGGTAGGCTGGATCCTCGACGTCGCCGTCCCGGAAGGAATCGATCCGGTCGATAAAGCCGATGAAGCGGAAGCCGTTCCACTCCCAAATCTTCTTTTCCTCCAGGCCCAGAATGCTGAAATACGACACCTTGCGCTCCTTCATCAGGGCCAGGTCGCACTGCAGGGTCTTGAGCACGTATTGCAGGATCACATCTTCCAGCACCAGGTTGCGTCCGGTCACCTCCGGGGCGCGAAGTTCTTCCAGGATATGCTGGCGGATGCGCGCGCGCAGGTCTTTCTTTCCCGCAATGAGCCGGGTCAGGTATTCCTGGTCGATCCGCGGACGCGGCCGGCCTCCCTCCGAATAAAGGTCCTCCATCGTCTTGTGGAAGACATTTCCCATCATGCCCGCATCCAGGCTCTCCTGCACCTCATCCTCCACCTCCAGGGAACGGACGGTGGCGAAGTAAAATTTGGCACCGCAATCCAGGTAATTCTTCAGGGCCGATGCCGACAGCAGCCGCTCCCGCACGGTTTTCACGTCTTCGGGCGATTTGGGGATGTCCTCGTTGGCAACCGTCCCGTTCAGCGAGCCGGCCGTTGCCACGCGTTCGTCCAACTTTACCTTGAAATGATAGCGTAACTGTTTGATATAGCGGCTTTCTTCCCCGCTGCGCAGTTTCTCGGAACGGGTATCGTACAGCAGCCAGACTTCCTGCGAGCGCTGCAGCAGGCGGTAGAAATAATACGCCCAGACGGCGTCCTGGAACTCATAGGTGGGCAGGCCGAAGCCTTTCCGCAGTTCCGGCGGGATGAACGAGGCGCTTACGCTCTTGCGCGGGAAAAGGCCCTCGTTGCAGGACAGGATAATCAGGTTGCGGAAGTCCAGGGCGCGGGTTTCCAGCGGGCCCATTACCTGAAGGCCCTTCAGCGGCTCGCCGCGGAACGGGACCGTGGCGCCGGAAAGGATCTGGCCCAGCAGACGGATAAAGGTCTGCGGCAGCACCGCCAGGGAGCAGGCACGCAGGCGGCTCACCGCCAGGTAGTATTTGCGGGCGAATTCCAGCTCCAGGGCGATGTCTGGTTCCTCGCGGACCGCCGTTGCCACCGCGGATACCACTTCCTGCAGATAGGCGGCCAGGGCGTCGGTTTGCGCGGCGGAGGGTTCCGCCGCATCGGTCAGCACCGGACGGAAAAGGGTCCGCAAGACCCCGTCCGCCGCCAGATCGGCTTCGGGGATATAGTACCGGGCCTGCCGTTTTACATCGGCCACGACCTTCATGGCCGCTTCTCCGGCTGCCCGGCGGAAGAGCGAGTTGGAGAAAATGGACCATACCTGGCGGTGGTAGAACATCCACCCGGAAGGACCTTTCCGCAGATGCAGCTGCATGGTGGCCACGGTAGACATCAGCTCGAAAAGGGCGCCCGAGGACATCGGGTAGCCCATCGTAACGTTGATATCTTCCACCTTGGGCGGGATGCTGGAGAGCACCGTGGGGAGGAGGGATTCATCGGGCAGTACCACCGCGCACTCGCGGTCTACCTGCTTTATCCCCTCCAGGATGGCGCTGACCTGCTTGGCCTGGCCGGTGGAGGACGGGACGCCTATTACGTGGATGGACGGCACCGGGAGGCCGCCGGTATCCAGGGGGAAGGCCTGCGGGAAGTCCTGCACGTTCCGGGCCATGAAGAAGGAACTCTTGTTGTCTTTGTCGCGCACCCAGTCGCCGGAAAAATCCCAGCAGAACTCGGCCAGGCCGGCCTGCTGCATGCGGCGCAGGACCGTCCGTTCGCTCTCGCTGAGGGCGTTCAGGCCCACGAAAACGAACTTTTCCACTCCGGGGAACTTCCCGGCCAGCAGGTCTACGGCGCTGTGAGCCTGCATCTGCTCTGCCAGCGAGCGGTAGAGCATTCCGGGATAGGCCATCCCTTTTTCCTGCAGCCGCTCCCGGAAACGGTTGTACAGCGGCAGGAGGATGTCCCAGATCCGGAAAAACTCCACGGCCATCCGGCTGCCTTTCGCAAAGTGGCCGGCCAGGCGGGTAATGGCCTCGCGCTGGGCATCGGACAGGTATTCGAAACCATCCTGCAAGCCCTTGAAATCCGATACGTTCGTAAACAGATGATCGGGATGGACGAGGTATTTGTCTACATCGTCAAAATCTCCCAGCAGGACATCGCCCCAGAAAATGAATTCATCCAGCGGTTCGGCTCCCGGACAGACTTCGCGGTAGCAATCGTACAATTCCAGCAGCAGGCTTACCCGGTCCGTGGACGCGGTTCCATACATATAAGAAAAGAACGCGTCCATGGTGTACATGCGCGGGAGGAAAGCCGGACGGTCTCCCCCGGCCACTGCCTCGGAGAGGAAACGGCCAAAGAATACGCTGCTGCGGCGGTTCGGGAAGACAAAACAGCGTTTGTCCAAGTCTGTTGCCGGATAATAGTGGCCGGCGACCTGTTTCAAAAAAGGTTCCATACACTATATATACTCACAAGATAGCCATTTTTTACACCACGAGCAAAAAATTTTTCATAAATCAAAAATAACTTCTATCTTTGTAAATACAATTTAGAAAATTTCAAATTTAAAACATTTCAATTATGAAGAAGAAATTCAGATGTATGGTTTGCGGTTATGTGTACGAAGGCGAGAATCCGCCGGAGCGCTGCCCGCAGTGTAAAGTTCCCGCCAGCAAGTTCGTGGAAATCAAAGACGAGGACGGAAAACCCCAGTGGGCCTGCGAACACCACATCGGTGACGGCAAGGTAGAGGATGCTGAAGTCCTCCAGGGCCTGCGTGACCATTTCAACGGTGAGTGCAGCGAGGTGGGTATGTACCTGGCCATGAGCCGCCAGGCCGAACGCGAGGGCTATCCCGAGATTGCCGATGCCTTCAAGCGTTATGCCTTCGAGGAGGCCGACCACGCCTCTAAGTTTGCCGAGCTGCTGGGTGAATGCGTCTGGGATACCAAGACCAACCTGGAGAAGCGTTACCAGGCCGAGGCCGGTGCCTGCGAAGGCAAGCTGGCCATTGCCACCCGCGCCAAACAGTTGGGCTACGACGCCATCCACGACACCGTGCACGAAATGGCCAAGGACGAGGCCCGTCACGGCGCCGGCTTCTACGGCTTGCTCAAGCGCTATTTCAATCAGTAAAATCTTCGCCGGCATCGAAGTTGATGCCGTCCCATAGATGCTCCATGGCCCGCCGGTCTTTCTTGGTGGGCCGGCCCGAGCCCCGGTCCCGACGGATAAAGAACGTCTCGACCGGGGCCCGCAGTTTATCCAGCTCGGACTGCGGGGTCAGGTTCTCTGCAAAATCGGGCACCAGCTGCGCTCCCACGCGGTTTTCCAGCAGGCGGATTACGCGATAGGAGTAGCGCACCGTTCCCTTTTGGATATCAATTACTTCGCCCGGCTTCACCTCCTTGGAGGGTTTGGCGGGCGAGCCGCCTACGCGGACCTTGTTGCCCTTGCAGGCATCGGTGGCATCGCTCCGGGTCTTGAAGACGCGGATAGCCCACAGGTATTTATCGATACGGACAGAATCGGCCATGGCTATTGGATTTCCAGGAGGACGGTGCCGGGTGCTTCCGGAACCAGATAGAATTCGTCCACCTCGGCCGGCACCAGCGCCGTTTGGCCTGCGCGCAGAAGAACGGTCTCGGCGGGCCGGTTTTCATCGCGCAGTTGGACGGAGGCCGCCCCTTGCAGGCAGTGGTAGATGCTGAAGCGGTCCTGGCCCTCGGAGGAGATGCGCAGCGGCTCGCTTAGCTGCAATTTGACCACGCGGAACTGTTCCTGGACCGCCAGCGTTTCCGCCCCGAATCCCTTTGCACCGGGAACGGCTTCCGGCTCCTTCCACGGGCGGAAGTCGATGAAATCGAAGGCTTCTTCCAGTTCATCGTCGTGCCCGGGATCATAGACGCGGAGCGCCAGTTCGGAGGCTTCGGACACCTCCAGGATCTTCAGTCCGGGACCGGCCGCGTAGACCGTGCACGGGGGGATCAGATAGGCCTGCCCCGCCTTCGGGTGCACGGTATGCAGGACATCGTCCACCTTCCCGGCCAGGCAGCGGCGATAGAAGTCTTCCGCCTCGACCTCGCGGGAGAAACCCAGGTAGAGGGTGGCATCCGGATCGGCCGACAGGATGTACCAGAGGGCCGTTTTTCCGAAGGCATCGTACCGCTGACGGGCGATATCGTCCGGGACATTCACCCGAAGGGGCGTGCGGGTTTTGACCTCCAGGGTTTTGACCGATACCGGGAACTGCGTTCCGAAATCCTGGAAGGCGTTCTCCCCCACCAGCCGGTCCAGATAGGTTTCCATAAGCTCGCTGAGCGGGTTCGATGCCAGCCAGCCGTTGTCTACGAGGGTGTCGGCAAAGCCCAGGTCGGCCAGGTGATAGAGGGCGCCCGTTTCCGGGAATTCCTGGGGAACCAGGCGCAAAGGATATAGTTTTTTTTCTTCTTCCACTTTGTTTCCTTATTTGAACTACTAATATACGAAAATTTGGTATATTTGTCCATATTTATGTTAGGGACTATTGTAAATACCGCCTGCATCCTGCTGGGTTCGACCGTGGGAAGTCTCCTGAAAAAAGGCTTGGGAGACAAGTATCGCGACGTGCTGTACTTTGCTATGGGCCTTGCTTCTATGGCGCTGGGTATCAGCACCTTTACCCAGAACCTCCCCAAGAGCGAATTCCCCGTCCTCTTCATCCTGAGCCTGGCTGTCGGCGGTGTTGCCGGTACGGCGCTGGACCTGGACGGCCGCGCCAAGGCCGCCATTTCCCGCCGGGGCGGTGAAGGCCTGGCCAACGGGCTCATTTCGGCCTCCCTGCTGTTTTGCGTGGGGACTTTCTCCATTGTGGGACCCATTATGAGCGCCACCACCGGGGACAATACCTTCCTGTACACCAATGCCACCCTGGACCTGGTTACTTCTATGGTTTTTGCCGCCACCTACGGTATCGGCATTGCGTTTTCCGCCGCCATTCTGTTCTGCTGGCAGGGCTTTTTCTACCTGCTGGGGAAACTGGCGGCCGAATCGGTCCTCCTGCAGGGAACCCTGATCAATGAACTGGCCATTGTGGGCGGTGTCCTCATCCTTTCGTCGGGCCTGGCCCTACTCCGCATCAAAGACTGCAAAACCCTTAACTACCTTCCCGCCCTGCTGGTTCCGGTGCTCTGGTTCCTGGCCAGGCAGGTCATCTAGCGATACGTAAACCACCCATTATATTTCAGTATGTCCTACCAACCGTTCTTCAATCCGGAAGAAGCCTTCTCTCGTTCAGAGATAGAAGCCTTTCAACTCGAGAGACTGCAGGCCACGGTCAAGCATTGCATGCATTCCCCGTTCTACCAGGAACGCTTCCGCCGTGCCGGGCTGACGCCTGCGGATATCCGCACGCTGGACGACCTCAAGAAGATCCCCTTCACCACCAAACAGGACCTGCGCGATACCTATCCGTTTGGAATCGCCTCGGTTCCACTCGACAAATGCGTGCGCCTGCACTCCTC
>CADCCI010000089.1 GCA_902799895.1 uncultured Bacteroidia bacterium | reverse complement strand
CGATGCGGTGGCTACCGCCGCCGGTGCCTGTCTGGGCACCTCTACCACAACCACTTACGTGGAAAGCGCCACGGGCGTTGCAGTAGGCGGTCGCAGCGGTCTCACGGCCTTCGTCATAGCCATCTGCTTTGCATTGTCGCTCTTCCTGGGGCCGATGTTCCTCTCCATCCCCGCCGCCGCAACGGGCCCCGCGCTCGTGCTCGTCGGCGTGATGATGTGTACGAACGCCACCAAGGTCCTCTGGGACGATTATACCGAGGCCATTCCCGCCTTCATTACCATGCTGATGATGCCGCTGAGCTACAGCATCAGCGACGGTATCATGCTGGGTCTTATTATGTATGTACTGATGAAGGTAAGCACCGGCATCAAAGGCATCCGCCAAATCAGCCCCACCGTCTGGGTCCTTTTTGTTGTATTTGTACTTCGATATTTACAAGATAGTCTCTAGAATTTTTCCTATCTTTGTGCCTGAAAATGAAGAAGGAACAAATTTTAGTACGGATTACCGGGCAGGATCGCCCGGGACTGACGGCGGCGGTGATGGGCATCCTGGCCCGCCACAACGCCTTGATTTTGGATATCGGTCAGGCAGATATCCATTCGACCCTTTCGCTGGGCATCCTCATCCGCATCGACGAGATGGAATCGGGCCTGGCCATGAAGGAACTTCTCTTTAAAGCAACTGAACTGGGCGTGAACATCGGATTTTCGCCCATCAGCGACGACGAATACGAAGATTGGGTGGGCCATCAGGGCAAAAACCGCTACATCCTTACCGTGATGGGGCGGCAGCTGCAGGCCGGTCAGATCGAGGCCGCCACCCGCATCCTGGCCGACCAGGGGCTCAATATCGACAGCATCATCCGCCTGACGGGCCGCAAAAGCATCAAACAGCTGGACAAGCAAACCCGCGCGTGCATCCAATTTTCGCTGCGGGGCGAGCCGGCCGATCGTCCGGAAATGCAGTCGAAGCTGATGAAGCTGTCGCAGCAGATGGGGATCGATTTCTCCTTCCAGAAGGACGATATGTTCCGCCGGATGCGCCGGCTGATTTGTTTCGATATGGATTCCACCCTCATCCAGACGGAGTGCATCGACGAACTAGCCGAGCGCAACGGGGTAGGGGCCGAGGTGCGCGCCATCACGGAGAGCGCCATGCGCGGTGAGATTGATTTCAAGGAGAGTTTCACGCGGCGTGTCGCCCTTCTCAAAGGACTGGATGTGAGCGTGATGCAAGAAATTGCCGAGCATCTTCCTATGACGGAAGGGGCAGACCGCCTGATGTCGGTCCTAAAGACCTGCGGGTACAAGATTGCCATCCTCAGCGGTGGATTTACCTACTTCGGCGAGCATCTGCGCCGCAAATACGGCATCGATTATGTCTATGCCAACGAACTGGAGATTGGTCCGGACAACAAGCTGACGGGACGCTATGTGGGCGAGATTGTGGACGGTCATCGCAAGGCCGAACTGCTCAAACTAATTGCCCAGGTAGAGAAGGTGAACCTGGCGCAGACCATCGCGGTGGGCGACGGCGCCAATGACCTGCCGATGATTTCGGAGGCCGGTCTGGGCATTGCTTTCCACGCCAAGCCGCGGGTGGTGGCCAACGCCAAACAAAGTATCAATACCGTGGGTCTGGACGGCGTCCTCTATTTCCTTGGCTTTAAGGATTCGTATCTCGGCGAACAGGGAAGGTTGTAGCCGCCGCCACAAGGCTCCAAGGCCCTAGCTGTCGCCACAAGGCTCCAGCACGGCCCCTAGCGCCGTTCCAACAGAAACTGTTTGAACGCCCCGAAATCTTTCGGGAGCGGGACCGCTTGCTTCTCGCCCTGCATAAAGGCGGCCAGCCGTTCCGGTATCGCAACCAGCTCACCGATAATGGCTTCCACCGTGTCTTTGAACTTGGCGGGATGCGCCGTTTCGCAGAAAAATCCCACCTCGCCCGGCTGCAAACCTTCCTTCAACGCCCGATAGCCGCAGGCACCGTGCGGATCCAGCAGATACCCCGTGCGCGAGTAGCAATCCCGGATGGTATCGGCAATTTGGGCATCGGCATACGTGCCCCCGGAAATGTCCGCGCGGATGGCTTCGGGGCTCTTTCCGTACAGGTCCCAGATGCGCGCGAAATTGCTCGGATCGCCCACGTCCATGGCGTTGGCGAGGGTCTGCACGGAAGGGCGCGGCCGGTAATCGCCCGTCTGCAAGAACTCGTAGAACACGCTGTTGGCATTGTTGGCGGCAATGAACCGGCCGATGGGGAGGCCCATCCGTTTGCCGAATAGGGCGGCGCAGAGGTTGCCAAAATTGCCGCTGGGCACGCAGCAGACCACTTTTCCGGCCTTTCCCAGCCGTTGCAGCTGCGCGTAGGCCCAGAAATAATAGAAGGCCTGCGGCAGGAAACGCGCCACATTGATGCTGTTGGCGGAAGTGAGCCGCATGGCTGCGTTCAGCTCCGTGTCCAAAAAGGCCGCTTTCACCAGGGCCTGGCAGTCGTCGAAAACGCCGTCAATTTCCAGCGCCGTGATGTTCTTGCCGAGGGTGGTGAACTGGCATTCCTGGATGGGACTGACCTTGCCCTTGGGGTACAGCACGAAGACGCGGATGCCATCGACCCCCAGGAAGCCGTTGGCCACCGCGCTGCCGGTATCGCCCGAAGTGGCGACGAGCACGTTTACCTGTCCTTCGCCGCCGGTAAAATGCCGCAGCAGCCTTGCCATGAAGCGGGCGCCTACGTCCTTAAAGGCTAGCGTGGGCCCGTGGAAGAGCTCCAGGGCGTAGATTCCCGGCTCCACTTCGCGCAACGGGCAGTCAAAGCAGAGGGTCTCGGTGACGATGCGGGAAAGTTCTTCCGCGGGGATGTCTTCCCCGAAGAAGGCCTTGGCCACTTCCAGGGAATTGTCCACGAAGCTCCGTTCGCCCAGCGTCCGGAAAAAGGCCTCCGGCAGCTGCGGGATGCGCTCGGGCATATAGAGGCCGCGGTCTTCCGCGAGTCCCTTCACCACCGCCTTCCTTAAATCGGCCCGGGGAGCCTTCCCGTTGGTACTGTAGTACATCATTGCGCCAGCAGTTTTGCACCCTTATTGGTTACCTTCACCACGTAGACATCGCACCGGATGTTCCGCGAGGAGAAATGTTCTTTCATGATTTCGCCGGCTTTGTTGGCGATTTCGCGCTTATCGGACAGCGAGAAAACGGACGGTCCCGACCCGGAAATGTTCATCGCGAGGGAGCCGGTTTGGAGGATTTTTTCGCGCAGTTCGTCAAAATCGGGAATGAAATGCTTGCGGTACGGTTCCGCGACGGCATCCTTCATCGCCCGTCCTACCAGGCCGATGTTTCCGGAGTACAGACCGGCCACCAAGCCGCCCACGTTGCCCCACTGGCTGATGGAATCGTGCATCGGAACGGCTTTCGGGAGGATGCTGCGCGCTTGTTTGGTGGATACCATGATTTGCGGATGCACCACCGCGCAGTAAAAGTTTCCGGGGATGGGGAGCTGGATCATGTCCAGGGGTTCGTAGCCGCGGATGAGGATGATGCCGCCCAGCAGGGCCGGTGCCGCGTTGTCGGCGTGATAGCCGCCGCTGGCGAGGTTTTCGCCCTCCATCGCACAGATGACCATCTCTTCGTCGGAAAGGGGACAATCGAACAGTTCGTTCATGCCGTAGGCGGCTGCTGCGCTGGAGGCGGCGCTGGAACCGATGCCCGATCCGGGGTAGATCTTCTGGCATACGGTTACATCGATGTGGCCGCTAAAACCGGTCATTTCGAAGAACTTACGGATGACCGGGGTGATGACATTTTCTTCGATGTCCTCGGGGAGGGGGACCTGCGTTTTGTTGGTGATGGTAATGCCTTCGCCTTCTGTTGCCGTCATTTCCAGGATGTCACCAACTTCATCCAATGCCAGGCCCATGATGTCGAACCCGCACCCCAGATTCGCAATTGATGCCGGGGCAAAAACTCTTACTTTTTTCATAAGTATATTTGTTAATCGTTCGTTCGTTGACAAATATACATTCTTTCCGCCATTAAAGCAAATCCGTTGGGGGGAATAGTTGTCGATAGGCTTGCGCCTTTTTCTCCAGCGGGAGGGGATAGGCGCGCGAGGTGGATGGCATCCGCCAGAACTGCAGGGGACGGTCCGGCAAGTTCAGGTCGATGTTGCCGCCCACGGGAGGTACCGCGCAGCCGAAGGTCTGTGCGACGATGGAGCTGGCTTTCTCGCCGGTGGTGACGAGGGTGCCGCAACGGGGGATGCGGGCCAGCAGGGCGCGGATATCGGTGGGGGAGACCACCTCCAGGAAGGCATCGGAGGCATTGTCTTTGAGGCGGCGGACTGCGGTGGCGGTGTCGTAGAAGGCCAGCCCGTGCGCCGTGCAGAAGGTGCGGATGGCCGCTTCATCGAACCGCTTCTGGGTGGGGAGGCAGAAATGATCCTTATCGCCAAAGTGGATGAGTCCCAGGATGCGCCAAAAATCATTGATCCAGTTGGGGTAGTAGAACGGTATGCTCCAACGATGCGGCTGCGGCGGAAAGCTGCCCAGGAACAGGATGCGGGCGCCTTCCGGCAGGAATGGTTCAAAGGGGTGTTGCTCCGCTTCGAATGGTTGCTGCTCTGGTTCAAATGGATGCATATTTACTTATGTTACTTGGTTCCAAGTGCTGCTTGCTTAAGATGCTCGGCCGTTCAAGTAGGCGAGCCGTTCCGCCTCCGGGAACTTCTCTATAGCATACCGCAGCATTGTCCGGGGCATACTCTGGTAACGGGGGGCGAGAAAAGCCTCCAGAGCGTTTTTATCTTTTTTACCCGCTTCGCGAAGGAGCCAACCGACGGCTTTATGAATCAGGTCGTGCGGGTGGTGCAGGAGGATATCGGCAATAGCGAAAGTGTCCTCTAGCTGCCCGTGGCGGATAAAGGTCATGGTGCTGACCATCCCGATGCGCTGCTCCCAAAGGGTCTTGCCGCTTCGGGCCAGGTCATACAACAGGGTGCGGTCCTTATCCAGCAGCCACTCTCCCAGCAGGGGATAGCAGCTCAAATCCACCAAATCCCAATTATTAATGTATTTCGTATGTGCCAGATAAAAGTCCACACACTGCCTCGTCATCGGCACCCCAGCCGTCTCCGTTGCCCCTCCTAACCTGCTTTTCGTTATGTCCGTCTTTCCGGTTGCCCCTCCTAACCAACTTTTCGTCATGTCTGTCTTTCCAGACACCAGTTCCGTCTTTCCTGTTGCCCCTTTCGCTTTTTTCTCTGTCTTCTGGGCGTACTTAAAGATTTCCACCAGGGTGAGCAGGGCGGCCAGCCGCACCTCATGAAACTCGCTGCAGACACACTCTTCCAGCTCCGGGAAACCCTTCCGGCCATCCATCGGCAGCATCTCCCGCCAGCACCCCTTCACCACCTCCCGCGTCACCGGAACCTTGATACCCAGGAACTTATCGCCCTCGCCATACTGGCCGGGACCGGTCTTGAAAAAGCGCGAAAGCCCCTCCACCTGGGTGGGATCGGCACACGCGAGCATTCGACTCAGCAGCAGATTCATAGCGGCAGCTTATACACGTTGGTTTGATAGGGTTGGAAGCCGATGGCTTGATACAGCCGGTTGGCGGCGACGCGCGTGGGATGCGAGGTCAGATGCAGCAGGATCGGCGACAATTCCGCCCGAGCGTACGCGACGATATGTTCCATCAGCCCGCGTCCCAAACCTCGTCCGCGGTATGCCGAACTCACCACCACGTCCTCGATGTCTCCTTTCCGGCCAGTAGGGGAATGGCCGATGCACAAGGTGGCCGTTCCCACGATGTGTCCGTTCGGTTCGATGGCCGCGAAAAACCGCGTCCCAGGGTCTTCTACTGCACGGCTGTCAATGTATGTAATTGAACGATATTCATAATCTTACAGAACCGTCTTCACCAGCGTGCTCGTCTTAAATAGCTGCATGCTTTAATGTCAATAGGTCTATGTATCTTCATCCCTAAACCTTTGCAAGATGTACTTGTTGTTACGCTTTGTCATGCTGTATTGCAAAGATACTGGTTTTCAATATTATTACAAATTGTGTCGCTCGATTCTTTCCGATTATCATCAAATTCGTATATATTTGTATGTGGAATCGCCGGAAACGTTCAAGGTGATTCTACCCTAAATAGAAACGGGTAGGGTATGATCAAAAATGACCGTTTTTGATCATACCCTTGACAAAAACGATGAGGGTATGTTCACTTTGCTTAGACTCTCATATATTACTCTGATAACATTAAACAACGTTCAACTGAAAAAATAACTCAAATATCTTTAAACTATGAGACAGTTTTATTTGATTACCACGGCGCATCTGGAAGATAAACTGTGGTTCATGGAGGAAGAAGACTTTGTTGTCGGGATGAATCACGTTGCTTTGCAGGCGGCTTCCCAACCTGAGGTTCGGATCATGGCGTTTATCCTTATGTCCAACCATGTACATTTTGTGTTGAATGGATCAAAGGATGAAGTCGAGGAATTCATAAATGCCTTCAAAAGCCGTTACTCCTTGTATCTGTTCCGTAAGCATGGGGCCCGGGCGCATTTGCGGTATAATGACTTGGATATCAGAGAAATACAAATCCAGGAATCGGAGGCGCTGGAAAGGGCCATCGCCTATGTCCAGATGAATTGTGTGGCGGCGGGAATCTGCGCTCACCCCAGTCAATACGAATGGGGTACGGGTAATTCATTCTTTCAAGCGACCGGCCACTTAGGCAGAAGACTCGTTACACTGTCTGGACGTGCACGTAGACGGCTGGTGCACAGTGGACTGGCAAAAAAACTCCCCATCGACTGGCTCGTTTCTGAAGCGGGATATGTACTGCCGGAATCTTATACGGCTGTAAAGGAGGTAGAACAGTTGTTCCGGTCGCCATCGCGCATGAACTTCTTCTTGCACGCTTCGTCCAAGGCACGCAAGCGGCTGGAGGTGGAGGATGACCGCATACCGGCTTTCAAGGATCAACTTATCCTTCAGGCTCTTCCTGACCTGTTCCAGGGCTTGTTCCGGACAAGATGTTTTCAAGATCTGAGCCCGCTTGACCAGGCAGAAGCACTTCGACAAATACGCTACCGTTTCAGCGCGAATATTCACCAGGCGGCTCGTGTCTGCGGCCTCACGTATGCTGAAGCGGCCCGTCTCATTGACACTGTATAATTGGCAGCAACTGGTTCTGAGCTCGTGTCTGCGGCCTCACGTATGCTGAAGCCGCAGCCAGTCCAAAACAAAAGGGATGCCCTTCTGTCAGACTTTGGCTCCCATTTCGCGGAGCGTACGGACCAGGGCGTCGGTGTCGATGTCCTGGACATTTTTGCCCGCGGCGATGCTCTGGGCGGCCGCCACGCCGGCTGCCTGCCCCGTTCCCATGCAACTGGCCTGCACCCGGAGGGAAGCCAGCGCGCGGCGATCGGTCGAAATGCATCGGCCCGCGACCAGCAGGTTGGGATAGTCGGGCGCAATGAGAGCGCGGTACGGCACATAGGCCGGCTGCTTCAACGTGATGCGCACCTGCGCGGAACCCTTGCTGGCGTGCATGTCGATGGGATGCGCTCCCCGCGAGATGCTGTCCGGATAGTACTCGGCCCGGACATATTCCTCGCCCGTTACGGTATGGACCCCGCGGATGCGGCGGCTTTCGCGGATGCCCGCCTGGGGTGCCGTGGAACTAACGTAGCAGTCTTTGAATTCCGGGAAATGCTTGCGCAGCAGGTCGGTAAAGAGGAAAATCTCTTCGCGCAGCCGGCATTCCGCATCGGTGAAATTGCGGTTGTCCGTGGAATCGGCGGCGGTGCGGGTGATGTTGACCGCCACGCTTCCCTCATGCAGGACGTTGTTGAACCAGGGACCCCCGAAATCGGGAATATCGGCCCCGTCGGCCTTCAGTTGAAGGAGCTTTTCGCGGACGGGAACGCACTGGCTGGGGCCGTTCAGTCCGTTGTGGTACATGCAGTTTTTGAGCAGGTCGCTTTGGGTGTCCACGCCGCTCAGCACAAAGCAGAAGGACGAGGGCTGCAGGTCCCCCTCGGGGTTGTCCTGCATCGGAACGCCCGCCATCCACGCCAGGTCGCCGTCGCCGGTGGTGTCGATGAAACGCTTGGCCTCCAGGGACTCCAGACCGTTTTTATTTTCGATGAAAACCTTTTCGATGGCATTCCCTGCCAGCTCGCAGCCGATGAGGGAGGAGTGCAGGTAAAGATCCACACCGGCTTCCAGTACCATCCGCTGCGTGAGGAGTTTATACAGTTCGATGTCGAAATCGACGTTGGCTTTGGGCCATTCGATGAAGGCACCGCCCATCTGCTCCAACCGCTGGACAAACTCCCACGGAATGCCGCCGATGACCAGTTCCCCATGCAGGGGGTCTTTCTCCTTGTCTACAAAGGCGAAGACGCTCAGCGGGGCTACGTAGCCCATAGTGGCCATACCGCCCAGAAAACCATACCGCTCGATGAGGGCTACCCGTTTGCGCGGGGTTTGGGCGTCGGGGGTGCCAGCTTGGCGGGCGCCTTCACGGTTGAGCTGACGGGCGGCGGCGATGGCAGCGACGAAGCCGGCCGGGCCTCCGCCAGCCACGACCACATCATAGCTCCCGGCGGCCTTGACAGCCTTCTTCAGTTGCTGTTCCGTTTCCTGTGAACAGGCGTTCAGCGAGCCCAGACCAGCTCCGGACGCCACTGCCAGGCCCAATGCTCCGGCAAATCCTTCCTTCAAAAACACTCTTCTGCCAATGGTTTTCATATCCTCTCGAATTAGTCTTATTTCTTTTGCAAATATACGGATTATTCCGGATCAATTAAATACATAGTGATCATACCCTCATCCTTTTTACCTAGGGTATGATCAAATTTGGCCGTTTTTGATCATACCCTACCCGTTTTTATCAAGGGTATGATCACTTCTGGAGTGGAAGGGATGCCGCTAAAAGATCGTCTTCTCTTAAAAGATACTCTTCTCTGCCTCGTACACAGGGGCGTCGATACCCAGGAACCGCAGGACACTGTGGTAGATGGTAAACTGCCCCTCCATCGGTGCAGGGTCATTGGTCCGCGCTGCCGGGAGGGTGTCAGCATCTGCGCGCCCGGCCAGGGTCATTTCCGGCTTAACAGAAAGGGCCGGATCATTGGTCCAGGCCAGGTAAGGGATTTCGTACTGCTCCTTCGGGGCCAGGGCCATCGGAAGGCCGTGCATATAGAGGTTGTTCTCGCCCAGGGACTCGCCGTGGTCAGAGATGTACAACATGCAGCAGCGGCGGTCCGGAATCTCCCGCAGGATGGAAATCACCGAATGGATCAGCCAATCCGTATAGAGGATGCTGTTATCGTAGGCGTTGAACACTTCCTCCTGCGAGGCCTTGGACATCTCCACCGTCTCGCACACCGGCGTAAATTTCTCAAATTCGGGCGGATAGCAGGTGTTGTAAGCCGGCCCGTGGCTGGTATTCGTATGCAGCACCACGAAGACCTTATCGGCCGTGCTGGAGAGGATATCCTCCTTCAGACCCGCCAGCAGAATGCCATCGAACCGCTCATCCGCATCGGGATGCATCGCTTTGATATCGGCCTTCTTCCAATACTTTTCGATGTGTACCGGCGGCTCGCCCCAGTTGCTGGTCCGCCACGTTACGTCCACGCCGTTGCGGTACAGGTAGTTCGGGAGGATTTCGTACAGTTCCTTGGTGTCCCGCGGCTGCAGGATGCATTTGACGCCCGCCACCGTATACGTGGCCGATGAGTTCGCGAGCAGGACGGAAACGCTGTCCTGAACGGTGTAGGCGTTGGTTTCCCGTTCGTATCCGTACAGGGAGAAATGGTCCCGCCGGGCCGATTCGCCGATGATGAGCACGCACACGTCGCGGCTCTTGGAGATGGCCGCCGGGTCCTCCAGCGGAATCTCTTTCACGTTGCGGCGGCGTTCGGCGCTGAAGTAGCGGAAGGTGTTAACCGTATAGGACCAGGGCATGAGCATGCTGCCCAGCTGGGTGGAATTCCGATCCATCCAGGGCCAGTTGGTGATGTTGCCGAATACCAGCAGGACCACCGCGCCCAAGGCGATCCCGATGCGTCCCAGGGCCTTTTTGGCGCCGTCGTAGTCCACTTTCCGGGCAAAGAGGTAGATGCACGGGAGGACGCCCAGAACCAGGACGTAGCCCACCAGGGCCCAGGAGAAGAAGCCGGACGCCTCGGAATACTGGGTATTGAAGACGTTGCCCATCATGTCGTCGGTGACCAGCACATTGAAATTGCGGACAAAATAGAGCATGATGGCATCGCCCACCAGGGTGAAGGCCAGGATGCATTTGCCCACGAAACGGCCCAGCGACAGGATTAAATAGTAGGCAAAGAAATTGCCGGCCACCATCAGCAGGACCATGCTGGCCACGATGAAGGAGCCGTTCCATCCGGGTTCGATCGTGCTCAGCAGATGCTTGTAAAACGGAGCGTGGAAGGCCACCAGCGTATACAGGCTCAGCACCAGGCAGAACGCCGTCAGGGAGATATTCTTTTTAAAGAGTTTCATTTCCAGAACAAAATCTTGTGGAACAGGACGATAAGCCCCACCGCCAGCCCGAGCAGCAGCAGGTTAAAGAGGATGGTAAGCGGGATGCTCACTTTCTGCGGGCTGCCGTCGTACGGAGAGGCGGCCACAGAGGCATCGTACCGCGCAAACGGGTTCGTGTAGATGACCTCGCCCTCGGGGAACCACGCGGTCATACGGGCGTACGGATCTTCCGGGCGGATGGTGTACGAGAGGGTGTCGCAGCGGTCCGTGCGGGCCAGCGTGGCGTGATCCTGCCCATATACCTTGATGCTGTCGGCCGCCGCGGAGACCTTCAGGTAGATGGTCCCATCGTCCCGCATCCCAATGTCCTGCACGAACGGCAGGTGGCGGTTTTTCTCGTACTTCACCGTCCAGTCGCCGTCGCCGTAATCCGGCACGCGCATGGCATAGTAGCAGCCGCCCAGCAGGTTCTGTTTGATGGATGCGTAGGTGGCGTCCGGGCAGCAGAGGAAGTTGCAGCGAACGGCAATCTTGGAGGTCCGATCGGGATAATGCAGGTCGTCATTGGCCAGGCCGAAGCTATAGTGGCCGGCGCTCAGCGCCCAGTCCCAGTACTCGTTCTCGGTGCCCGAACCGCTGTCCAGTTCCATAATCTCGTAGCCCGATAGTTCCTCGAAGTGCTTCTTGCAGGTGCCGATGGTGCGATACGGGTGGTTCATCTGGATGAAGTCCGAGCCGCGGCCCAGGTAGTCCAGCTGGAACTGCTTCTGCGAGGCGAACAGCGGAATCAGGTGGTCGAAATGGACAACCTTTTTGCAGCCGAACACCAGTTTGTGGTATTTGAAGAGGTTGTAGCCGTGCTCGTAGACATTGACCTGCAGAGAGGTGTCGAAGGGATGCACCGTGAGCTCGTTGTGGTTGGAAAAGGTGATGATATCGTAGTTGAACTTCTTCAGATCGTCATAGACTTCGCCGGGCCAGAATTCGCACTCGTTCAGCGGGCCTTTCACACGCGTGTGACAATGAAAGAGGGATCGTTTCCAACAATTCGCCGTATCCAGTTCCCGGTAGGGATTGAAGATGTCCGGCCCCTGGAAAGGAGCGGGCGCGCGAAAACGGTAAATGGGGGTTACACTGGTCACACAGACCATGAACAGGAAGACGACAAGGGCCAGGCCCAGCGTCTTGAGAATGTAATGAACAATCGCTCTAACCATTACAAACTGGTTTTTAAACAAAAAGCAGAACCATTGACGAGTACGCCTAGTTCTGCCTGAATTCTTTAATGCCTGAAAACCAGGCCTTTCCGGTAGGGACGATCGGATTCGAACCGATGACCTCTTCAATGTGACTGAAGCGCTCTAAACCAGCTGAGCTACGCCCCTGTTTGGTTTGGGATTGCAAATGTAGGACATTTTTCCCAAACGGCCAAATTATTTTGCGGATTCTTTCAATTAAAGTATCTTTGTACAAATCGACCTGGTTATGGCTGACGAAAAAATTATTTTCTCCATGAACGGGGTGGGCAAAGTCCTCCCGCACAACAACAAAGTTATCCTCAAGGATATCTATCTTTCCTTCTTCTACGGGGCCAAGATCGGCATCATCGGTCTGAACGGCTCGGGTAAATCCACGCTCCTGAAAATCATCGCCGGGGTTGAGAAATCCTACAAAGGCGAGGTGGTGTGGGCGCCCGGCTACAGCGTGGGCTACCTGGAGCAGGAACCGCAGATGGACCCGTCCAAAACCGTGCTGGAAGTGGTCCAGGAAGGGGTTCAGGAGGTGATGGACCTGCTGGCCGAGTACAATGAGATATCGGCCGCTTTCATGGAGCCGATGGACGATGACCGGATGAACGCGCTCATCGAACGCCAGGGCGAACTCACGGAGCAGATCGAGCACGTGGGCGGATGGGAGATCGATTCCAAACTGGAACGGGCGATGGATGCCCTGCAGTGCCCGCCGCCGGATGCATCGGTCGCAACCCTG
Source organism: uncultured Bacteroidia bacterium (assembly GCA_902799895.1). Classification (GTDB taxonomy): domain Bacteria; phylum Bacteroidota; class Bacteroidia; order Bacteroidales; family UBA932; genus Cryptobacteroides. The sequence continues at coordinate 1,285 of CADCCI010000089.1, read as the reverse complement.
TCGGGCGGTGAACGCCGCCGGGTGGCCCTGTGCCGCCTCTTGCTGCGCCAGCCGGACGTCCTCCTGCTGGACGAGCCTACCAACCACCTTGACACCGAGTCCATCCAGTGGCTCGAGGCCCATCTGCAACAGTACAAGGGCACGGTTATCGCCGTGACGCACGACCGTTACTTCCTGGACAATGTGGCCGGTTGGATCCTAGAACTGGACCGCGGCGAGGGCATTCCCTGGAAGGGTAATTATTCCTCCTGGCTGGACCAGAAGACCAAGCGCCTGGCTATGGAAGAAAAACAGGAGAGCAAGCGGCGCAAGACCCTGGAACGCGAGCTGGAGTGGGTCCGGATGGCCCCGAAGGCCCGCCAGGCCAAGCAGAAGGCCCGTCTGGGCGCCTACGAGAAGATGGCTTCGGCCGATGTAAAAGAGAAGGAAGCCAACCTGGAAATCTATATCCCCAACGGTCCGCACCTGGGCAATAAAGTCATTGAATTCCACGACGTGAGCAAGGCCTACGGAGACAAACTTCTCTTCGAGCACCTCAGCTTCGTCCTGCCGCCGGCAGGCATCGTGGGCGTAATCGGCCCGAACGGCGCGGGAAAGACCACCCTGTTCCGGCTGATCTGGCCTACGTGGACCAGCAGCATCGTTCCATCGATCCGGATAAAACCGTGTACGAGACCATTGCGGGCAATTCCGAGTGGGTGCGGTTGGGGAACCGGGACATCAACGCGCGCTCCTGGGTGTCGCGGTTTAATTTCAGCGGGGCCGACCAGGAGAAGAAATGCGGCATCCTTTCCGGCGGCGAGCGCAACCGCCTACACCTGGCGCTTACGCTGAAGGACGAGGGGAATGTCCTCCTGCTGGATGAACCCACCAACGATGTGGATGTGAATACGATACGCGCCCTGGAGGAAGGCCTGGACGGCTTCGCTGGCTGCGCCGTAGTGGTGAGCCACGACCGCTGGTTCCTGGACCGGATCGCCACGCATATCTTGGCGTTCGAGGGCGATTCCAGCGTGTATTTCTTTGAAGGGAACTACCAGGAATACGAGGCTAACCGAAAGATGCGGCTGGGTGACGACGAGCCCAAACGCTTCAAATACAAAAAATTGATGGAGGGCTGACCCTCCATCTTTTTTTATCAGAACGTGATTTTTACAACATCGTCCGCATCGGTCCGGCTGCTTTTCGGCAATTTTACGAACTTGCTTTTTCAAATTTACAGTACTCATCAGCGGAATGTTCCTTTCGGTGCTGAAACTTATGGTTTTCTGGATTATTTTCGAGA
>CADCCI010000088.1 GCA_902799895.1 uncultured Bacteroidia bacterium | reverse complement strand
ATAGAACCGGTTGATATAGGCCTTAAAGTAAAGTGGGGTAATATGAATCTTGGCGCAACGACTCCCGATGATTATGGATTTTATTTTGCATGGGGAGAAACAAGTAGAAAAAAAGAATTTACGGAAGACAATTATAAACTATATGTCCCGGACGAAAACGGCAACCGTAGAATGATTAAAAAGTATTCTAAAGGCGGGAAGAATTTAGACATCGAAGATGATATCGCCTCAAAACTGTTAGGAAAAAATTGGAGAATACCTTCCTTGTCTGAATTAAACGAACTCATGGCAACAAGAAACGGTCGTTATCATGAGTGGAAATGGAAAACAATCAATGGACATAATGGGTGGGAGATTACATATCGTGTGAACGGAAATAGTATTTTTCTTCCTTGTGCAGGACGCTGTCCCAGTCGTTATTCTTGGGAAAAACCTGGAGGGGGTGGTTCTTATTGGTCGCGTACGTCAGATGAGTCATACTATGGTTTGGCGTATTATATGATGCTCTTCGATAATGATTGCGCGAGACAATATGATGAAGCACAATCTTCTGTAGTATATAATGGGTTATCAATTCGTCCTGTCAAAAAATAATCTGTTGTTTTGATTATTTGAATCGTTTATGAAAAAGCTAATATTTGAACTATTGTTTCTTGGCGCAGGATTGCTTGTCTCATGCAACTCAAGCAAAATGGAAGGCATTGAATGGCTTGAAGGCAAGTGGGAAATACCATCTGGGGAAGAAGGTTTAACGCTTGTTGTAAAGAAAGGGAAATATGGTTTCGTGTCTTATGACATCAAATTAAAGATGAAAAAGCTTGAGATTCAAGATGCCTCTCCAGACGTTTTGGACGCTTTAGAACTCCCAAGGGAAGGAGCATATAAATCTTTTGCTGAGGGTGAATGTTTGATTGATATTGATAATCATCATGTATATTACGGTTATTTCCCTTATCCTCTTGATAAATATCCCGATGAAATAGATTCTAATAAGAGAGCTGAAAAATCAAGTCAATCAAGAACCACCTCGTCTGCTTCATATAAAGTAACAAATAAGAGAAATAAAATTGAAAAAAGGCTTGTTGAAGAGTTTAATTCTTCTACAGATAAGACTATTTCGTTCTCAACGGACTTAACGAATCTTAAACAAGACATTATTTTTAGTATGACGCCGAAACAACCACAAGGCGACATAAATACAGGGTTCTGCCTTTTTTGGGCGCAGCCCCGTCCTGGAAAATATAGAGCGTTAATACGTGGAGAATATGAGCTTAAAGGAAGTGTCCTCAAAGTGTTTAATACATATGTGGACAAACAAAGGGATCGTTTATTTGACAGGGATTACGATATTAGTATAGATAAAAGTGGAGTTCATCTTAATGGTGAGTATGTTAGTAAGAAAGGGACTCAATGCGAAATGGTGTTGAGTCACGATTTTGATATGGTTGTACGTGATGTTGTTAGGGCTCGCTGACGCTGGGGTGCCCCGAAAAAGAAATAAAATCAAGCATACAATACATTCTGCATCATTTTCGTGGGGTCACGAAAATGATGCAGAATGCATTCACAGTAGGTCTTGGACATACTACAGTGGCTCGTTGGCGCACTAGTTGATGACGTCTATGATTCATTTACGTGGATAGAGATGATGATGGTCTCAACGTTCCTTTAAGGGGATGTCTTCTTTGAGTTTTAGTAGGTTACACTTTTGATTTCAAGGTCCAGGTCTTCAATCAGTGGAGCTGCCAATAAACATACAATAGATTTTGTCTCTCAAAGGAAAATGGTCATCTTTGGCTCAACAAGATTTGATGCTACGGATGACGAGAAGAGTCTGATTTTTTACAACTGCCGCAGATGGCAAGCCATACCATGTGTTATTCTATTCGTTGCCCATGATTCTTGCCACATAGCCGCGCGGAATCACAAGTATTTCCAAAATTATTCCTATCTTTGTGTAATTTGTTGATTTATTATTCTTAAAAGATAAACGAGTACAATGTTTAAAGGACACCCGAAAGGATTGCTGGCAGCAGCGCTCAGCAACATGGGAGAGCGGTTCGGCTATTACATTATGAACGCCGTCCTCGTGCTCTTCCTCTGCTCCAAGTTTGGTTTGGCCGACGATAAGGCCGGTATCATTTATTCCGTTTTTTACTGCGGCATCTACGTGCTGAGCCTGGTGGGCGGTATCATCGCAGACCGCACGGCCAATTACAAAGGCACCATCCAGAAGGGCCTCATTACCATGGCCATCGGTTATGCCGTGCTGTCCGTTCCCATCCTGGCAACGCCGGAAAACAAGACCTGGCTGCTTTGCCTCACCTGCGTAGCCCTCTTCCTCATTGCCTTTGGTAACGGTCTGTTCAAGGGCAACCTGCAGGCCATCGTGGGCCAGATGTACGACAACCTGGAGGCCGATGCCGCCAAGGAAGGTCCCGAGGCGCTGAAAGCGGCCCAGGACAAACGCGATTCCGGTTTCCAGATCTTCTACGTATTCATCAACATCGGCGGCCTCATCGCCCCGTTCGTGGCTCCGCTGCTCCGCCAGTGGTGGCTCGGTGTCCACAGCCTGGCCTATAACGCCCAGTTGCCGAAACTCTGCCACGATTTCATCCTGAACGCTACCGTGTCGGACAACCTGATCGTGGAAGCCTCCAAGGCGGGCGCCGTTCTGGATCCGTCCAACCTGGATTCCATTACCGCCTTCTGCACCAGCTATCTGGACCACTTCAACACGGGCGTGCACTACTCCTTCATCGCCTCGGTGGCCGCGATGCTCATTTCCCTGCTCATCTTCATCCTGACCAAGCAGCGCTTCCCCAACCCGGGCAAGAAAGAAGCCGTGGTTTCCGTGGAGTACACGGCCGAAGAGAAGCAGGCCATGGCCAAGGAAATCAAGCAGCGCATGTATGCCCTCTTCGCCGTCCTGGGTGTGGTGGTGTTCTTCTGGTTCTCTTTCCACCAGAACGGACAGTCGCTTTCCATGTTTGCCCGTGACTTCGTGAATACCAGCAAGATAGCCCCTGAGATCTGGCAGGCGGTGAACCCCTTCTTCGTGATTGTGCTCACCCCGGTCATCATGTGGTTCTTCTCCTTCCTGGCCGGACGGGGACGTCAGATTTCCACCCCGCGCAAAATTGCCTACGGTATGGGAATCGCCGCCCTGGCCTATCTGTTCCTGAGCATCTTCTCGTTCAAGATGGGTTACCCGTCGTCCAATACCTTCCTGGCCCTGGATTCCGCTACCCAGGCTTCCATGAAAGCCGGTCCGTGGGTGCTCATCGTTACGTACTTCTTCCTGACCGTTGCGGAGTTGTTCATCTCCCCGCTGGGCCTCTCCTTCGTTTCGAAGGTGGCGCCGAAGAGCATGCAGGGCCTCTGCCAGGGTCTGTGGCTGGGTGCCACGGCCGTGGGCAACCTCTTCCTCTTCCTGGGTCCCAAGATGTACAATGTGATGCCGCTGGGCTGGTGCTGGGGCGTGTTCCTGGTGCTCTGTCTCATCTCCATGGGCGTCATGTTCGGCATGGTGACATGGCTTGAAAAAGTAACCAACTCATAAGCCGCTTATACATCATATCGGGCTGTAACGGCTCGGGCAAGACCACTGCGTCCTATACGCTATTGCCCGAGCTGTTGTCTTGTAGCCAGTTCGTAAACTCGGACGAGTTTGCCAAGAGCCTGGCTCCCTTCAACCCGGAAAAAGCCCAGGTTTCGGCGAGCCGCTACATGCTCCTGAAGACGCGCTACCTTTTCCAACGGCACGAAGACTTCTGCATAGAGACCACCCTGGCGACCCGTTCCCTGCTGAAAACCATCCAGACGGCGCGGGCCGACGGGTATTCGGTCACCATCCTGTATTTCTGGCTGGATTCCCCCGACCGGGCCGTAGAGCGCGTCCGCGCCCGGGTGGAAGCTGGCGGGCACAACATCGCCGAAGAAACCGTCCGGCGCCGCTACTACGTGGGCCTGCACTATTTTTTCCGCTTCTATGCTCCCGCCTGCGACCGCTGGATCCTGGCCGATAATTCCATCATCCCGTTCACCGTTGTGGCAGAAGGGACACCCGAAGGGGTCCGGATCAACGACCCCGAAAAATACGACCTCATCCGAAGCCGCAACGAGCGCTTCGAAAGTTATATCGGTTTCAAAGAAAAATGATGCATCCGCAAGCCTACTATCTGGACCTATTTCAGGTGTCGCAGCAGCAGTTGGAAGCCGTGGTGGCCGAAGGGCTGCGAAGCGGCGGAGGTTTCTGCGACCTGTTCTTCGAGAACACGGATTGCGCCGACCTCCTGCTGCGGGACAGCGAAGTCTCCTCGGGCGGTTCGCACGTTGACTTCGGCGTGGGAATCCGGGTGCTCTGCGGAGAGAAAACGGGCTATGCCTATTCCGAAAGTACGGCTTTCCCGGCTATGATGAGCGCCGCCCGCGCCGCGTCTGCCATTGCGCAGAAGAGCGTTCCGGCCATGGCGCCCCAGCCGCTTGCTCCCGCCCCCGGCGACCGCTATCCCGTCCTTCAGGACTGGCGGCAGACCAAGGCCAGCGGCCTGGTTCCCTTCCTGCAGAAACTGGAACAAGCCGTACGGGCCAGGGATAACCGCATCATCAAGGTCATCGCCATGCTGTCTAGCACGGTCAGCGACATCCTTATGTTCAATTCCTTCGGCGAAATCGCCTTTGAGACACGTCCGATGGCCAGTTTATCCCTCTCGGTCATCTTCCAGCAAGGGGGCACGGTCGAGAACAAAAGCGTCTCGCGCAGCTGGCGTACCGGAGCCGAGATGCTCACCGACGAACTCATTGCAACCCTTTCCGACGAGGCCGTAAAAGGCATCGACGAACGCTTTGCCGCGCGCCGTCCCAAGGGCGGACAGATGAGCGTGGTCATGGCGGCCGGCGCCTCGGGCATCTTGCTGCACGAAGCCATGGGACACGCTTTCGAGGCCGATTTCAACCGCAAAGGCCAGTCCATTTTCTCGGACAGGATGGGCAGCCGCATCTGCGCAAAAGGCATCCAGATCGTGGACGACGGCACTCTTCCGGGCAACCGCGGCGCCGTGGGCTGGGACGATGAAGGCGTGCCCGGCCAGAAGACCTATATGGTAGAGGACGGCGTCCTCACTTCCTACCTGCACGACCGCATCAGCGCCGCCTGGTACGACGTGTCCCCCACCGGCAACGGCCGGCGGGAATCGTTCCGATACGCCCCCATCCCGCGCATGCGCGCTACCTATATGGAAGCTGGCGGCGAGGATCCGCGCGCCATCGTAGAACGCATCAGGGAGGGCATCTACGTAGACCAGTTCTCGAACGGACAGGTCAAGATCGGAGAGGGCGATTTTACCTTCTTCGTCAAGAGCGGCTGGCTCATCGAAAACGGCCGCCTGACCATGCCGGTGAAAGATATCAACATCATCGGAAACGGGCCCCAGGCCCTCTCGGACATCGTTGCCGTGGGCAGCGACCTGAAGATTGACGAGGGCGCCTGGACCTGCGGCAAGGAGCAGAGCTGCCCGGTTTCCTGCGGCATCCCCACCGTGCTGGTGAGCCGCTTAACCGTAGGAGGAGTGGAAGGATGATTACGCCCGAAGAAATAGCCCTGGCGCATCACGCCATCGACCATAGCCTAGCGCTGGGTGCCCAGAAGGTACGGGTTACCCTGAACAAGAGCCTGATGGAGCTGGTGGGCACCCTGGACGGCCAGATCGACAAAGTATCGCACTGCCTGGACCGTTCGCTCACCATCGCCCTTTTCGTCGAGGGACGCTACGGCAGCTTTTCCATCAACCGGATGGAAGAAGCGGTGCTGGATGCCTTCCTGGAGCGTGCCGTGGATACGGTGCGCATGCTGGCGCCCGATGCCTGCCGGGACCTGCCCGCCCCTGCCCGCAAGGCTGCCGATGCCGTTACGGGCGATGAACTGGGCCTGTACGACCCGGCCTATGCCCGCCTGGACATCCCCCGCCGCCGGGAAATGGCGTTGAACGCCTCGCTTTTCGCCGCCCGGAAAGCCGCCGGCGAGTCCGACTTCACCCTGCTTTCCGAGGAGGGCGAATACTCCGATTCGGTTTTCGATTTGGTGGTCATCGACTCCGAGGGACTGTTCTGCCGGCATCGCGAGACGTCCTTTGAATATGGGGTGGAAATGACGGTGGAAGATGCGGCCGGCAACCGCTACAGCGGTTACTGGTGGGATGCGGCTCCTTTCCTGAAGGACCTGCAGATCGGCACTTGCTGCGCCACCGCCCTGGAGCGCGCCGCCGCCCAAATCGGCCCGCAACCGCATCCGGGCGGGTCCTGCATCCTGGTCGTGCAGAGCGAATGCGCGTCCAAACTGGTCACTCCCCTGCTGAACGCCCTGGGCGGTTATGCCCTGCAACAGAAGAATTCGTTCCTGGACGGATCGCTCGGGAAACGCCTGTTCCCGGAAAGGTTTACCTTGACGGAAGCCTGCCGGACGCCCGGACAGACGGGGTCCCGCCTGTTCGATTCCGAGGGCGTGGCCACGCAGGAAACCCCCATCATCGAAGACGGTGTCGTACGCCGCTATTTCCTGAATACCTATATTGCCGCCAAACTGGGCATGGAGCCCACCGTGGAAGATGCCATCTGCCCGGCCATCCTGCCCTGGATCGTCCCGGGCCATGGTCCCGTCCGCCGCAACCAGGCGGAAATTCTGCGTCTCTGCGGCGAGGGCATCCTGGTGACCGGTTTCAACGGCGGCAATTTCAATTCTTCTACGGGTGATTTTTCCTATGGCATCGAGGGCTTTGCCTTCAAGGACGGAAAAATCCTCCATCCCGTGCGGGAGATGCTCGTGACGGGAAACTTCCTCACCCTATGGAACAACCTCCTGGCAGCCGGAGACGATGCGCGTCCCTGCTCCGCCCGGCAGATTCCTACCCTTGCGTTCCATCATGTAGATATCAGTTCATAACCATATGAAAATCAATCAGAATAAAGTAGTATTGCTCCATTACGAACTTTCCGTCGACGGGAAGATGGTGGAGAACAACGACCTGGATTATATCCACGGCACCCACATGCTGCTGCCCAAGTTCGAGCAGGAGCTCGAGGGCTTGGAGCCCACGCAGTCCTTCGCCTTCACCCTTTCCCCGGAGGAAGGCTACGGCGCCTACGAGGCCGACAAACGCATCGACCTGAGCAAGTCTGCCTTTATGGTAGACGGCCGCCTGATGGAGGAAGAAACCAACCAGCTCATCGGGGACCGGCTGCACAACATGGCCCACGCCGTGGTGCCCGGCTTTTACGGCGCGGACGAGGATGGAAACATCCGCACCTTCTCCCGGGGCGGCAGCGACGTATCCGGCGCGCTGGTGGCCCGGGCGGTGAACGCCGACGTGTACGAAAACTGGACTGACGTGACGGGCTTCCGCATGGCGGACCCCCGCATCGTGCCCGACGCCC
>CADCCI010000087.1 GCA_902799895.1 uncultured Bacteroidia bacterium | reverse complement strand
ATAAGGCCATCAAGTGTCGCGCGCAATGTGGTTGCAAGCAAAGATAAACAATGTTTTCTACTTAAACAAGTTAGATGCTGGACCCGCCATCAAGTGGAATGCCCTTCATCATTCTGCCTAAAAGCATCGCAGACCCTGCCCCAAACAGCCATGATGGCCCCTGCCGGCGGAATGGACTGGCAGGCAAAGCGGCTCGAAGGAAAAATCTTCACCGTGCGCTTTATAGACTCCGCCGGACAAATCCATCTGGAAGAGACAGGCATCGCACTCCTCCCCGGTGTCGATATATTTGAGATTGTGAAATAACGCTATGGGAGAAAGGGCCCTTTTTCTTTTCGGCTAATTGACTTATCTTTACACCGATAAATCGGAATTGTCCGCAATGAGGAGATTATTCATATTAGCTGCGTCCTTGATCCTTTTCAGCTGCGCTCCTGATCCTCAATGGTCGGGTAGTCTAACCATCTGGAACAGGACGGACAAAGAGCTTGTTATAGAGTCAAATCTTCAAACGAATTGCCATTGGATTGAATATAACAATACCATTGAGCCGGACCATTGGTTGACAATTGCTGAAACAAAAGGCCTTCCAAATAGTGAAGACGTTGTAATTGAAGCTTTTGCCACTAACATACAAGAAGGAAAGGTCGATCTGTATTTCAAACAGGACGAAGAAAGAAGCTTTGTGAAAAGCTATACATACGAAGGACGCTTTTCGTCCTCTAAGGAGTTATTTAACCTCTCTCATTGCATTTATGAAAGTGGTGAGGATCTACGTAAGAATTTTCACTCGGAAAGGTTCATCTTTGAAATAACACAGTCTGATATTCAAATTGAATAAATTCAGATTTATCGGTCTCTTCCAGCACCCCTAATAGGTCCCTCCTTCCCAATCCATTCTCGGGCGGAAACTATAACGGCTAATTCTTCCGGCTCATAGATTCAGCGCGCACAACACATTCCAAGATGAGTGGAGAATAACTACCCGACTATCCGCGCTGTTATCATGAGTCTCCTGTGATCTACCCCCGATACTCGGAAGGAGACTCGCCCAGGTACCGCTGGACATAACGGCTGAAATAGGCCGGCGAGGAGAAGTTGAACATTTCGGAAATGTCCACGAAACTGAGGCTTCTGTCTCTGAGCTGGCGGGATATGTCCAGGACAGTGAACCGGTTGATCCACCAGTTGGCCGAATTGCCGGTGATGGACTTGCAGATCTCGGAAAGGTACTTCGGAGCAATGCAAAGTTCGGAAGCATAGTAGGTTACCTCCCGGTTTTTCCGGTAATCTCCCCGCTCCAGCATGGCGATGAAACGGGACATGGTCAAAGCGGCCTGAGATTGGATTTCAGAAGTGTCTCCGCCGATGCGGGCGTGGAAATCGAAAAAATCCAGGATCAGCGTCTGCACCGTGCTCAGCATCAGGTCGTCGTGGAAATGGTGCCAGACCATCAGCCGGCGGCGGCCCACTTCTTCAAAGTCACGCCGACACCGCTCGAATTCCTCATCGGTCAGGTGCATCACCGGATTCTGTGCCAAGGAAAGGGAGCCGCGCATCCCGTAATTATTGTTGGGAGTTGCTTTCTCGATGAAGACCGGGTCGATGTAAATGACTTCCACCCTGAAATCGTCCGTACATTGGATATCACCCACCAACTGCGTGGCTCGGATGATGGTGCAGTCCCTTTCCCGGATGGTAAAAGAATCCCCGTTGTAGTTGATCTCGCAAGAGCCGGCGAGACACAGGATATGCGCCAGGTGCAGCGCCACCTCGCCTTCGCCGATTCCCTCCAGCGAGTTCCGTATGATTACTTCCCGGGTCATATGGTCAAGTCGGACCTGAAACCATGCCATCCAAAGTTAATGTTTTTCCGACATTTTGACACGATAATCCGGAAAAATCAATAGTTCCGATCCCGCTGTTCTTCCGACCTTTGCATCAGGATTAAAATCTACCAGCCATGCAATACACAACCCTTTCCAACGGCATTCAGATGCCCCTTCTCGGCTACGGCGTATTCCAAGTCCCTCCGCAGGAAGCGGAGCGCTGCGTGGCCGATGCCCTTTCCGTCGGTTATCGCCTTATTGACACCGCCCAAGCCTATAACAACGAAGAAGGCGTGGGTGCCGCCATCGCGAAATCCGGTATATCTCGTGAGGATATTTTCCTGGTGACCAAAGTATGGATAAGCAACAACGGCGAGGCCAAGGCCGCTGCCTCCATCGATGAGAGTCTGCGCAAACTGCAGACGGACTATATCGACCTCCTGCTCATCCACCAGGCCTATGGCGACGTTTTCGGCTCCTGGCGGGCAATGGAGAAAGCGTATAACAACGGGAAAGTGCGGGCCATTGGCGTGAGCAACTTCCAGGCGGCGCGTTTCTTCGACTTCGCGCATTATGTCGATATCAAGCCGATGGTGAACCAACTACAGTGCAACGTGTTGGTACAGCAGACCGGCATCGAGCCCATCCTGGCAGAGACCGATACCCGCCTCATGGCCTGGGGACCGCTCGGCGGCCAGGGTGTGGACGGTATCGTGAAGAACGAGACGCTCGCCGCCATCGGCGCCAAGTATGGAAAATCCGCCGCCCAGGTGGCCCTCCGCTGGCTCACGGAGTGCGGCATCGTCGCTATTCCCAAGTCCTCCCACAAAGAACGTATGGCGCAGAACTTCAACATCTTCGATTTTACCCTCACTGCGGACGAGATGCAACTGATTGCCACGCTCAACGAGCACGACGAGGGACTGATCAACTTCCAGGACCCGCAGTTCGTAAAATACCTGATCGAGACTTACGGGTAAACTGAGACCCGCGGACATCAAAAACGGACGATGCCAAGAAAGCACCGTCCGTTTTTCGTTTCAAACAAACACTACTGCTTGTTGGACCGGACGATATCGGCCAGGGTCACCTTGGGATGGCGGTACCGGGCTTCAGGATTGCGCTCGCCGGGCCAGCCTTCACGGGCCGAGCGGAGCGTGAGGGCTTTCTGCGGGCAGGCGTGTACGCAAGCGAGGCAGTACTCGCAGTTGCCACTGAATGATACGCCATTATCCGCAAGGGAGAAGTTCTTGTGGGGACAGACGTTGGCGCAGGTCATGCACTGGACGCAGCGGTCTTCCCGCAGCTGGAGGAGACGGTCGGCCGTCATCGAGAAATGCTGATCCTGCATCCCCTTGAGCATGTCCTTGTTGAAGAAACCCATCTCGGCAGGAGCGATGAAGTCCTTGTGCGCACCCACCTCTTCGAGGATGGTGGCCAGATTCTCGTCCGTGTGCTTGTCAATGGCCATCTGCTGGTTCATGTCAAAGACGGGCAGATAGTTGTCCACCATCAGGATGGGCCGGACATAGTTCATCTTGACGCCCTGGCCCTGGCAGAATTCATCCCAATATTCGGCCACGTTCACGCAGGCGTTGCCGAAAGTGATGACGGAGAACATGTACGGCGCCTTGAAGGAGGCCTTCTGTACGAACTCGCGGACGATCTTGGGAATGGCGCCGGCATAGTCCGGGCAGACGATACCGATTTCATCGGCCTCATAAGTCAAGTCTTTCTTTTTAAGTTCCTGCGGAATGCTGATCGGGCTGTCGGAGAACTGGCGGGCGACGAACAGGGAATTGCCGGTGGCGGTGAAATAGAAGACCAGGCGCTTCTTGTTCTTGGCGCGGTCCTTCAGGATGGCGGCATGGGTACGGGGAGCGATGCCTGCCATGGCGACGGCGGCCAGGGACGCTCCCATCAGTTTCAGGGCTTCTCTTCTGTCCATTTTCGTAAAAGATTAATGGTTCATATTCTGGCCCGGTTCAATCCCGGGGCCGGAGGTGCGGGTGGTAAAGACCATGGCGGTGAGCCACCATTTCCCGTCTTCCCGGGTAAAGGTCTGGGTCACGAAAAAAGGCGTCGTGACGATGTTGTCACCTCCGCCCAGCGCCGCATCCAGCTTGATGGTGCTGTACACGGCCCAGTTGTCGGCATTGATCTGCTTGACATCCACGCCATAGACTTCCGCGTGCTTGTAATGGATAAAGCCACCGCCGATGGTGGCGAGTTCCTGGGCACAGTCCCAATACCCGCCCATATGGACAAACATGGCATTGGGATGGAAGATCTCCTTCAACGCATCGGCATCCTTGGCGGCCATAAGGTCCCAGATCCGCTGGGAAAGGTCGGCAAACGGCTGCGCCTCGACGCTGTGCGTCCGGTTGTTGAACATCGGGAAGGGCCCCTGGGCATTGGCAGACAGCCCGGCAAAGAGCAGGCTGGACAGCAATAATGACTTGAAAATAAAGGTTCTCATCGTGGCGATCTGTTTTCTGATGCAAAGTTCGCCAGAATCATTGACCCGCCACTTATGAAAAATGCGGTTATTTGGAACAATATTGCGGAATCTTAAGGTTTCTTCTGTCATCAAAAGGCGTCTTTTCCTTTGCCTTGTGTCTCTTTATGTCCTTTTCCCCATACGTCCTGAAAAGCCACGAAAGTTTCACCTATGTTTCACCTGAAGTCTTTTCGGTTTCTTTTAAATAACTGATAATCAACACATTACAAGAAATAGTTCGGGTCTCGTTTTCCGCGCCAAACGCCTCGCAGCAATGCGGGCGTTTTTGTTTGGGGGCCATGGTCACAAGGGTCTGCAGAACACCCGTTTGTAACATCGTGATTATAACCCGCTTGCAAAGCGCTATTCAGCGGACCTCACGAAGAAACCAGGGGTCTGCGGATGCGTCTGCCGCAACACATTAACTAACAACGCGTTAAAGAACGACCCTCCGCCAACTGTTGTGTCGTCCTAAAAAAAGTTTACCAAAAAACGATTAAAAATGGACGTATACAAGTTGATTCGAGAGGGTGAGCGCAGAGCCCTGAAAGCCTACTTCAGCGGGGAGCCGTTGGAGCAGGTCTGTCGCCGATTCGGTTACAGCCGCGTACGCATCAAGGCGATGGCCGAGGACTACAAGTCCGGGAAAATTGATATCTTTGGTCCCATGGACAAGAAGAAGTTCGACAAGCAGTTCAAGGAGGTCGATCAGTTGAAGGCCCGCGTAGCTGAGCTGGAAGAGGCTCTGAAGATGTCGAAGATCAAGGCCGAAGGGTACGAGATCATGATGCGCATCATCCAGGAGGAGTACGGGATTGACCTGCCAAAAAAAGTCGAGGCCAAGCAGTCAGCGAGCTCAAAGAGCGACACCCGGAAGTAAGCCTGGAGTCACTCTGTCGGCTGTTTGGCTATACCAGACAAGCTTACTGGAAGTCCAGGACGTCTTCGATCGTGGATGCGATGGACGACACGGCGCTGCTGCACGAGGTGCGGGAGATCAGGCGGGAACTTCCCCGCCTGGGCGTCCGGAAGTTGCAGGTCCTGCTTTATCAGCGCGGCCACGACGTGGGACGCGACAGGTTGTTCGACCTGCTCAGGGAGGCCGGCATGCTGGTCAGCAGGAGGCGCTTCCGGGCGAGGACGACCGACTCCCGTCACTGGATGCGGAAATGGGGCAACCTGATCCGCGACGTCGTTCCCGTATGCATGAACCAGGTCTGGGTGAGCGACATCACGTACGTGGAAATCAAGGCCGTCAATCGGAGTTACTGGATGTACCTTTCCTTGATTACAGACGTCTACACGCACGAGATCGTAGGGTACGCCCTCCACGATACGCTGGACACGGCGGGCCCTCTCCGCGCTTTGGAGATGGCGATTGGGGAGTTCCCGGCCGGGACGCTGCAGGGGCTCATCCACCACTCGGACCGGGGCGCCCAGTACTGTTCAAAAGAGTACGTGTCGGTGTTGCAGAAGAACGGGATCCGGGTCAGTATGACCGAGAATGGCGACCCTTATGAAAACGCCATCGCAGAGCGTACGAACGGAATCTTGAAAACGGAATGGCTCTACCATGAGGTCCTTCGCGGACCTGTCCATGCGCAGAAGCGTATCGACGAGATCATCTACACCTACAACCACAGGAGGCCTCATATGAGTATAGGAAACCTGACCCCCGAAGAGGCCAGGTCCATGAAGGGAGAAGCGGCGAAGCTGTGGAAGAACTACTTCGCGCTGAAGCACGAATCAGTCAAAACAGCACTTGCCTGCCAATGATAATTGACTATCTTTGCAAAACACCGGTTAACCTATATCAGGACGTTCAAGTCCTAACTCATTAACTCACAAATCCGGTAAACCTATTTCAGGACAAGACAGTCGGAATGGACTGGCTCCACCCCAATCCTTTCACGGGCGGAAACTGTTCGATGAAAGAAAAGAAAGGCGGGGGGGGGCGGAACCGACCTAATCGCGGAGGATGCAGAAGCCGGAAGCCGTGAATCTGGTCGGTCTGCCGGTGACGTCCTTCTTCAGCGAGGACTTGAAATCGACGATGGCGTCGGCACCGAGCTCGCGCGCCTTTTCCTCGACAATCCGCAGGAACCCCTCATAATCAAGTTCTTCGAAAGGAGGCCTTCCCTCGGAGAAACCTTCGTGGCGATAGGTTGAAGGGGTGAGCACCACCTTCAGTTCGGCGATGGGGGTGAACCCTCCGGTCCAGGGCCGGTTGGGGATGAAATAGAAATCATCGTCCAGGAACGGACGGTAGTCGATATAACTAACAGGCTCCGTAGCGGACTCGAAGCCGGATATCCCGGCCACCCCGCAACTCGCCAGCACGGATGCAAATGCCAGAAGAGCGATGAACTTTTTCATTTCTATATTTCGCGATTGAACTGTATAAAGATAGTCATTTTCGGATGAAACACAATCAGCCCCGGCCAAAAGATAAGATGTATGTCCTTTCCCGAAGCCGTTTCGGCCGATGATTATTCCGAGAGTTTCCGTACCTTTACACGGTAACCAATTGCTCTCGTCATGAAACAGAAAACGAAAAGAGGCATCATCCTGGTCGCGGGGATGATTGCGGAAATCGCTCAGTTGGTAGACCCCGACCTTGGCAAGGTCGGGGTCGCGAGTTCGACTCTCGTTTTCCGCTCCAAACGCCTAGCAGTCCTGCGGGGCGTTTTTGTTTGTGGGCCGGGCTGAAGATATTTGGGAGGTTGGGAACCAAGGCTCTCGTATGCGCTTGATAATCAAACGCTTATAAATCATTGGGTTCCAAACCTCGCCATCACTAGAGGGGTTGGGAACCACGACCTTCGCAACAAACTAATAATCAACCATTTAAAAACCACCACGTACCAAACATATTGTTTCGTCCTGAAAATAGACACTGCCGGCGGAATGGACCGGCAGGCGAAGCGACTCGCAGGAAGAGTTCCGTGCGAAGTTACGTTTATTTTTCGGAAACCTCGCAAGGCAAAGGTACCTAGAAACCATCGCAACCGGATTGCATCTTTCTTTTTCTTTTCGGCCAATTGACTTATATTTACACCGATAAATCGGAATTAATCCAACAGAATCACTTTCTGCCGTTTTTCTATAGTTTTTCGCAATCTATGTTGTCTAACGGGTGTAGATTCGATTGAAAATGGATAACAAGGAACAAGTATTCACCCAAATGGTCCGG
>CADCCI010000086.1:4874-18789 GCA_902799895.1 uncultured Bacteroidia bacterium | reverse complement strand
ACCTGTACAAGCACTTTTTTCATGAGGGCGTGGGTCTCCGCCAGGTGTGCGACTGGATGATGTTCGTGCATGCCCATGCGGCGGAACTGGATGCCGATGTGCTGGCGGAAGATCTCCGGAAGATTGGGCTGGAAAATGCCTGGACCCTGTTCAGCGCCTTCTGCGTCCGGTATCTGGGGGCACCCCGTTTCCCGCTTTGCGGGGAGGTGAAGGAGCCGGTGCTGGAAAAAGTCTGGCAATTGATGTCCATTCACGGGAATTTCGGGAAAAAGACCTTCCATGGATGGGCGGAGGGTGTCTATTTTGTCAAGAAAATAACCTCCCTGTTCCGGGCGGTCCCGCAGGTGGCGGAAAAGATTGGCGTGGCCCCGGGGGATTCGCTCCGGTTTTTCCTGTATTATTTCCGCCGGGCGTTCGTCAAACTAAAGAAGGGTGTCTGAGCCCTGTTCGAAGCCTTGCTCGTAGCCGGTATCGGCCGGCAGGCTTTCTCCGCGTTCCACCGCACCCGCACCCGCCGCGACCGCCAAGGCGTCGCAGCGCTCGTTCTCGGGGTGTCCGGCGTGTCCCTTAACCCAATGGAAAGTGACCTTGTGGGCCCTCCAGAGCGGCAGGAACCGCATCCATAAATCCGGATTCTTGACCTTCGCAAAGCCTTTCCGTTCCCATTTCTCCAGCCAGCCTTCGTTGATGGCTTTTACCACGTAGGAAGAGTCGCTGACCACGTGGACTTCGGCATTTGCCCAGCGGATGGATTCCAGTCCGACGATGACGGCGAGCAGTTCCATCCGGTTGTTGGTGGTGAGCCGGAAGCCTCCGGACAGTTCTTTCGAGATGCCGGAACATTTCAGGACAATACCGTATCCGCCCGGACCGGGGTTGCCGCTGGCGGCGCCGTCCGTGTACAGGTAGATGGGGGGCCTGGTATGAGTCTGATCAGCCATATCTTTTGCAAATCTAACCATAAATTTGGTTTTCAAGAAATTTGTGCTTAAATTTGTTTACTTATAGACAAAAAATATTCAAGTATATTATGCGAGGAAGATTTGCAAGCGTAATCGTCGTGTCGGTAGTGGCCCTGCTGGCCATTTCTTGTAATCCGAACACGTACAAGAACATCAATTATTTCCAGGATGTCACAGCGGATTCAACATGGTTCTCCACAACACAGGGTGGAGTGGTCATCCAACCGATGGATCAGCTTTCCATCATTGTGTCATCCAGCCGTCCGGAATTGGCGGCGCAGTTTAACCTCCCGGTCGCTTCATATCAGGCCGGTTCGGAAATTGCCAGTCTTAACAACTCTTACCAGCGGTTGTTGGGTTATGTGGTCGATAACGAAGGTAACGTGGATGTTCCGGTTTTGGGACCCATCCATGTCGCGGGGCTGAATCGCTGGGAAGTCGCCTCCCTTATCAAGGAGAAACTGGTTACCGGCGGCTTGCTGGCCGATCCGGTCGTAACCGTAGAATATATGAATTTCAAGATTTCGGTTCTGGGTGAGGTGAACAACGCCGGCACTTTCTCGATTACCGGTGATAAGATCACTGTCCTGGAGGCCTTGGCTATGGCTCGGGATATGACCATTTACGGTCGTCGTGACAATGTGATGGTTTATCGGGAGAAAGATGGAACCCGCCAGGTATTTACGCTGGACCTTACCGATACGGCTTTTATGGACTCACCGGCGTTTTTCCTGCAACAGAACGACATGGTCTATGTAACACCGAACAAGGTCCGGGCAGGCCAGTCCACCATCAACCAGAACAACGTGAAGTCGGTAGGCTTCTGGGTAACCATTGGCAACGTTGCATTAACCGCAGCCAACTTTATCGCAACCCTCAGCAGATAATTTAGTGTCTATGTCTGATAATATCAAAAAAAACAACAGGGGACTGGGAAGCAACCTGATTGAAGAAGAAGAGAGTTCCTTCCAGCTTTCGGACTTATGGTCCGTTATTACGGATAATAAGTGGTGGTACGTTGTTTCGGTCGTGATTGCCATGATTCTGGCGGCTTTTTATCTGTACCGTACCCCCAAAACGTATAGCAGAACTGAGAAAGTAATCATTGACGAGGATTCTCAGGCTTCCATGATGAAGGACCTTACCTCCTTCGCCAGCTACAGTCGTGCCCGCTACAACACGGGAACGAATGTGGATAACGAGGTTGAGGCACTTGCATCCCCGGATTTGATGGAACAGGTTGTCCGCCGTTTGAATCTGGAAACCAGTTACACGTCCCTTCAGCTTATGCGCCAGCGGGAGCTGTATGGGGACAATCCTTTTGTGGTAGCCCAGTTGGGAAACAGCCTGGCATCCGGATTCTCCTTCGTGGTAGAAAAAACGGGCGACAAGACCATCCTGCTCAAGGACTTCCGCGTAAAAGGGAAGAAGATAGGCGGAAAGGTCCAGGGCGCAGTCGGGGATTCTTTGGTAACGCCGGTGGGTTCCCTCTGCCTGTATCCTACCCTGCATTTCGATGAGTGGAAACGTCACGACATCCTGGTGTCGTGGGTCTCTGCGATGGCCCGTGGAAAGGGATTCTGCTCCCGCCTGACGGTCTCGCTTTCCAACAAGCGGGCGTCGGTGGTTATCCTGAACCTGACCGACCGTTTCCCCAACAGGGCAGAGAGTATCCTCAGTTCGTTGCTGGATATTTACAACGATGAGTGGATTAACAATAAGACCCGTTCGGCCCGCAATACGTCTGAATTCATTAAAGACCGTCTTGTGGTTATCGAAGAAGAACTGGGCGGTATTGAGGCCGATCTGAAAGATTATAAATCGACCCACCAGATTGCCGACCTTTCCGATGCGGCCAAGCAGTATCTTGACTTGTCTAAAGAGTTCTCGGGCCGTTCCTTCGAGGTGAATAACCAGCTTTCCATTGCGCAGTATATCCGCGAGTATCTGGACGATCCGGCTCATGCCCATGCGCTGATTCCGGCCAATTCCGGCCTTACGTACGATGGTGTGAACAAGCAGATCATCGAGTATAACAACCTCTTGCTGGAAAGGGATCGGATGCTGAAGACGGGTTCGGAGAACAACCCCCTCGTCCGCGATATGGGTGCCTCCTTGGATGCAATGCGGACGGCTATCCACCGCAGTGTGGATAATCTGGTCGCTACCCTGCAGCTCCAGGTGGACAAGGTGGAAAGCGAACAGAACCAGATCATGCGTAAGATTTCCTCCGCTTCCGGCGAGGAATTGCAGCTATTGGGTATCACCCGCCAGCAGAAAGTGAAGGAGCAACTTTACATCTATCTCCTGCAGAAACGGGAAGAGAATGAGATTTCGTCCCTGGTGACGGTGAGCAACACCCGTCTTATCATGGCGCCGAACGGTTCGGCCTATCCGGTAGCTCCGAAGAAGGCAATCATCGCTTTGTTAGCCTTGCTGGCAGGCCTGTTTATTCCCTTCGTCTGGTTCTACATCCGAAAGGTCATGGATACTTCCGTCAAGGGTCGTTCCGACTTGACTGATCTGGATTTGCCCTTCCTGGCCGAGATTCCGCAGATGGGCCTTTCCAACCGTTACTGGAAACGGCTGTTCGATAACCGCTTCGATGATTCCAATTGCAACATTATCGTTCAGAGCAGCAAGCGCGATATGATGAACGAGGCTTTCCGTGTATTACGTACCAACTTGGATATGATGGTTGGACAGAAAGCCGGATGCCATGTGATAATGGTTACCTCGTTTACGCCCAACGCCGGTAAGACCTTTACCATTATGAACATGGCTGCCAGTATGGCCATCAAGGGCTCCCGGGTCCTCCTGCTGGACCTGGACCTGCGTAAGGCAACCCTGAGTAAGTCCCTGGACCGCAACAACCATGGCGTTTCCGCTTACCTGAACGGCAAGTCGGAGCGTATCCTGGATTCGGTCCAGTCGGTTGCGGAACATCTTGATATCATTTCGGTGGGAACTCTTCCTCCGAACCCCGCTGAATTGCTGGTATCCAATCGCTTCAAGTCAATGATCGAAGAACTCAAGGGTTCTTATGATTATATCTTCTTCGATTGCCCGCCTATTGATATTGTGGCAGATACTTCCATTGTCGCCGCATATGCCGACATGACGGTATTCATTGTCCGTTCCGGTATGTTTGACCAGCGTGGTATCAAGGTCCTGAACGACCTCTACCATAGCGGGAAGTACAACCGGATGGCCCTGATCCTGAATGGTGTTGAAGGGAAAGGAAGCGGTTACGGTTACGGGCATTATGGCTATGGCTATGGCTACGGTTATGGTTACGGCTATGGCTACGGTTACGGAGAACAAGACAAAGATTAAGTATGTTCGGATTCCTGAGCAGCAGCAAGACGATGTTGGAGTCCGGCCTCCTGAACGGGGCCGTGGATCATCACTCGCACATCCTGTACGGGGTCGATGACGGCGTGGCCACGGTGGAGGAATCCCTGTCCATCCTTTCCTACCTGGAAGAGACAGGGTTGAAAACCCTTTGGCTTACGCCTCATACGATGGAAGATGTACCCAACACCACGGAGGGCTTGAAGGAACGTTTCGATGCGCTTCGTGCCGTGTACGGCGGCTCCATCGAACTGCAGCTGGCTTCGGAATATATGATAGACACTTTGTTCGAGCAGCACCTGGAAGAAGGAGATCTGCTTTTGCTTGGTGAGGATCGCGTGCTGGTGGAAACATCCACTTGGTCGCCTCCCATCAACCTGTGGGATATCCTCTCGGAAATGCTGCGAAAGGGTTATCGCCCCATCCTGGCCCATCCGGAGCGTTATCGATATATGACGGAGGCCGACTACAAACGGCTGCATGAGATGGGCGTCCATTTCCAGTTGAATCTCCCTTCTGTCCTGGGTGTGTATGGGGAGGGAACCATGCGCCGTGCCGCAGATTTGCTGGAAAAGGGCTGGTACATCATGGCCGGTTCGGACTGCCACCGGATGCGTTCCATCAACGGACAGTATTCGTCCAAGGTGCTGAAACCGGCCCAGGTCAAACAATTGGAACCCTTGATGAAAGAAGCATGAATATTCTGGTAACAGGCGCAAACGGCCAGCTTGGCACGGAGCTTCGGAACCTCTCCGCTGCTAGCAAGAACCGGTATATCTTCACCGATGTGAATGAATTGCCGGGCGTGGAAACGCTGCATCTGGACGCTACCGACCTCGATGCCGTCCGCATTGTGGCCGATACGGAAGGGGTGGACGCCATCATCAACTGCGCCGCCTATACCAATGTGGACGGAGCGGAATCGGACCATGGACTGTGCGATCTGCTGAACCGGCAGCTTCCCGCCAACCTGGCTGCGGTAGCCAAGGAAAGGAAAGCCCTCCTGGTTCACATCTCCACGGACTATGTGTTCGGCGGAAACGCCTCGGTTCCGTACAAGGAGGATTCCGTTCCCGATCCTACGGGCGTCTATGGCGCCACGAAGCTGTTGGGAGAGAATGCCATCCAGTCTTCCGGATGCAAGTATCTGATTCTCCGCACGGCGTGGCTATATTCGCCGTACGGGAAGAATTTTGTCAAAACCATGCTCCGGCTCACTGCCGAACGGGATTCCCTGAAGGTTGTCTTCGACCAGGTGGGCACCCCCACTTACGCCGAAGACCTGGCCCGCGTGATTGTGGACCTGGTAGACGGCGGCAAGGTTCTGGAGTCGGGCATCTTTAACTATACCAACGAAGGGGTAACGTCCTGGTACGACTTTGCCCGGGCCATCTGCCAGTTAGGTGGCAATCGTTGTGACATCCAGCCCTGTCATTCGGACGAGTTCCCTTCCAAGGTACACCGTCCGCATTACTCGGTGCTGGACAAGACCAAGATTAAGAACACCTATGCCATCCGGATTCCTTACTGGCTGGATTCGCTGGAAAGGTGTGTGGAGCGATTGAGAGGGTAGCGACGTGGCAGAGAAGGTACCGGAAAATAAAGAGCAGTGGTTTGTGCTGCGGATCTCCTATGGACGGGAAATGGCCATCAAAGCCAGGCTGGAAAGGGAGGGACATCGGGTTTTTATTCCCATGAAGTATGTCCGGACAGAGAAGAACGGGAAGGTTTCCCACGAATGGGTGCCTGCGGTAGGCAACCTGCTTTTTGTCAATGCTACGCACCGATACTTGTACGATTTCATCCTGGGGGAAGGAGACCGGCGACGGACGCATTTCATGTGGAACCGCTCAGACCACAAACCCATCGTGGTGCCGGACAAGCAAATGGAGGATTTCATCCGGGTTTGCTCTGCCTCCAACGAGGAAGTCCTCTACTTGTCGGACCCTTCGGTGAAATTGCGCAACGGCGCAAAGGTGCGGGTCATCAACGGGCCGTTTATGGGCGTTGAGGGAACGGTGGTGCGGATAAAGAAGTCCCGCCGCATAATGGTGGAAATACCGGGAATCCGATAAGCCGATGATCTATTATCCCGTATCGGCCCTCATGATGGCGGGCATCCGGGACATCCTTGTCATATCCACGCCCCAGGACCTGCCGGCTTTCCGTCGCCTGCTTGGTGACGGAAGCGACTTCGGCGTGAACTTCTCATACGCAGAGCAGCCCTCGCCGGACGGTCTTGCCCAGGCCTTTATCATTGGAAAAGAATTCATCGGCGACGATTGCGCCTGCCTGGTGCTGGGCGACAATATCTTCCATGGCAACGGCTTCAGCGAACTGCTCTCCGGAGCGGTGAAAGATGCCGAGGAGCAGGGGAAAGCCACGGTATTCGGCTACTGGGTCAGCGACCCTGAACGATATGGCGTGGCCGAATTCGATGCCCAGGGGAACTGCCTCAGCATAGAGGAAAAGCCTGCGAATCCCAAATCCCACTATGCGGTTGTGGGTCTGTATTTCTATCCCAACCGGGTGGTAGATGTGGCTGCCCATATCAAACCCAGCGCCCGGGGCGAGTTGGAAATCACCACCGTCAACCAGGAATTCCTGAAGGCCGGCCAGCTGAAGGTCAAGACCCTTGGCCGCGGCTTTGCCTGGTTGGATACCGGAACCCATGACTCGCTGGCAGAGGCATCGACCTATATCGAAGTAATTGAAAAGCGGCAGGGTCTGAAAGTGGCCTGCCTGGAAGACATCGCCTTCCGCAACGGCTGGATCACGGCCGACAAGCTGCGCGAACTGGCCGTCCCGATGGCCAAGAATCCTTATGGACAGTATCTGTTAAAACTTGCCGAAGGTGCCTTATGAATGTGATTGAAACAGCTATTCCCGGCGTCGTAATCCTGGAACCGCGTGTCTTTGGCGATTCGCGGGGCTACTTCTTTGAATCCTTCTCGCAACGCGAATTCGATGAAAAGGTACGGCCCATCACCTTTGTCCAGGATAACGAAAGCAAGAGCGTGTACGGCGTTTTGCGCGGGCTTCATTTCCAGAAAGGGAAGGATGCCCAGAGCAAGCTGGTGCGCGTGGTAAGCGGTACCGTGCTGGATATCGCGGTCGATATCCGCAAGGGCTCGCCGACCTTCGGCCGGCATGTCGCCGTGGAACTCACGGGAGAAAACCACCGGCAGCTGTTTATCCCGAAAGGCTTTGCCCACGGTTTTGCCGTTTTGTCACCGGAAGCTGTCTTCCAATACAAATGCGACGCTTTCTATGCCCCGCAGAGTGAAGGCGCCCTGGCCTGGGACGACCCTGACCTGGGCATCGACTGGCGGCTGCCCGCCGGAAGCGTCATCCTTTCCGAAAAAGACCGGCACCATGCCCGGTTATCTGAAGCAGACTATCTATTTGATTATAACACAAACTATTATGAATTATAAAAGGACACTGATCATTACGGGTGGCGCGGGCTTCATCGGCTCGCATGTGGTACGTTTATTTGTGAACAAGTATCCCGATTATAAGATCATCAACCTGGATAAGCTTACCTATGCGGGTAACCTGGCCAACCTGAAAGATATCGAGGACAAACCGAACTACCGGTTCGTCAAGATGGACATTTGCGATTTCGAGGGTGTGCTCAAGTTGATGCAGGAGGAGCGCGTGGATGGTATCATTCACCTGGCTGCCGAAAGTCATGTGGATCGTTCCATCAAGGATCCTTTCACTTTTGCGCAGACCAATGTCATGGGTACGCTGTCGCTTCTGCAAGCCGCCAAAGCGTATTGGATGCCGATGGGATGGCAGATGGAAGCAGGGATGCCGGTGCCTCCAGCAACCCGTGCCACCCTCGGCACCGTAAGAGGGGGGACCGGGAGCGAAGCGAACGGTGGGGTCGAGCGAAGCGAGACGGTTGTCGGAGGCACCCGCATCCCTTGCCGTTTCTACCATATCAGTACTGATGAGGTGTACGGCGCGTTGGAAATGACCCATCCGGAAGGCATCAAACCTCCGTTCACCACAAAGGCTAGCTCCGGCGAACACCACCTGGCCTACGGCGAAAAGTTCTTCACCGAAGACCTGAAATACCAGCCTCACAGCCCCTACAGCGCTGCCAAGGCCTCTTCCGACCATTTTGTCCGGGCTTTCCACGACACTTTCGGCATGCCGACCATCGTGACCAACTGCTCCAACAACTACGGTCCCTACCAGTTCCCGGAGAAACTCATTCCGCTCTTTATCAACAACATCCGTCACCGCAAACCGCTGCCGGTCTACGGCAAGGGCGAGAATGTGCGTGACTGGCTGTATGTGGTGGACCATGCGCGGGCCATCGACACCATCTTCCACAACGGCAAGATTGCCGAGACTTACAACATCGGCGGCTTCAACGAGTGGAAGAACATCGACATCATCAAGGTGCTCATCAATACGGTAGACCGCCTGCTGGGCCGCAAGGAAGGGGAGGACATGGACCTCATTACCTATGTGACCGACCGTGCGGGCCACGACCTGCGCTATGCGATTGATTCTTCCAAACTGCAGCGGGAACTCGGCTGGGAGCCGTCCCTCCAGTTCGAAGAAGGCATCGAGAAGACCGTGCGCTGGTACCTGGACAACCAGGACTGGCTGGACAATGTAACCAGCGGCGACTACCAGAAGTATTACGAGAACATGTATAAGGGCCGATGAAGCTGAACCTCTTTTCGGACGACACGCGATCGGTCGCGGTACGGCGTAACGCGATATACTCCGTCCTCTTGAAGGGCGTGGGTATCTTCGTTTCGTTGCTGCTGGTACCGGTGACCTTGGGTTACGTGTCGGACGAATTGTATGGTATCTGGCTTGCTATCTCATCGATCCTTACCTGGTTGAACTTCTTCGATATCGGACTTACCAACGGATTGAAGAACCGTCTTACGGAAGCCCTGGCACAGGGAGATACGGAAAAAGGGAAGGCACTCGTATCCACGACATATTTTTGTATGTTGTTGATATTCATTCCACTGTGTTTGCTGCTGATTCCGTTTGTCCCCTTTGTGGATTGGGTTTACCTATTAAAGATCAATCCCATTCATCTGGAAGCGGTTGTCCGTTCTCTGCAATGGATGCTGGTCATCTTTGCGTTCCAGATGATTGTGAATGTCATCATCGCTGTTGTATCCGCGTTCCAGCAGGTGGCCTATACCTCACTATTCCTCGTCATCAGCCAAATCCTTTCCCTGCTCACGGTCATCGCCGTTTCGCACCTGGCTGTCCTGGATCTGGTGAGCCTGTCTGTCCTGATGGCTCTGATTCCGGTCGTGGTGGCCTTTGTGGCGTCATGCCTGTTGTTCCGTGGCCGTTACGCTGCGGTGGCCCCTTCGTTCCGTTATATCAGGAAAAAGTATGCCGGCGACATCATGAATCTGGGTTATAAGTTCTTCCTCATCCAGATACAGGTCGTGGTCTTGTATCAGAGTGCGGGGATCCTGATTTCCCATATTGCCGGTCCGGAGGCCGTGACCTCCTATAACATCGCATACAAGTATCTGGGCGTATCGATGATTCTGTTCAACATGCTGATGGCACCGCTGTGGCCGGCTTATACGGACGCATATGCGAAGAAGGATTTCCAGTGGATGTCGGCTGTGTACCGGCGGGTCTGGAACCTTTTCCTGCTCTCGGCGGCCGTGACCCTGGTGATGGCCCTGGTATCGAATTGGGTATGCCTCTTCTGGATTGCAGACAAGGCTCATATAGAACCGGCCATGACCTGGATGGTGGCTATATATATCATTGTTTATTGTTATATGCAGATGAATTGCACGGTTGTTGTCGGTGTGGGAGCCATCTCGCTGGAAACGCTGGTGGTCGTTGTCGGGATGCTGGTCCATATTCCGATGTCGTTGTTCCTTCAACGGTGGATGGGCATGTACAGCGTCCTATTCTCAATGATTGTCATCAACCTGGTGTATGCAATCTTGTTCGGCATACAGGCCAAAAAGATCATTTCGCAGAAAGCAACCGGAATTTGGATTCGATAATATGTCATTGAAGCAGTACATAGCCACGCTTGGAGTGCGCCTGAAGAACGGACGGAAGTTGCGTTGCGACCGTTCGGCCCGTTTGATGCGATGCTCCTTTGAAGGAGAGAATACCGTTTTTGCGGACGTCTGTCTGGAAGACTGCAGTCTGGGCCGCGGTTCTTATGTAAACAAGGCATCTTGTTTGGTGTCTGCCAGAGTGGGCCGTTATACGAGCATCGCAGACCATGTCCGGACTTGTATCGGAAATCATCCCGTGCATGGATTCGTGAGTACTTTCCCTCCTTTTTATTATGACACAACGGGCCAGATTGGCTTTACCTTCCATCGGGGAGAAGCCCTGTTCAAGGATATCCATTCTTTCCCGGAAGGGGAAACGGAATATCAGGTGGTTATCGGTCACGATGTGTGGATAGGCAGCGGCGCCAGCCTTTTGGGGGGTGTACGGATTGGAAATGGGGCGGTTGTGGCTGCCGGGGCCCTGGTTACCTCCGATGTGGAACCCTATGCCATTTATGCCGGCGTTCCCGCCCGGAAAGTGGGACAACGTTTCGATGACGATAAAATCGCCTTCCTGGAAACTCTTCGCTGGTGGGATTGGCCGGAAGAAGAGATTCGGGATCATTATAAGGATTTTTCCAATATAGACGCTTTCTATGCCAAGTATCGTTAGTATAATTGTCAATCTCTGTGTCCGGTCTGTGCAGTATGCGTTCCGGAAACCCTTCTTCGCCGAGTATCACCGCTCGACGGTGATGGACCGTCAGATGCGTGTTCAAGGCCGTGACCGGATTTCGCTGGGACCGAATGTGTGGATCGGGAAGTGGGGATGGCTGGCGGCCGATCCGAATATCGGCACCGCAGACTGCGCCCTTCGTATCGGTGCAGGTTCATGGATTGGCGATTTTGCCCATATTTATGCATCCCAGGCTCTCGAGATCGGGAACAAAGTGCTGATAGCCAGCAATGTTTTCATCTCCGACTGCACACATAAGTATGAGGATCCTACCCTTCCGGTTTTGGATCAGGGAATCCGTACCTTGGGCAAGGTCAGGATTGGCGATGGCAGCTGGATAGGGGAGGGTGTCTCCATCCAGGGAGCTTCCATTGGAAAAAATTGTGTAATCGGTTCCCACTCCGTGGTTAGCCGGGACATCCCGGATTATTGTGTCGCGGTGGGAGCGCCGGCTCGGATTATCAAACGCTATGACTGGGAAAACCGGTTGTGGCGGGCTACGGACGAGCAGGGAAATTTTATTGAATCAACAATATGAAAGTTTGGGTTACAGGTGCCGGTGGTTATATCGGCAGACATGTTGTCCGTCAGTTGTTGGACGATGGCCATCAGGTTATTGCGTGCGATATCCGTGGCGACGAACTCGATTCCCGGGCCGTTTTTGCCCGGGCCGACATCTTTTCCGAAAATACGCTTCTGGAAGAGTATGGCGTACCGGATGTCTGTATCCACCTGGCCGTCCGCAACGGTTTTGTCCACCAGTCGCCCGGCCATCTGGAAGATTTGCCCCGTCATTTCCATTTCCTGACATCGCTCATCGATGCCGGCCTGTCCCGTCTTGTGGTGATGGGAACGATGCACGAAGTGGGATACCACGAAGGAATGATTGACGAGAATACCCCTTGCAACCCGTTGTCGCTATACGCCATATCGAAAGATGCGCTTCGCCGTTCGCTGGAAATCTATTGTCGCACAAAGGATTGCAACTTGCTGTGGCTCAGGGGATTCTATCTCCTGGGAGACGATGGACATAACCATTCGATTTTCTCCAAACTACTTGAGGCTGCCCGGGATGGAAAGAAGACTTTCCCCTTTACCAGCGGGAAAACCCGGTATGATTTTCTTTCGGTCGATGAACTGGCACTCATGATTGCCCGCGCATCCGAGCAGGATCGTGTAAAAGGCATCATTTGCTGCTGTAGCGGAAAGCCTGTCTCTTTGGGAGAACGGGTCGAACAATTTATCCGCGAAAACGGGTTGGATATCCGGTTGGATTACGGTGCCTTCCCTGACCGTCCGTACGATTCTCCCTGTATTTACGGGGATCCTTCGAAAATCCAGTCAATCTTGAACGCAAAAGGATGATCGGAATCGTCACAGTCCTGTACAACTCCGCGGAGGTTTTGCCCGCTTTCTTTGCGTCCCTTTCGGCGCAGAGTGTCAAGGACTTCCGTCGCTATGCCGTGGATAATGCATCCTCGGACGACTCCGCCGACCTGTTCCTTTCCCTTTCGAAGGAAAGGGAGTTCTCCTCGGTCCTGATTCGCCAGCAGGAGAACGGGGGAGTGGCACAGGGGAACAATGTGGGGATCCGCGCGGCTTTGGCAGACCGGTGCGATCAGGTACTTTTATCGAACAATGACATTGTGATGCCTTCCGATTGTCTGGCTTCCCTGATTGAGGGGAAAGATCGCCTGCAGGCCCAGATGGCAGTTGGAAAGGCTTATTATTATCATTCCGGAAACCGTCTCTGGTATGCCGGAGGCTATTTCCGCTACTGGGCGGGGCCTGCTCACCGGTATTATGGTGAGGTGGATCATGGCCAGGCAGATACAGCGTGCCTGGTGACATATGCCCCTACCTGTTTCATGCTGGTAGATGCATCGGTTTTCAAAAAGACCGGAATGATGGATGAGCGTTATTTCGTCTATTGGGATGATACGGATTTCGTATGGCGGGCTGTTATGCAGGATGGTTTCCGTCTGGCATATATCCCGTCGTCGGTCTTGGAACATCGTATCGGGTTCAGTTCCGGAGGGGAACTATCTGCATTCTCGCTTCGGTACCTGAATCGGAACCGGGTCTATTTCCGTCGGAAGAACTACAGTTGGTTCCATCGATGCTGTGCCGCTGCCTATGAGGGTTTGTCGTCACTCATCCTGGATGTGATCAGGTTAAACCGACAACAGCGTAATTTGGTCCGACAGGCCCGCAAAGAGGGGAGGAAAATGTAATGAAGGTTCTTAAGATCATTATCGTCTCTTTCTTCCTCCTGTACTATCTGGAAGTGTTTTCATTCAAGGGACTGGAGACATACAGCGATCTGATGCACTACCTCCTGCTGGGTGTCTGTTTCGGTTCGGCTGTGGTATTTGCTTTCGTGGCCCGCTTCCCGAAAACCACCATCCCGCTTTATTTATTCGGAGTGGCATTCCCGCTGGTAGCTGCACTTCAGAGCTCCCTCGTTTTTGGACAGTCCTTCTTCCTGGGTGTTGCATCCCTTCGGTACGAAATATATGTGTTCTTCGCGCTGTTCTTGATTTTGATAGACTATCCGTTCGAAACGATGGTACGGCACGTGAACATCCTCAATTTAATTATAGCGGTTGCTGCCAGCATCGCTTTCTACTTCCTTAAGATAGATAATGTGTCCATCACAACCTTCTTGGTTGATAATGAAGTTGTGGATATATCATTGGACGAAAATGCGTTCAAGATGAAGGGCCGTTTCCTGACCACTTGTTCCAACCTGATGGTCTTCAGCTATATCTACTATATGATTCAGCTCCTCAAGAAGGTAACACTCAAGAATGCGGTGTGTTTTGCCATCTTGATGTTCT